>JBGTLM010000328.1:0-22508 GCA_041744135.1 Pyrinomonadaceae bacterium
CCACGAAAACAATTCGGCTGTACGCCGCCTGCGCTCTTCGCCGGAAGTCAGCACATTCCACAAATCGCCGCCCGTTACGGTTTTCGATTCGTCCATTAAGCGGCGCGGATCAACTTTCTCCGGATCGCCGCCCGCCATTCCGTAAAAAACAACCTGCCCGCCCTTGCGAGCTGCGGCGAGGCTCGCGTCAAGCGTTGTCCCGACCGAATCAAAAACCACGTCCACGCCGTTTTCGTCTCTCCCAAATTTCTGCGCTCGTACAACCCACTCTTCGTCGTATAAAACGGCGGCATCCGCTCCGGCTTCGAGCGCGGCAACCCGTTTCGCTTCGCCGGAAATAACCGCTAAAACTTTGCCGCCTTTAAGCTTGATGATTTGCGTCAAAAGCAGACCGACACCGCCCGCAGCCGCGTGAACCACAGCCGTTTCGCCGGGTTTGATCGAATGACTGTCATTCGTTAAATAGTGCGCCGTCAAACCTTGCAGCATTGTTGCCGCCGCCGTTTCGTAACTGATCGCGGCAGGCAGTTTGACGAGTTTTTCCAAATCAACCGCGACGAGTTCGGCATTGGCGAAAGGGCTGTCGGCAAACGCCACGCGGTCGCCGACGCTTAATTCGGTTTGGGATAATTTTTCGCTGGCAACGATTTCCCCGGCGCCTTCATAACCCAGGATAAAAGGCGGTTCGCCCGCTAGATGATAATTTCCTCGGCGACGATAAATGTCGGCAAAGTTCAAACCGACGGCGTGCATTCTGACCAGAGCCTGACCGCTTTTAATTTCGGGGTCGGGCAGTTCGCCGTATTGCAAAACTTCCGCCCCGCCAAAATCGTTAAAATATAACCCCTTCATTTTTCCTTGTTTTCACACAGACCAATGCAAGTGGGCAAACGCAGCAATGATGTCAAAGCAAAGAAACCAGACCTTACGAAGCCAAATCACCCGTCTCGAAATACAATTCTTTCAGGACGGTGAGACGAGCCTGTGCTTGCTTTGGCTGATTGTCGTTTGGAAATTCAATCTCACAAATAAGGCTTTGGTTTTCTTGCAAGCGTGAATCAATTGTCTCCGCGTGTGTCGGAACACGTACCCGGAGCCCTTTTTGCAAATTCGCATCGGTTAATTTCACGCCACTGACTTTCACAGAAAGCAGATGGTCAAAGTCGGGCGGCCTGGTAATCTTATGCGCGCCGAAGGTCTGGTTGCCTTTTCCGAAAAGGATGTACTCAATTTTCGACGGCCTTTCCAGCGACGAATCAAAAGCGCGAAGGTGAATGGTGTTTAGAATCATCAGCCGGGCGTCTTTGATGATCGGCGTTCCGCCGCGTTCAAAGTGGTCTCTATAAATGGTCGCCTTAAAGGACGCGACGCGAATGCGGTCAGAGTCTGTCGTTATCAAATCCGTCAAGACAAATTTTTCAGGCTCAACCGTATAAAGTTTCGTTTTTGATTCCTTGCGGTCAGCGATGTATTGCGTTTGGTGTCGCGCATCTGAAAAAGCGGCTTCGAGCAGCGCTTGATAATTATGCGGCGACCGTCGTTCGGGCGAACTGAACAATGGCAAGTGAGAAAGAAACAACGTCTGGTCGCCGATCAACGCCATGCCGTGAACGCTTGGATGGTCGGTGTGACGCTGTGCTTTAGCTTGAAAAGCGTCGCTCAAATACATCCCACTTAAAAGCAGCCCGCCAAAATTCTTTCGCAAAAAATCTCTTCGCGAAGCATCGAAAAGTTTTTCATCGTTCATTTTGTTTCACTCCAATGCAAGTGAAGTATCTGCATCAATCAAAGCAGGAACAAACGTCAAGGGGGCATGGATTCATTGCATCGACTGAATAAACGCTCTCTAACGGTTGCCTTTCCGCCTTTGCAGTTCAATCGAATCCAACAGACAATTCAGCAAAGCGGCGTTTCCATCAAAGCGCGTCGCTTCCCCAATCATCTCTTCCGCCGTTTGGATAAACTCTCCGGTCTTCAAATCTTCACTTTCGTATTGCAACATTAAACGAAGACTTTCTTTCGTAACTTCGGGGTGAAACTGCACCCCGCAAACATTTTCGCCGTACACAAAAGCCTGATTCTGACACGCCGCGCTGTGGGCCATGCGCTGTGCGCCCGTCGGAATCTCAAACATCTCGCCGTGCCAGTGAAAGGTCGTGAACGCGTGCGGTAAAGCTGAAAAAATTTTCGCATCCGCCGCTTCCGCTGTTAACTCGACGGGAAACCAACCGATCTCTTCGTGTTCGTTTCTGACAACTTTTGCGCCTAGAACATCTGCAATCAGCTGCGAGCCGAGACAAATTCCCAGAACCATTTTCCCGGCGCGCAGAGTCCGTTCGATGAAGTGTTTCTCTCCTTTCAAAAACGGAAACGCGGCCTCCTGGTAAACGTTCATCGGACCGCCAAGCACAATCAACCAGTCGAACTCCTCGGCGGAGTGAAAAGGCTCACCCGCATAAACCTTGATCGCCCTGGTTTGATGCCCGTTTGCTTTAGCCCACACATCAATACCGCCAAGACGCTCAAACGGAACGTGCTGTAAATATCGAATCAACATTTGTCAGACTCGGCTTTGATTCTTATTAATTGGTGGTAGGTTTAACTTGTCTGAAATCTCCAGCCGGAAATTTCTGCGCCAGTGCAATTCCGAACAGAACAAATATCACGCCGATAACTTGCCCAACGCTCAACCATTTGCCCAAAAGGACAGCATCAATTAAAACCGCCGTTACCGAACTGAGCAAGGCGAGAAATGTAACGGTCGAAGCGTTCAGCCGCGAAATTCCGCGAAACCATAGCGCGTAGGCTAAACCTGTTCCGACGATGCCGAGATAGATGTAGCCGAAAACATTCGTCGCGCTCATCGGCGACGAAATTCCTTCGACAATAAGCGCGACGGGAGCGAGCATTAAACCGCCGCAGACAAGCTGCCATGAAGTAAAAACAAGCAGCGGGACGGGTGGTTCCCCCCAAAATTTGAGCAAAACCGTGGCGGTCGCCATCATTAAGGTTCCAGCAAAAACTGCGGCGAGTCCGATTGTATCAAGATGCGCCGAAGGCTTCAGCACGATTAAAGACACGCCCACGAGACCCAAAATTGCCGCCAGGATCTTCAGCCAGGTTAAATTTTCTCCGAGCAGAAAATACGCCAAAAAAGCAACGGCTAACGGCTGAATCGCGCCGACGACCGCCGCTACACCGCCCGGCAGCCGATACGCACCGATAAACAGCAAGGCGAAAAAGAAACCGATATTTAACGCGCCTAAAATAGCGGCCCGAAATCGCCACTCGCCTTGCGGCAGCCGGCGAAATACAATTAGTAAAAGCAAGCCAATCGGCAAAGCCCTGAGCGCGGCGGTTGTCAATGGGCGATTCGCTGGCAAAAACTCGGTAGTTACAAAATAAGTCGTTCCCCAGATAACCGGCGCGATTGCCGTTAGCAAAACATCTCGCATACTCTATTTTTCTATCCCGCCCCGAGCGTCCGCCCAGCCGAAGCGATGCATGGCTATGACGCTGCGGATCATTCCAAAGCGGTCATCAGCTAGTCCTTGAAATCCAACGGCAATGACCCGCGGCCTGCCTCAGTCATCTTACCTTCCGCAATCATTTTCCTCGCGCGGGCTCCTTCAAGTAAGAATGCGTGCAGCGATGTGCTCGGCCACCATAATCGTCGTGAGATTGGTCGCGACCGAAGGGATCTCAGGAAAGATCGAGGCGTCGACTATGCGTAGGCTCGCAATTCCACGAACTATGCCCGCGTTGTTGACGACTGCTGTCGGATCACTGTCAGCGCCCATCGGCACCGTGGACGTTGCGTGTTGGTATGTATCAAGCCCGGCGAAGATCGCAGCCTCCAAGTCGGAATCGGCCTGAACCTTTTCTCCTGGCTGCATTTCATGATCCAGCACGCCCGCGAACGGATTGGTGCGCCCGATCCTGCGAGAGAGCTTGACTCCTTCAAGCAGACGCCGGCGATCGCGTGCACTTGCCAAGAAATTGAAATCGATGCACGGAGCCTCGGTCGGATCTGAACTCGCGAGTTTTAGAGTGCCCACGGAATCCGGTTGCGTCAACGCAGTAGCAAGAACAATTGCACCCTCGGTAGGGCTCGTGGTCGGATCCCAGAGATGCGTTGCGGAAACATGCAGGTTCAGTTCGTCGCCCGTTACGTCTTGCGAGCGCGTCCAGAGAATCGCCCCAGCCACCGGACTCACGCTATTCATGTCACGCTTCAGGGCATACACGTTGTAGTAGAACGGATGGTCCATCAGCCGTTCTCCGACCGGCAGGTCTGCGACAGGCTTGATGCCAAGCGCAATCAGATCGTCGGCGGGGCCTACGCCTGACCGCATGAGAATGGCGGGGCTGCCATAAACTCCCGCCGATAGGATGATCTCCCCCGCATGCGCTACGCTTCCGTCGACAAATCGCAGGTCCGTGGCTCGTCCTCGGCTGATCGTTATCCGATCGACCTCTGCGTCACCGCGTATCGTTAAGCTCGGACGCGCTCGAACTTCAGCATCCAAATAGACGATGCCGGTATTCTGACGGATGCCGTCGACTACGTTCAGCGGATACGGCCCCACTCCGTGTTGTTCCGCGGCATTGAAATCTTCTACCCGATCAAAACCTGCGGCCACTGTCCCTTCAATGAAAGCTCTGAGCGACGGTGTCAGCTCTTCCAACGTGCGCTGCCGAATCGGAAACGGACCGGTGCGACCGTGCCATGCGCTTTCGCCGGTCTCTGTATTCTCGAGCGCCTTGTAGCTTTCGAGAACTTCGGCAAACGACCAGCCGGTGATTCCGCGCGCCCTCCAGCGTTCAAAATCTGCCGGACGAGCGCGCATAGCCACCGCGGCGTTCACAGATGAACTGCCACCAAGCACTTTCCCCCTGGTGGCATGGATGGGATGGCCGACGTACCCCTCCTCCGACATGTAGTCCCAGTCATAAGCTTCGCTGCCGCCGACGCGATTAGCGTTTGCCAGAACGTCTGGATACTCCGCTTTGCGGTACGCATGCCCGGCCTCTACCAACAGCACCTTACGCCGGGGATCCTTGCTCAGCCGGTTCGCGAGGACGGCGCCAGCCGAGCCTCCTCCTACAATAATGACGTCATAGTTTTCCATTGCACGACTTTCATTAGCGTTCCAGTGAGCGCGAGGTGCTCGATTCATGTTTCTGGGCTTCACTAACTTCGACTGCCGCCGCTCGACCGGCCACGCGCGGTGGATGGCTTGCTGCCGTAGCTTTCGACCATCGCCTCGGCGTATCGGATGCCTTGCCCGTAAGCCCCGCCGTGCTGCATCATGATGTCCATAAACCCGTCGTAGGTCTCTTGTCTGGAAAAGTCACGCTGAAGTTCGTGGATCACTTGGAACCACGTCGTTGGCCTCACCCCCGCTTGAATCATCCGTTGCATCGCCATGTCGTGCGCCACCTGGGTCGCGTCGCCGGAGCAGTCGGCGACCACATACACTTCGTAACCCTCCTCGAGCGCCGAGAGGGCAGGGTTGCTGACGCAGATCGATGTCCACAGCCCGCTCATGACAATCTTCTTGCGCCCTGTCGCTTCGACGGCGGCGACGAAATCTTCCTGCTCGAAAGCATTGATTCCGGAGCGATCGATAGCCTTTAATTCGGGAAAGAGCTCTTGTATCTCCGTCAAGATCGGCCCGGTGAAAGTCCCGGCAGCGACGGTGGTCAAGACGGTCGGGACATGGAAGAGTTTCGCTGCCTTGGCAAGTCCGATGACATTGTTGATGAGTTCCTGCCGATCCATCGACTCGACACCGAAGACCGTCTGGCCTTGATGGTCGATGAAAATCATCGCGCAGTTATCCGGCCTCAGTAGGCTCTTGGCCGCCACTGTTTTAGTCATTGTCACTTCTTCTTCTTTGGTCATTGTCATTTCTCCTTCACCGTTTGTGCGGGGAGTGCTTCATCATTCCCGTACATCTCAAACCGATATCAGAGGGCGTCACGCCAACCCTATCGGAGAGGGGTCGCCATGATTGGCAGGATGATGCGCGAGGGATGCTCCGCGTCGTGCAAGATCGTCTGATCTGCTGCGGGATCAAGTCCCCGATGATCACACCATAGCCGCAGCGAGTGCCGCGGCGACGCGCGGCTAAGCGGTCACGGGCCCTCGATGAACGTGACGGTGTGACCGGCGGCGAGGTCGTGGAACCTCTCGACTCGACCGGACGGCCAGCGCACGACGATCTCCTCGACGACGGTCGCGCGCCCGAGGCCGACGTGCTGGATCAGGCTGTTCATCGCCTGGTGACCGGTCCCGGCGGCGACCTCAAGGACGCGGGTCTGCAGATTGCCGCCCTCGCGATACTTCACGGTGATAAAGGCGCCGATCGCGTCGCGGTTGCTGCCTCGACCGCCGACGAGTCGGACCTTGATCCAGTGCCCGGTCGGGCGTTCGCTGACATAGAGGAAGGCAGGACCGGGCTCGTACTGCTTCAGGCCCGGCATGATCTCGCGCGCGCCCGGGAGGTTGCTGTCGAAGCCGCCGTTGTTGGTGAGAAACAGGTCGGGCGCGCCATCGTCGTTGAGATCGCCGACGGCGACCGCCTTTCCGTTCTCGTGCAGATCTAGCGAGATCCGGTCGGCGGGCACCGGGGCACGGCCGGCATCGACGTTCTCGTATCTCACCCCCGAGATGTCGAGCGCGTGCGCCTCGACGGTGACGTCGGTGAACCCGCCCTTGCCGTCGCCCCGGAGAAGCCGGCCGGGATTGTTAAACAAGGAGCCGGTCGCGCCGTCGCCGCCGCGCCCCAGGCTGCCTAGGAAATACAGATCGAGGTGGCCGTCGTTGTCGAAGTCGAGCACTGTCGATCCCCACACGAACTCGAACGGCTCGAGGCCGTCGAGCACCGGCTTGGGCGGCGCGACACGGGTCGGATCCGAGGTCGTCGGCGGCAGGAATCGGCTATGGGTCACGCGCACCGTGTCGATCACATTGACAAGGATGGGCACCGCGGTCGCGTCTTTGCCGCCGCCGAGATGACGGACACCGTCGAGGCGGAACAGCGCGTTGAGCTGACCGCCGTGCTTCTGCCAGCGGTGGTACTCGGCGGCGCCGAGGACGGTCTGCTTTGCCGGGTCGTCGACCTCGGGCTGCATGTAGGTGGAGCCGCCGAAGTTGCCGGCAAAGACATCGATGTCGAGATCCTCGTCGAAATCGCCGAACGCCACGCTCATCCAGTCGCCGATGATGTCCACACCCGCGAGCCGGCTGACGTCGACGAACCGCGGCGCGCCGCCGCGCGGCGTGTCGTTCCGGAACAAGTAGAGATAGCCCGGGATGTCGGCCGCGATCCACAGATCGGGATCGCCGTCCTGATCGTAGTCGCTGAACCCCGACGCCCACACGTGCGGGAAATTCTCGCCCACCGGCTTGCCGGCGACATCGCGCAGGGCCTCGTCGAACACCGGAACGCGGCGACCGGACATCGTGAACATCGTGGGCCGTTCGGCCGGGAGAAGCCCGGCGGCCTCGGTGATATCGGTGAACGTCATGTCGCCGTTGTTGCGCAGCAGCTCCCAGCGCTCGCCGTTGAAGAGGAGGTTGGCGCCCGACCCGTTGGTGACGACCTGGCCGTTCCGATCGACCTTCCGGGAGAAGCTAAAGAAGTCCGGGTCGAGGAAATTGCAGACGAAAATGTCGAGGAGACCGTCGCCGTCGACATCCGCGAGGCTGACGCTCACGGAGTGGCGGCCGCCCGGGCGATCATGGGTGCCGCCGGCGTGGCCGGCGTCGTCGGTGATGTCCACGAACGTCGCCTTGCCGGTCTCGACGAGCAGGTTCTTGTAGAGCGAGTTGCGTCCTTGGCCACGCGGCTTGCCGGTTGCCGGATCGGTTTCCACGACGAACTCGCCGTTAAGGGCGCCGCGCGGGGTATCGAACGCGACGACCGCCGGGAAGCGGTGACCGCCTGGATCGCGGAAGCCCGGAATATGGCCCTGCGGGGTATCGACGCCGAACTCGCTCTGCGACACGCCGCGCAGACCGTTGGCGACATACAGGTCCCGATCGCCGTCGTTGTCGAAGTCGGCGGCGACGGCGCCATATCCGATCGCGAACCGGTCCGCCAGGCCGACCTCCTCGGCAACGTCGCGGAAATGTGGCAGGCCGTCCTCGCCGACGCCCAGGTTGCGGTAGAGTGCGTTCGACACCCCGCCGCCGACCGGGTTGGCCTCGTTGGCGAGGAACTCAGGCTTGACCGTCGGGTTGGCGTTGTGGGTAACGAAGATGTCGAGCCGGCCGTCGTTATCGTAGTCGAAGATCGCGACGCCCGCGCCGCCGCTATCGAACCCGCTGGTGCGGCTCGCGTAGCGCGGCGACAGGTTCGCGGTCGCGTCGCGGAATCGCGGGACGCCAGGCCGTGGGTCTCCGATCTGATCAGCATCGAACGCGTCGCGCCGGCACGCGACGCCACTCATAAACAAGAGCGCCGCGCCTACGACGGCAACACCGATCTTCGTGAGCTTCCTGGCCGTCACTGTTTTGGTCATTGTCATTCTTCCTTCTCCTGTTTTGCGGGGAGTGCTTCATCAGATCATTCCCGTAGGTTCCATCGCTATCTTCGATGATGCCTGAGGCCCACCTGATCGGCCCCGGTCATCACACACCATCACTCTGAGGAACAACCGCCTCCTCCCCGCCACTCACCAGCGGCAGGCATTACGGCACCTAGCGCGGCACGACCGCGATCACGTCGATTTCAATAAGCATGCCTTCAAGCGCCAATGCCGGCACCGGGGCCAGCGTCCACGCCGGTTTCCGGTCGCCCCATACCCGATCGAATTCCTCTCTTATGATCCGGAATTTCTCCTTGTCGTAATCGACGACGTAAAGAGTGAACTTCGCCACGTCGGACATCTTGGCGCCGGCGGCGGCAAGCACGATTTTCGTGTTTTGCACGGCTTGCTTGAGCTGGGTGGCGAAGTCCTCCGAAAGGACTTCGTCTTCGGTTTCGCCGCCCTGTCCTGCGGGGAGGATTACCCGCCAGCCGGCGGGAAAGACTGCTAGATGTGAATAGCCGTTGGCCGTGGGATTGTACAATCCCGGCGGATTGATAAACCGCAATACGGTTTCGGCTTCCTTGTTTCGATTGTCCATTATGTTCTCCTATGTTTGGGAATGCTTTTGTTAAGCGGTTTTTCTATCGCCGCATCCCGTTCAACCGATAGCCGCCCAAGCCCAGTCATGAATCGACGCTTTGATCGCCACTGCTCAACAATCCCGCGGGTGAAAGACACTTCAACCTCTTGCGTCCCCTGCCGCTTTGTATGTGTCGAGATACTGCTGAAACTTTACAGCTTTGCCATCGCGAACCGTCCAAATGTGGGCACCTAGCATTTCCCTGTCACACTCGCGCCGGTCACGGCACTGTCGCTGCCATGAAGATTCACGGGAGAGCTAATAGCCGTGCGGTCGCCCGCTCAGGCGCGCAAACTCGCGCTGCGGCATCTTCGAGTGGGCGGCTCACGCGTCCTTCGTTACTATCCCGGCCCTGACCACGCCGCGGCTTATGCCGGGTGGAAGGCATCAAGCAGCGCGGCGTCGCCGTTAGAGCCGTTTAAAATTATCTTGAGTTCGCAGTACCGGTCGAGATTGGTCGCCTTACTTGGCCTTCGGAATCATCGATTCTGCATAGATTGCAGCCTGTCCCATAGCACCGCCATGTTGCTTCCCAACTTCCTTAACTTCCCCGGCAGTTTTTTCACGCGCCCAATCACGCTGCAATTCCAGCATCACCGCCTGCCACGTAATCGGCACTGCTCCAGCCTGGATCACTCGTTGGATCGCCATGTCGTGAGCCATCGCGCTCACATCGCCACAGGCATCCGCCACGACGTAGACCTCATATCCATCCTCAAGTGCAGAGAGTACGGAAAGTGCAAGGCAGTTTCCTGTCCAGAAGCCGCCCATCACGATTTTCTGGCGGTCGGCGTTCTGCACGGCTGAAACGACTCTTTCATCCTCCCACGGGTTATTGCCAGTGCGGTCAATTGGCTGATTGTCGGGGAAAACCGTTTGCAGCTCTGGCAACATGGGACCGTCGAACGTATCCGCGGTCACAGTCGTCAGGACCGTCGGGAGACTGAATACCTTCGCCGTTTTTGCGAGTCCCAAGATATTGTTGATCAGCAGTTGCGGGTCCATAGATTGCACTGTAAAAAAGGGCACCGGCTGGTAGTCGATCAGCAGGAGGCTGCAATTATCAGGCGTGAGCAGGCTCTTTGCCGCTCCTCCGAGTTTGCCGTTGTTTTGTTGTGTCATCTTTCTCCTTGTGTTTCTCCTTGCGAGCTAAATTTATGATTGGAGAGGAAGTCGATCTCTCCGTTGGTCGAACAGATCGTGATGCCGATGGACGCGATGGCGTGCCCACTTCGCCCGCGCCGTTCTCATATATCCGCATAAATCTCGAGGACGTTCCCGTCCGGATCTCGAAAGAACAACGTCCGGTGACCCCACGCCTGATTGGTCGGCGGTTTGACGATCTCTGCGCCCCCTTTTCGAGGGCGGCGGCACACATCGACCTCCTTGGGCGCACCCGAAATGCGAGTTGCAGAGACAGAGCGCCATCGGGTGTCGGCAGATCATTCCACATCATCCCTCGTTCGGTGAGTGTCAGCATTCACCAACACGGCTTGCGAAAACGTGAGGCGCAAACTCTTCGCTTCGACTGCCTCCGCCGCGCCGAGTTTTTCCCGCGTCAGCAAAGTCTTAACGCCGAGGTGAATCAGGTAAGCCGCGCCCGCGTATTTCACGACGTTGAAGGGCAGCGCCGACGACACCAGCAACGCCGAGATGCCGAAGGCGGCGGCGATGATGTGAATCAGCGTTCCCGTCTCGACGCCCAGACTTGAAACTATCCCTGCGGTGCGCCCTTGCTGCACGCTCCGGGCGATGATGTACTCCGTGTTCGGTCCGGCGTGAAGACGAGAATCGCGGATGCCCCCGCGAATAAAATCCACGTTGACCAGTCCGGCATATTTTTCCCTTATGCACCTGTCACCGCTCATTTATCATCGTCACGACAGAGATGAGGTGCTGCATGAAGGCGTAGCCGTCGCCGTGAGTTTTGATGGTTAAGTTTCAACCTCCAGCTTGTTCTCCTTCCACGCCTTCATTCCGCCGTCCATCTCCATCACCGGGTAGCCTTTGCCCGCGAACTCGACGGCTGCCGACGCTGCCAGGTGGCACACTTCCGAGTAGCACACGAGCACATTGATTTTGTCCTTCGATAAACCTGCGAGCGTGTCCCACTTGTCCTTCGGCAGATTGATCGAGCCGGGAATGTGTTCTTTGGCGTAGTCATCAGCCTGCCGCACGTCAACGACGTTGACCGGCTGGGCGTGATCCATCATGCTGTTGAGTTCGACGGGTCCGGTGGTAAACGCCATCTTGTCTTGGAAGTATTTGAGAGTCTCCTTCGCGCCGGTCATTTTTACTCGTACCATTTCGGTTGTCTCCTTTGCCTTGTTTGTCATCTGCGGCTGCACGGAGGCAGGCAAATTTCAGAAGCCTCCGAACGCCACCCTCGCCTCGACGCTCGTGTAAGAATTTTAGGGCTTGAGGTCCATCACCGCTTTGCCGCTCTCCAGGTCGGAGGGCAACGAAACATGCTGGTGCGTGACTAGCCACTTGCCGTTGACCTTGCGGAAGCAGGCCGTCCAGCGATGCCAGTAATCGATCTTCTGCCCATTCTTCATTGTTCTGCTCAACCGGTTAAGGCTGTGGGCCGAATGCCAAGTCATTGCCCATAGTGATGTTACGATCGTGACTTTAATAGTCGATCGGACCTTGGAAAAACGCGAACGTTTCTTCCCACGCTTTCCTAAATTCATCTGCTCCCACATATCGCAGGGTGATGATGCCTTCGCGATCAATGGGCTTTAAAGGCGAAGATGAAAGTCCCGACGCCGACGGTAGTCAAGACGGTCGGGACATTGAAAAGTCTCGCCGTCTTGGCGAGTCCGATGACATTGTTGATGAGTTCCTGCGGTTAATCGACTGGACGCCGAAGACCGTCTGCCCTTGACGGTCGATGAAAATCATCGCGCAGTTATCAGGCGTCAGCAGGCTCTGTGCCGCCACTGTCTCGGTCACTGTCGTTTCTCCTTCCCCTGTCTTCGCGCGGAATGCTCCATAAGAGCATTCCCGTCCCCATTTCAAACAAGCAGCCCCTTCTTCGGTCGGAAAGGCGAAGCGGCAGAGATCCCCTTCGACTGGAATTGGAGGAGGCGTTAACCGTGCTTCTCGCGGTCTGCCTCCTCGTTACTATCCCAGCCGTGATGACATCACGACTTAGACCGGGTGGAAGCTATCGAGCAGCGCGGCGTGTTCCGAGTTACATTGGGCTTCCATCCAATACGGGTAGGTCACGTAGACGACTTCCGTATCGTCCTCGGCACCTTCGTAAACGACCTTCGTACCCTTGGTCAGGAAGATGACCTCGCCCGCCTTCGCCGTAAACGTGGACGAACAGGGACGAACTTCCGCGCTGCCATCGCAGTCCCGGGCCAAGGCCGAGTATCCGCTCGCGCGAATTTGCAACAGCCGAGCCGTCGATCCTGTCGTCGGTGATCTGGCGCAGAAAATAACCCGACAACCCGACAACCCGACCCTCAGTTCGTCGGCCACCTCGCGAGAGACCGAAGCGTTGACATGAATCGCCTGGAGGGCCTGTGTCGACCTAGCCCGCCAAATGCCCTGGCGGATCGTCATTTTTCGATACCCAGAGACAATGCGGGCATCCGATCAGCGTTGATGCTGCCGATATTGATGATTTGACCGCGCTCGGTGATACGCCTCGCGGCCTCGCGCGGGCCAGAAACACCGCGCGACGTTCAGATTGAACGTCTCATCCAAATCCTCCTCAGTCGACTCTTCCAGCGACTTGGGAGCAAACGTCCCGGCGTTGCTCACGAGGATGTCCAATCGGCCGAAGGTCTCCAAGATTTCATCCAACTGCCGCTTGATCGCTGCGAGATCGCGAGTGTTTGCGCGCAACGCTTTCGCGTTGGCGGGATGTAATTCTCTAGGCGACTTCGTTTGAGCGCGCTTCGTTACAGGTGTAGTTGACGATGACACTTGCACCTTCGGTGGCGAGCCTTTTAGCGATCGCGGCGCCAATGCCTTTCGATGCGCCTGTGACGATTGCAACTTTTCCGTTCAAGAAAACTTATCCTCAGCCTAACGACAACTTCAGTCCGGCGACTAGAACCGTCACTGCCCCTTGGTGAATACGCCATGCAACTGACCCGTTAAGGTGGCGAAAGGAATGTCGAGCGCGGCATAAACGTCGTGGGCCTTTGGATCGGCGTTGTCCTTGAGCATCTCGACCACCGCGGTCGCGTAGTCGGTCACCACCACGCCAGCCTGACTCAGGCGCAGCAGCCCCGTGGTGCGTCTGGCTTCGCTGAACGTCCCCGACGCGTCCAACACCACCCGCACGTCATAGCCGGCCGCCGTGGCCGAGAATGCCGGAAAGGCCGCACAGACCTCCAGGGACAGTCCGGCGATGATCAACTGCCGGCGCTCTGTGGCCTTCACGGCGGCGACGAACTTAGGTTCGTCCCAGGCGTTGACCACCGTGCGCTTGATGACTTGGACACCCGGCAGGGCGTCGGTCAGCTCCGGCATCGTCGGCCCCCACATTCCGTCCGGCGCGGTGGCAGTCACGACAACCGGCACTCCAAGCACTCGGGCTGCCTTGGCCAGCGCAACGACGTTGTGCTTCAGCTCCGCGACGTTCATGTCGCGCACGCCCGTCAGCAGACCGATCTGGTGATCGATCAGCAGCAGGGCAGTGGTGTCACGGGAAAGCAGCGACAGCTTTGGCAGTTGAGCCGAGTCTTGCATTACAGTCTCCTCTTGGCAGTGGCAGCCGCTAGCGGCGGCGGTGGTTAACGATGCGGCGGCGAGTCCCAGAGAACCCGTGCCCAGAAAGTTGCGTCAGTTCATTCAGAACTCCGCTCATACGGACGAACACATGCCTCCACGTCTTACCGTAAGGGTAAAAATCCTTCTTGTCGCCGCGCTCCCATTTCGCGCGCTTCTCCGCATGTCGATCTTCCAATCGGGGCGGCAGCGTCATGTCACCTCGCGCAAAGCGACGTGCAACTCGGCGATCGAGGGTCGGCCTAGTACCAGTAGCCGGTGTAGATTTTGTAAATGATCCTGAGAGCGAAAGGGTAACTTGTCACCCTTCCGTGGGAGGGGGGAAGGTAACTTTTCTGTGCCGAGAATGCGGGCGACTAAAGGCGGACGATGCCGCGTTGCAAGGCGGCGGCCACGGCCTGCGCGCGGTCGCGGACGTACAGCTTAAGGAAGACGCTTTTGACGAACCACTTGACGGTGGTTTCTTTGATTGACAGGAGATCAGCAATCTCCCGGTTGCTCCTTCCCTGCACGATCAGCTCAAGGACCTCCAATTCGCGGGCCGTCAGAGCGGAGTTCGGCGGGCGCGCCGCTAACCGTCGCTCGACATCCGGGGGAATGTAGCGCCCCCCGGTGTGGACGATCCTGATAGCATCAAGCAATTCCTCATGTGTCATGCCTTTGAGCACGTAGGCTTGCGCACCGGCTGCAAACGCCCGGTAGATGTCTTCATCCCCGTCGTAGGTCGTGAGCACAATGAAGCGGCTGGCGGGAAACTCCTGACGGATGGAGGCAATTACTTCCGCGCCGCTCATCCCCGGCAGGCGCAAATCCATCATCGTGATGTCGGGTTTGTGCCGGGCGAAAAGCTCGACTGCCTGCCTGCCGTCTGCGGCCTCCGCCACAATAGTCATGCCGGCTTGCTCGTTGACGAGCGCCATCAAGCCGATACGCATCACCGGATGATCGTCAACTACCATGATTCGAATCGTTTCGGGTCTCTTCATACGGCGATCAGCTTAATCCACAGGCACAGTCACGGAGACCTCCGTTCCTTCGCCCGGAGCGCTCCGCACGAGGCACTCGCCGCCGACATCTTTCGCCCGCTCGCGGATTCCGAGCAGACCGAAATGATGACCATTGACGCCAGTCTCGTTATCCGCCATGGCTGACTGCGAAATGTCGAATCCACGACCATCATCCTCGACCGCTAGCCGCGCGCTCTTCGGCTCGAAGTGCAACTCGACGAGGATGTGCCGAGCGCCGGCGTGCGCCACCGCGTTGGCGACCGACTCCTGGCAGATGCGCAGCAGATTGTCTTCGACGGCTTGAGGGAGACCGCGAGGTGTGCCATGCACTTCAAACTGAAGTTCGACGGAGGCGTCGGCCATGAGACGCTCCACGGCGCCATGTAAACGGGTCGCGAAACTCTCTTGAAGCGGCGTCTGATGTCGCAGGTTCCATAGGGCTTGGCGCGCTTCGCCCAAGCTCCGCCGCAGTTGATGGCGCGTCTTATCGAGATAATTCTTCGCTTTGTCGGGCGATGTCGGCAGCACCATCGAAGCCGTCTCCAACAGCGCCGAAGCGCCCGTTATTCCTTGAATCAGCGTGTCGTGCATTTCGCGCGCGAGCCGGTTACGCTCCGCCATTAGCAGCGCGTATCGCTGCTCGACCTGCCGCACGCGCAGCCGGTATAGACCCCACCCCGTCAGCGCGAGACACGCGGCGCAGAGCGCGTAGAACCATAGCTTCTGGTGGAAGCGCGGTTGGAGGGTGAACCCCAGCCCGGCGCCCTCTTCGTATTCGCGGTCCTCGTGAAGCGCCTTGATGCGGTTGTGCGCTAAACCATCCTTTGTCGTGTACGAGATGAACTTTCCATCCTTGAAGCGGCTCAGCCCGCCCTCCGTCCCGATCCACAGGCCGCCGTTCCGGCCCTCACAAACTGTGCGGACGAAATTGGCGACGAGCCCCTGTTCGGTCGTGTAAACCGTAAAGCGCCCGTCCCGGAAGTGTGCGAGCCCGTTATACGTCGCGAGCCACAAGCCCCCTTCGCGGTACGCGAGGATCGAGAACACATTGTCGCCGGGCAAGCCGTCACGCATCGTGTAAGCGGTGAACTTGCCTCCATGGAAGCGGTTCAGTCCAGCCACCGTGCCGATCCAGATATCGCCCGCCGGGGTCTCGGAGATCGACCACACGGTGTCCGTCGCCAGACCGTTCCTGGTCGTATAAGCCGTGAACGTCGCATCCCTGAAGCGGTTAAGACCGTTGTTGGTGCCGACCCAGAGACTTCCGCCCCTGTCCTGATAGACCGCAAAGACTACGTCATCGGACAAGCCAGTCGCTGTTGAATAAACTGTGAATGCGCCGTCTTTGAGGCGGTTGAGGCCTCCGCCCGAGGTGCCAACCCACAGGCTGCCTTCTGAACCCTCACAGATTGCATGGATGAAGTTGTTGGATAACCCGTCTGCCGTGGAGTAGGAGGTAAGCTCACCACCTTTGAAGCGGTTGAGTCCGCCCTCAGTGGCGACCCAGAGACTGCCATCCCGGCTCTCGATCAGGGCGTTGACCACATTGTTCTTGATCGCCCGTGTGTTCCGCTTGTCGCAGACGGTGAACCGGACGCCGTCAAAGCGCGCGAGTCCTTCCCGTGTGCCGAGCCAGAGGTAGCCATCGCGCGTTTGCAAAATTGCCTGCACTGAACTTTGCGGCAACCCGTCTGCTACGCCCCACACGTCATGGCTGTACTGCGTGATAGCTTTCCCGGGGTCGAGCGCAAAGACATGGCGGCTCCCAAAAGGCGCCAGCGCCAGCAACAAGATCGCCGCAAGGCCTGCGACGACGACGGCCTTACGGCCATAACGGGTTGAGAGGAGTAACCGCATACGAACCCCGGACCGTAAACAGATTTGCTCAACGGGTAGATATGAGACGTTAATAAACTTAGTAAATAGGTTTCAATTTCGAGTAGTGGCTCAATTGAGGAGACGGAAGGGAAGATGCGCCGCAGGTACACGCTGATCAACGCAGAGTCGAAGCGGTTAATCAACCGCGTAAATTTGCGGCGATCTCCCCACTCTGAGCCACTACGAAATTCCAATCATTCCACGCTCTCCGCTCTTCCCGTTGGTCTGCCGAGACGCAGACGATCAAGCGAATAGCCGTTGTGATCGGCAAGCCACAACAGAACGAAACTGATCAGCACGTATGACAGGTTGCCCGCTACCGTCGCGGTCTCATTGACTACCGTCATACCGAAGGTCAGCCCAATCAACAGCAACCCTGCTAAGACGAGCGCAATGACGTTGAACAGGCCGAGTATCAGTAGCGCGCCGACTGCTACTTCCACAAACGGCAGCGCATAAGCAAACGGCGTCACGATGAACGCCGGCAGTTTGCCGGAAAACTGCTGTTGCATCCCGGCGGCGAAAGTGCTGACCCCCAACATAAATTTAACGATGCCTGTCGTCAGGAAGATCATGCCCAGCGTCACCCGCAACAGCGAGTATCCGACTTCACGGTAATGGTTCATTGCCTCACCTCTCTCTTATGCCACCTCGGTCGCACAACTCGTAGATAGTCTCTTTTCAAACGGCAAACACTTCCAACCACCGCACAGAACATTCATCATTTGAACACTTGATTGAAGAATTATTGATTAGTCAATCATTATCATCGAAAAAACCTGGAGCCTGAGCCCCAGGTTCCTGTCTCGGTCACGGCGGTTTACGCCGCCTCGTGGCCCTTCCGCACCCGCTCGAGCAGCTTAACGAGTTGCGTGAGTTCCTGTTTATTCAGAGCGGCAAACGATGCCCAATTGCCTTCCTCGACCGGCTCATCCAGTCGAGCAAGCAGACCTAGTCCCTGCTTCGTGATCCGGCAGTGCACGCAGCGGCGATCGCCTCCACGACGCTCGCGAACCACTAATCCCTTGGCTTCAAGGCGGTCGATCATCCGCGTGATACCTGGGGCGCGCTCGACCATGCGGTCGGCGATCGTCAGCATCGGCAGCCCTTCCGGCTCCGCGCCCCGCAGGATGCGGAGCACGTTGTACTGCTGTAGGGTGATGCCGTATGGAGTGTAGATCGCCGCGAAAAACGCCCGCACCCGATCAGTCGTGCTGAACAAGGTGACAAACGCCTCTTGGGCCTGAGACGCAACGGGGTGCGCTCGTTTCGCCTTAGCATGCCGTGACTTGATCGCCATTCCAGATTATTGTATAAGTCAATGATTGACATGTCAAGTATCGGTCGCTCCCGGTAGTCTCCTCCAACAGGGCTCCTTCCCGGGATGTGCCAAGTAGCATCCTTAGCGATCATCTCTTTCAGTGAAGCCGTGTCACCACTAGAGAAAGCCTCGGTCAAGCGCCGCATAAGTTGTGCATTGGGGGATCAGCCATTGTTTTGCCCCTAGATAGTTTGAATGTTAGAAGGGTTAGCGAACTGTCCCGGCTTCAAAGGCGATCCGTCGCATTCCGTGAAGTCAGTGGCGAGGGCAACCAAGCACAGAACGGTAAGGCGGAGTCTTCATGGTTTTCTTTTCACCACCCGAAGGTGGTGACGGCTTCAATCCGGGTAAGCGTTTCTTTCCAGTCACACGCCACAACCGCCGCACCAATAGCACAGAGGCCACGACCAGCCCGCCGCTAAAGCCGGCCCACACGCCCGGCGCACCCCACTTCAACCAAAACCCAAAGGCATAGCTCAGCGGCAGCGAAATAAGCCAGTAGGCGATGATTGAGACAACGGCGGGATAGCGATTGTCGAAGACCCCGCGCAACGCACCCACGCCAACTGATTGCACGCCGTCGAGAATTTGCATCGCGCCCACGGCTACAAACATCAGCGTGGCCACGGCGATGACATTGGCATCGCTCACAAATTGGCGCGCCACCCAGCCGCCCGACGTGAACAACATAACGGTGAACGCCACCGTCCACACGCTTACTAAGGCCATGCCCGTTAAACCAATGCCGCGAGCGCGTTGGGTTTCGCCGCTGCCTGCCGTCTGCGCCACACGAATACCCACTGCCGCGCTCATACCCACCAGAAGCATGTAGAGCATCCCCGACACACTAAAGACGATTTGGTTGGCCGCCAACGCCGATGCGCCCAGCAGTCCAATCAACAAGCCCGCCACGGTTACTGCGCCGAGTTCAAAGAAATATTGCACGCCCATCGGCACGCCTTCACGCAGCTGTTCGGCAAACGCGCCTTTGTGCCAGTTTGATGGCTTGCGGTATGGCCCGTGTGCCGGCGCGAGAAGAAAGTGCGCTGCCATGACCGCTGCGCCAACACACCCCGCTATCAACGAAGACAACCCCGCGCCCGCTAAACCCAATGCCGGCAATCCTAAATGCCCGCCCACCAATGCCCACGTCAGCGGAATATTGATGACTACCGACACGAGGGTGAGCGCAGCACCCGTCCACGGTTTATCGATTGAATCGTAAAATTGTTTATAAACAAGGCTGATGCATGACGGAATCATAAACGCGCCCATCAACAACCAATACGGTGCAATTATTTGCAACACTGCGCCCGGCTGGCCGAGATAGGGTAGGGCAAACAATCCGAGCGCCATGAACAAAAACCCGACCACACCCGCGCAACAGCCAATGACTATGCCGTGCTTCATTACTTGCGAAATTTTTGTCGCATCGTCTGCGCCAAACGACGTCCCAACCAGAAAGCCAATTGGACTGAGAAAGCCGTACAACGAGGCGAACAAAATGAGTAACATGCTATTGGTCAGCGATGCCGCTGCCAGTGGCACTTCGCCCAACGGTCCCAGGAAATAGGTATTGGTCAATCCCAGAAAGCTGTTGCTCGCCAACCCAGCAATGAGCGGAACAGCCAGGCTGATAAGCGGGCGCATCTCTGCACGAAACGTGCTAAAGACGCTGGGCAGCGAGCCCAACTCTAATGTTCGGACCAACACTTCACCGCCCTGGAAATCTCTGACAATGTGTATTTTCCTCTGGTTGAAGTCACGTCTGCGTACGTTTAACGGAAGTCGGCGGCGTGGTCGATCGCCAGTCGCGGAAGGTGCGCGCCGGTGTTCCGGTGACCTCTTCTACCGTGGACGTGACCGGCCCGGGTTCCGTCATCAGCCTGGCCCAGGAGTCGAGCGCGTCATCCACGATCGAGTGCTCACCCCAGGCGGTGAGCAGCATCTTGCGTGCGGCCTCTCGCGAGATCTCCTCGTAGCTCAACGGGCGGCCGATCACCTCACCGATGGTATGCACCTGCTCGACCTGGGTCAGCGTCTTGGGTCCAGTCAGGACATACTTCGCCCCGGCGTGCCCGCCCTCAGTGAGCGCCCGCACCGCCACGGCCGCGATGTCCCGCTCGTGAATCAGAGCCTGGGCCGACGAGCCAAAAGGCCATCGCACGACACCATCGGAGCGGATCTGCGGCGCCCAAAACCACAAAGTATTGGTCGCGAGCCCGTAAGGTCGAAGGAAGGTCCACTCCACACCGGATTTCTCGATCAACTGCTCGACGTCAGCGTGGAGCTGGCCGATCGATTCGGCCTGTTGTTCGAGTTCATCGCGTACGGCTCCCGATGAGAGGAAGACTATGCGGTGTGCGTGTTTCGTAACCGCGTCCAAAATCGCGGGCGCGGCCTCGCACGTAGGGAAGGGCCACATCAGGAACACCACCTCGATCCCGTCCATGTGCGCCTTCAATGTGTTCGGGTCGGACAGGTCACCGCGCACGACTTCGACGCCATCCTGTAGCCGGCGGAGTCTGGGTTGCGGGCCATCGCACGGACGGCATTGCCCGTGACCATCAGTTGAGACACTACCTGTCGACCGACATTGCCGGTCGCCTCAGTAATCAATATCGGTTTCCAGTGGCTTGCATACATCCTCTTGTTTATGAATTTGAATAGCCTCAAGCGCAACTATGGTAGTGGACCGGGAACAGACTCATGGTAGTGGATTAACTTCCACGTTCCGCTCTTGCGGTGCAGGATAAAGGTGTTCCGTCCATCGGCAATATGAGGCTGCTTTTGCCCCTTCATCTCGCCCTCAAAGTGGAAGACGCAAAAAACGTAGGCAACGTCGCCGAAGACATCAAGCGAGAATTCACCAATCGTCATACTCGTGATCCGTTCCAAAAGCCAGTGGACGCTTTCGTAATATTGCGCCACCTCTGCCCAGCCTCGCACTGGCTGGGCTTTTTCCTGAGCAACGTAGATGATATTTTCATAGCTTTGGTCCCAGATGCCTTTAAGCATCTCGACGTTCATTTCGGCAAACCCGCGGCGATACTGGTCAAGGACCGCTGCAATTTCTTGCCTGTTCTGCTCACTAGCTGCCATAGTTTCTTTCTGCGTTCTGTACTCCGCTGAATACCGCAGTATCACTTTTTCCGTTGCGGGCCATCATGTTGTCCACTTCATCATTGTTGCACCCCCTTTCTCTTCGATTAAGCAGATGCGACCTCTGCTTCACTGATGGGTTGCACTTGCGCCTCAGCCCGCCCGGCGTCAGGCGTGGTGAGCACCCGCGTTTTGAAGTGCCCCGCCGCGCGCGTCACTTCACGCCCCAGCGAGCGGAGCTGTTCGGCAATCTTTGGATCGCTCACCTGCCCTTCGTCGTCGAAGACGCGCCACGCCTGCGGAATCGGGATCACGAGCGGCACCGACCAGCCTCTCAAGGCGCGCACGATGAACTCCATCGTGTTGACGGCCTGCAACCCCTGCGTACCTCCCGCCGTGCTGATCAGCCCCACCACCTTGTCGGTCAGGTACGCGGGACGGCGCTGGCCCAGAAGTTCGAGCCAGTCGAGTGCGTTCTTGAACACGCCGCTGATCGTGCCGTGGTAGAGCGGGCTACTCCAGAGCAGACCGTCGGCCTCATAGACCGCTTCGCACAACCGCCGTACTGAGTCCGGCGCGTTCGCGTCCGGCGCGTACATCGGCAACTCCAATTCGCGGAGGTCGAACAACTCCGTCCGCGCGCCGCCTTCCGCCGCGCCTTCGAGCCCGATCCTGAGCGCCGCCAGGCTGCTCGACGGCACGGCCAACGACCCGCCTATGCCGACCACCTTAATTTCTTCAGTCATACCGCTTCCCTTCTGAACCTTTATGTAAGGTTAGAGCGACTCGATGAGGATTTGATCGACGTAGCACCAGCCCCAGTCTTCGCCCGGCTCGAGCGACTTAATGATCGGGTGCGCCGTCTGGCGGAAATGCTTGGTGGCATGCCTATTTTTTGACGAGTCGCAACAGCCGACGTGGCCGCACGTTTCGCACAAGCGCAAATGCATCCACGGATCGCCAGTCTTGAGACAATCCTCGCAGCCATCGGAGCTCGGAGTCACATCTTTATTAATCTGTTTGAGGTGTTGACATGAATCTGGCATGTTGAATTCTCCAGCAACCGCGCCAATCAAATGCTTTCCTGTATCGCTTCAATATCGATAGTGATGTCCACTTCGTTGCCGACAACGATTCCTCCACGATCCATACGATCTTGCCAACTGACCCCAAAATCATGTCGGTTGATCCTGGTTGTGGCTAGAAACCCGGCCCGCGTCCTGGGCCCTTTATCCGCGCCGTCTTCCCACCACGGCGTTTCCCACTGTCC
>JBGTLM010000329.1:0-15258 GCA_041744135.1 Pyrinomonadaceae bacterium
GGCAGAGCCGAGAAGGTATGACGCTCGCCGCCCGAGCGTGTCTGCAGCGATCCCGGTCGGTAATTCAAACAACACTTGGCCGGCTGTGAAAAAGGCGTTAGCAGCAAAGGCTTGGGTGATGCCGAGACCGGCATCTAGCAGGAATAGAGTGTTGATGCCCCAGATGAAAGATGATGCAAAAGTCGACAGCAGCGTAAGCGCAACGTAGGTTTTTAGAATTCGGCCCGCCGTTCGATTCGTTTTGCTTTTGACCAAACTGCTAACCTCTCATGCCTCGGGCTCTTCACTCTAAATTTTAAGGCTAAAAGCTACAAGTTAAAGTTAATTGACGACGTTGATAACAAAGTCGCTGTTTCACGCGTCCAAATGATTTGTTCGGCGGCGGCCCAGCCAAGAAAGTGCAGCATTCAAAAGCGAAGCGGCGGCGACATGGAGGCCCATGTCGCGCCACTTCTTGGCGGTGCTGGATTCGACGGAAAGGACACCTACGGCTGAGAATAACCGGTCTTAACCAACGCCTCGGCCACCTCACTTCCTATCGGTCTTCGGTGTTCCCAGCCCCCGGCCGCTCAGCGATGCCTTGCGAGGTCGAGCGCGACGCCGCGCGTTCCAGGCGATTGGCAACAAGGCTCAGGTGGTCCACCAGTTCGGGCGGCTCCTCGACTTCGAAATCCACCAACAGGCAAGCGAGCCAGGCAGCCAGCACGCCGAGCGAGCTTGCGCCGGTCTCAAGTCGGCTCCGATGCGCGTCGATCGGTTCGACCACGCCCCAGGCAGGTGACATCGTTTCGCGCACCGTTTCCGCCGGCGCGTGAACGATGATGCGGGCTCGAAAGCGGTACGGCGCCACGGCGAGTCCTCGCGACACATATGTCGCCATGCCCTCTTCAGGGAGTTGCCGCCACGCGAAGTGTCTTTGGGTCGTGAGGAGCGACGATGCGCGGTCCAGGCGAAATGTCCGCCACGCTTCTCGTTCTTTGTCCCACGCAACCAGATACCACTTCGCTTCGCGATACACGAGGCCGTGCGGCTCGACCGTGCGCACGCTCTCCATGCCGCTATGATTACGATAGAAGAACTGCAGTTCCCTCCGAGCGACGCACGCTTCCGCCGCGATGGAGACCATGCCCATGCCGGCGACCGACACTCCGCCCTGAAGTGAAACGATCGACGCTCGAACTGCGGTGAGGCGCTGTCGCAGACCATCGGGCAGCAGCCGTTCGAGCTTGGCGGCAGCGCGCATCGAAGCGTCCGCACTGCCCGACACGCCGGTGCCGGGCGAGGTGGCCAAACCCAGAGCGATCGCGATGGCCTCATCGTCCTCCAGCGCCAGCGGAGGCAGTATCGTGCTCGGTCCGAGCCGGTAGCCGCCTTCGACGCCCGAAGAAGAGTGAACTTCGTAGCCGAGACTTCGCAGCCGCTCGACGTCTCGCCGAAGCGTTCGCGCCGTCGTCTCAAGGCGTTCAGCCAATTCACGCCCGGTCCACAGCGAACGTGCCTGGAGCAGCATCAGCAAGCGCAGAAGTCGTGCCGGCGCGGTTAGCATGCGAGGTGATGAATGCGCAAACTTCGCAGAGGGTCGTTGGTCTGGCTCATTGGCTCTGGCGCAGTGGGCGGAAAAATGCCGGAATGTCTTCAGCAAGTAGTTCGGACTCTTGCATCGTCGTGAAGTGTCCGCCTCGCGGCATGTCGGTCCAGCGTTAAACGTTGAAGAAGCGCTGCGCCCATTCGCGCGGCGGGTGCGAAAACTCCTTCGGAAAGTGCGAATCCGGTCGGGACCTGAGACGAACCTATCCACTTCTCCGCCTTTTCAACCATTCAGCTCAAGGCACCGGCATTCGTCACGTCGTAGTAGGGCCGGAACGACGATCCGATCGTCTTTGGCGCCCAATAGATCCTGATGTTCGTGAGCAGTCCGTCTTTCGTGAACCGCTTTTCCACGTCGCCGTCGCAGTCGCTTAATCGTTGAGACTTCTCGACGAGCCAGGCCGCGAGTCCGGGTAGAGGGATCATTCTCATATCGTTCTGTCGCAAGAAAACGAAATCATTGTTTAGGATTTGGATGTTACTTGGCGGGATCTCACGAAAGGATTCGCGCAGATCCTGAGCATACATTTCGGGCTCTTCTAGGGCGGCAAAGTGTCCACCGCGAGGCATCTTGGTGAAACGCTGCACGTTGAGGCTGCGTTCTGCCCATTCACGCGGAGCCTGTGCCTCACGCTGAAATAGCGCAATAGCTGCCGGCACTTCGCTCTTTTGTGGCCCGGAAGGTTTCGCTCCGTAAGTGGCCTTGGCCTCTTCCGCATACATGTGAGCGGCAGAACCGGCGGTCTGCGTGACCCAGTAAATCATGATGTTGGTCAGCAACTCATCTCGACTGCCAAAGGCTTCATCGACTTTATCACCGTCAGCCCCCGTCTTGATCATACCGATCATCCACGCTGCCAGACCAGCAGGAGAGTCGTTCAATTGATAGGCGAGTGTTTGCGGCTTGGTAGATTGGATCATATTAAAGGCACCTTCTTTCATATACCATTCCTTGATAGCGTCTGCGAATTTCTGTTCAGCTTTGGACATAGTGGAAGGGTCTTCCTGCCCGGTTGGATAACCGACATCTGTAAGGTGGATGGCGATGATTTTTTTCGGATACTTAAGTGCCAGGTCCTTTGTAACTATTGCTCCGCCATCACAACCAGCCGCCGCAAAGTGCTCATAGGCCTAATGTATTCATGAGCTTTACCCAAAGATCGGCAACGGCCGCGGTATTCATCGGCTTTCGATCCGAGAAACCAAAGCCCGGGATCGACGGCACAATGACATCAAATGAGTCTTCAGCCTTGCCGCCATATTTTTCAGGATCGGTCAACAAGGGGATGATTCTGTGAAAGCGGTAGAACGAGTCTGGCCAGCCATGGGTTAGGATAATCGGCTTTGGGTTCGACCCCTTACCGCGTTCATGAATAAAATGAATGTTAACGCCGCCAACCTCGGCCTTAAAATGGGTAAACTTGTTGAGCTCTGCTTCATGCTTCCGCCAGTCATACTTGTGCTGCCAGTAATCAACGAGCTTCTTCAGATAGCCTCGATTCGTGCCGTAATCCCAATCCGCACCCTTGACTTCATCTATCCAGCGCGTATTTCCCAGACGCCGCTGCAAATCATCAAGCGTTTCCTGCGTTATTTTCACTTTGAATTTTTTTGTCCTCATTTAATGTTTCTCCTCAAGGATTTGATGTTAGAGCAACCGGAAGCGCCGACGCCTGAGTTAAGCCGAGCCGCTAAGCGGCATCGACTTGAAATGAATTGTTAGGCGGCATCTTGAGACTCTACGCATGGCTGTTCAGCTCATCGACTAGCGACTGTTGCACATATTGCATTGCCTCAATCATGGCAGGCTCGAGCATGCGGGACTCCATCGCTTCAGCAGAAACGTCTGTTACGTGTGTCTGAAGCCACCAGATGTTGCCAAACGGATCGCGTACGCGTCCCACACGATCACCCCAGAAGAGCTCAGTAGGCTTGGTTACCGCAGTTGCGCCAGTGTTTAAGGCCTGCTGAAACGTTCTTTCTACGTCCTCGATGTAGAGACGAAGGAAGGCAGGCGTCGCTTTCCATGATTTGTGGGAGTCGAAGAGCATGAGGATGGAGTCGCCTAACTTGACCTCGACATGCCCGATAGAACCGTCCGCGTTCAGCGTACGGCTCTCTGGTTGTTCCTTTGCACCAAACGCCTTGTCCAAGAACTCGATCAACTTCGCGGAGTCTTTGGAGATGATCCAGGGCGTAACCGTGCCATATCCTTGAGGAACTGGTCGTACTGATTTATGTTCACGCATAGTTCGCTCCTCCATTAGTTGGCAGTCTGTTTTGCAGATTCGGCTATTTGGAAAGTGTCCACGTATTGCTGAAACTTGGCGGCTTTGGCGCCGGAAAATGTCCAAACGTGAGCCATCTGTGCCTGAAATTGTTTCCCGTTCGCTTTGAAAATGCCGTCATAATAACCTAGCACCACAACTTTATCTCCGGCATCGAAAATCTCGTCTGCTTTGATCCTGAGACCTTCAAAACCGGCGGCAATCCGATCAAAAACTCCTTCGCGCACTTCATCCAAACCGTGATAAGGGCTGCGGTCGGCTAAGGGAGAATGGTCGGCGGCGACCCATTCCAAACCCGCATCGAAAAAATCGAGGACCCGCGAATAATTTCCCCGATTGAATTCTTCATAGATTTTTTTGGTAATTTTTATGTTTTCCTGTGACATTTTAATCTCCTTTCTTACTCCCGTTGAGATAGGACCTCGCAGGTTCCCCTGATTCTTTCAAAAACTCGTTACCCTAATGTCGCTACGCATTCATGTCAATCTCCTCCTGATAATTGACAATTAATTCTTACTCTTCTGTGGCGAAGCATAGCGTTCCATAAGTTCGGAAACTGCTTCCGGCTGCTCATCGGCCACGTGTGACCTCCTCGACGATGATGGTGGGATGGAACATTGAAACGCGCCTGCCAATTATCTATTGCGCGATTTTCGCAACGGACGAAAAAAAGAGCGGAGGTCTTCAACCAGTAATTCCGGTTCTTCCATCGCGGCAAAGTGCCCGCCGCGCGGCATTTCTGTCCAGCGTTGAATATTGAAGAACCGCTCCGCCCATTCGCGTGGAGGCGGACGAAGATCGCGCGGAAAGCTCGCGAACCCAGTCGGCACCTTTGACGAGCCTGTCCATTTTTTGATCGTCTCGACAACCCACGTCAGCATGCCGGCATTTACAGCATCGTAATAGAGCCGGAACGAAGAATTGATCGTTTCAGTCGCCCAGTAAACCGTGATATTCGTCAGCGATTCGTCCTTGGTAAAGCGCTTCTCCACGTCGCCATTGCAATCGCTCCAAGTGCGAAACTTCTCGACGATCCAGGCGGCTAAACCCGCAGGGGAGTCGTTCAAGCCCTGCGCCAATGATTGCGGCTTTGTGCTTTGGATCATCCCGTAAGCCCCTTCCTTCATCTGCCACTCCTCGCCTTCGGCTAAAAAATTCTTCTCATTGGGGGATAGGTTCTCGGGCTTTTCGAACAGATGAGCAAAAGGGACTTCGGTAAGGTGAATGCCAACAATTGAATCGGAATAGCTGCGAGCAAGGTGTTCAGTTACTGTGCTGCCCCAGTCGCCCCCGTGAGCCGCAAAGCGCTCGTATCTCAATCGTTGAGTCATAAGGGCTGCCCAGAGGTCGGCGACCTTAAAGAGCATTCCCGCATCCTCCGGCTTATCGGAAAATCCGTAACCGGGCATGCTGGGAACGACGACATCAAACGAATCCGCCGCATCTCCGCCGTGCGCCGCTGGGTTGGTTAGCATTGGTATGATCTTCAAGAAGCGAAGAAAAGAATCGGGATAACCGTGCGTCAGAATGATCGGCAGCGGATTTTCGCCTTTCCCACGCTCGTGGATGAAGTGAATTCCGAAACCGTCAACATCGGTGCGAAAATGTGCGAAGCTGTTGATAAATTTTTCTTGCTCGCGCCAGTCGAATTTGTCCTGCCAGTATTTGACTAATTTTTTCAGGTAAGCCAAATTCGTGCCGTAGTTCCAATCCGCACCCTTGACTTCATCAGTCCAGCGCGTGTTTGCCAGACGCTCCCGCAAATCTTGCAGCGTTTCCTCGGAGACTTTCACCCTAAACGACTTAACATCCACAGTGACCTTCCTGTGTGGCCTCGATGGGTTCATCTCCCTCTCGACAAATGCTTTGTCTTTCTGGGTTGACGTTTTCTTGGTTGCCATAGTCTTCTCCTGTGTTCAAGTGGATGCAAAATCCGCCCGCCAGTGGTCGCCACACTTCGATCCGCCGGGGTTCGGTTAGAAGCTCTGGAAGTCGGGATTTGTAAGGTTTCCGACAGTCCCGCTTAATCTGGACGTCGAAGAACTCGTCTTGATCGGCCGAGTCTCGTAGACCATGAAGCGGGTCGGGTCTTCCGAATCCTGATGGAGGAAACTGTTGATGAATGTCGATTCGAGCCGCACGGCGTCGATCACCGCCATGAGGAGACCCTGCTTGAGGTGAATCTAAACGATGACCGCGAATTCCTTCATCTGCATGCCATCTTCTCGCCCCTCCTAGGCGGGAAAGTGGCAGCCGCCAATATACAATCAATTGCGGACATCAGGTGTCCTCAGCGACGAACGCTAGGCGTTTTAACCGCGGCAACGCTACGGAGTCACCATGAGGGGGCGAATGGCCAACCCTACTCAAGCCCTCTGCGCGCAGCATCCGAGAGTGCGGGTGCCCGCGACCCATGAGCCCCAGAAACGCATCCAACTCTCCTCGAAACCCCCTGGCTGCGTTAACGGAGAGACTAGCTCCTCCCGCGGGGCGTGGTGATGATCGAAAGATGGTTGTGCTCAGCTGGCCAGTATCTCCCGTTCCTCGTCGTCCACCTGCGCAGCTTCGACACTACCCCCCACGCCCAGAAGGACCGCTGGACAATAGCTGCTATGGCCGCCAGATTACACCTTCAAACTGTCCAGCTTTAGTGGGATAGGTTGGAACATGAATGCTCTCAGGCAGTCATCGCTCGTAGTAATGATGCAGCCCACCCTGCGGTGGCTCGATCACGACATCCTGTGAAGAGAGTTGAATGCTCTGGACGCTCGCGCGTCTTTCTCAAGCGCCAAGTGTGTCCTTGAGTGTTTGCAGTACTCGAAGTAGGCTTTTAGAATGCGCCGCAGGGAAGATTCTTTCGAAGACAATGATGTGGTCTAGGCACTCACTTCTCCTTCTTCGCTAGCCATTAAGATGAAGCAACGTCTGCTCGCTCTGGAGGATGTCTATCGCCGACGAGCGCCAGATCATTTCATCACCCGAACCTCACGGGCGAAGGCGCGCAGCTCTTGCGCGAACAGCGCCGGCTCCTCGAACGCCGCGAAATGGCCGCCGCGCTCAACTTCGTCCCAGTAGATCAGCTTGGGATAGACCAGCTCGGCCCAATCGCGCGGCGCCGGGAAGATTTCGCGCGGGAAGATGCTGCAGCCGACGGGGATGTCGACGATGCCGGCGTTGTTCTGGGTGCCGATGCCGGCATGCTCCGAATACATGCGCGCCGATGACGCCGCCGTGTCGGTCAGCCAATACAACGTTATGTTGTCGAGCATCTGGTCGCGCGTCAGCGCGTCCTCGGGATTGCCGTTGTTGTCAGTCCAGGCTTGAAACTTCTCGTAGATCCAGGCTGCCTGTCCCGCGGGCGAATCCGCAAGTGGATAACCAATGGTCTGAGGCCGTGTTGACTGGAGGGCGAAATAGCCGAAGCCGTCGGTTCCGAAGCGCTTCATCGCATCGACCGTCCGCTGCTGCTCCGCCGTCAACTTCGCCGGAATTTTGTCCGGCACCACCTGCGGAAAGTTGAGATGGATGGCAGCAAGGCCGGAGGCGTGCTGCTGCGCCATCTTCGTCGTGACGAATGCGCCCCAGTCGCCGCCCTGCGCTACGTAGCGGCGATATCCGAGCTGTCCCATCAGGTCGCTCCAAGCTCGCGCGATCCGATCGGCGTTCCAGCCGCTCGCGCTCGGCTTGTCAGAGAACCCAAAGCCCGGCAGCGAAGGCGCCACGACATGGAAAGCGTCCTCAGCCCGCCCGCCATGCGCGGCCGGATCGGTGAGCGGTCCAATGATCTCGAGAAACTCGATGACCGAGCCGGGCCAGCCGTGTGTGATGATGATCGGCAGCGCATTCGGATGCTTTGATCGGACATGGATGAAATGGAAGCCGAGGCCGTCAATCTCTGTACGATATTGGTTGAAACTGTTAAGTGTTTTTTCGCAGCGCCGCCAGTCGTAATCCGAGCGCCAATAGTCGACGAGCGCGCGAAGCTTTGCGAGCGGCACCCCTTGCGACCAGTCATTGACCGTCTCGCGCTCCGGCCACCGGGTTTGCGCCAGACGCCGCTTCAGATCGTCGAGAGCGCTCTGCGGCGCGCGGTAGGTGAAAGGCGTGATAGTGGAGCTTGTCTGGCCGAGGACATGACGCGCCCCGAACAGGCCTGCTGCGGAGAACGAAGTTGCGACCACGCCTTTCAGAAACTCGCGGCGCGTTGCAACGATTTTGCCATGCCGTACCGTCGCGTGGTTGTGAATGTCCGTGTCTTGCAACACGGAAACCGAAGGCGTGAAACGGGCTAAGGCCGAACCCTTGACCGCAATGTTCGCGGATGCGCTGCTGTTATCCATCGAACTCTCCATCGGTGACTTGCTATTCAAGATCTTCGGTCCTTCCGAGGTCGGACCCGAAATAGACCTCGACCGATTTGATTTTGCCGCCTTCCTTCGTGAAGAACTCGGTATTGCGAAATCCGTCCCCCGACATGGGTTCGAGGTCGTAGAGAACGAACGCTTCGTCGCCGTGCTCGAACAACTTTCGCAGATGGATTGCCTTGGTCCGCTCGCTGTTGGGCCAGCAGCGTGCCATGTAGGTCCCCCGATCAATGTGATCGTCTTTTGGGCTGGTGAAGGTAAAGTCGTCGCTCAAGGTCGATTCGAGCGCCGCTCGATCCTTGGTCTCGTAGGCGGCGAAATACTTACGCATTAGATCGGAAAGGGAGTGTTGTGACATTGTCGGTCCTTCTTGGTTGAAAAATCAGAACTTCGGTCGATCGACTACGCGCGGCCCATAGTACGGAAGCAGTTGCGCAGCTCTTGCGCGAACAGCGCGGGCTGTTCAAGCGAGGCGAAATGGCCGCCGCGCTCAAGCTCGTTCCAGTAGAACAGCTTGGGATAAACCTGCTTGGCCCAGCTTCGCGGAGCGGGGAGGTCGCGGGGGAAGAGGCTTACTCCCACCGGCAGAACGACTCGGCCAGGATTGTTGCGCTTTCCGAGCACCGCCACTTGTTCGAGGTAGAAGCGCGCCGAAGAAGCCGCCGTCTCGGTGAGCCAAAAGAGCGTGATCTCGTCGAGCATCTGGTCCCGGGTTAGCGCGTCCTCGGGGCGCCCGATGTTACCAGTCCCGCTATTGAATATGTCGTAGATCCAGGCGGCCTGCCCGACGGGCGAGTCCTCCAGGGCGTAGCCGATGGTCTGCGGCCGCGTCGCCTGAATCGCAAAATATCCGAAGCCGTCGGTGCGGAACTGATTCAGGATATCCATGGCTCGCTTCTGGTCCGGCGACAACTTTTCAGGAATACGGTTGGGGATCACCTGCGGGAAGTTAAGATGGATGGCCGCGAGCCCCAGCGGGCGTTGCTGCGCCATCGCCGTCGTCACGTAGGCGCCCCAGTCGCCACCCTGCGCGACATATCGCTTGTAACCCAGCCGTTTCATCAGGACCGCCCAGGCTCGCGCGGTGCGCTCCGCGTTCCAGCCGCGCTCAGCGGGCTTGTCGGAAAAGCCGAAGCCGGGCAGCGACGGTACCACCACATGGAACGCATCCTCCGCCCGTCCGCCATGCGCCGTTGGGTCCGTTAGCGGGCCGATCACTTCCCGGAAGAGGAGCACCGTGCTTGGCCATCCGTGAGTGAGGATGATCGGCAGTGCGTTCGGATGTTTGGATCGGACGTGGAGGAAATGGATGCCGAGGCCGTCAATCCCGGTGCGATACTGTGGGAAGCGATTGAGCGTCGCCTCACAGCGCCGCCAGTCGTAATCGTCACGCCAATAGTCGACGAGCGCGCGAAGTTTGCTGAGAGGCACGCCCTGCGACCAGTCCTTGACCGTCTCGCGCTCCGGCCATCGGGTTTGCGTCAAACGCCGCTTCAGATCGTCGAGCGCGCTTTGCGGTGCCCGATAAGCGAAGGGCGTAATCTTGCCGCCGGCCTGTGCGAAAACCGAGCCTGGACTGAACAGACCCGCCGCTACCGCTGTGGCAATTCCTGCTCTGAGAAAGTCGCGGCGCGCCATCGCGTCGCCATTTTTTGGGATGGTCCTTTCCTGCATGTTGGCGTCCTTTCGACGTCTATGGCTTTAAATCGAGCGACGCCTTCCCGTTCTCCGGATTGAACGGCACGGAGCCGTGGTCATATGTGATCAGCCACCGGCCGGCAAGCTTGCGGAGGCCGAGCGTGGTGCGAAACCACATATCGACTTCGGCCGCTGTTCTCAGCTTTCCGGTCACCCGACTAAGCGCGTAGCTGACGCCACGTCGCCGTCCGCCGCGACGTGGACTTCGCGATTCTCCCTGCTGATCGGGCCGTCATAGGTTGCTACCCACTCGGCTGCTCGCGCGCGCGCGGCCGCCATTCCCTCACGGCGCAACGGATCGACCACGTCGTCCGCCACGTCCGCCATCATCGCGTCAACGTCACCGAGCGCAGGGCCTTCGCCCGCGTCTCGATGATGTTGCGAATCAGGGCCTCACTGTTTGCGTTCGCCATGTTGGGCCTACCTCCTGTTCTCAGTCGCGAAGAAATTCTCATCGTTTCCTCTTGTGTGCTGCGACCCACTATCCTCCAGACGAGATTCGATTGGGGTTCATCGTCTATTTCTGAGCGGAAAGTTCTGAGCCTAAAGCCCAGGAACTGCTCCATCAGAACTTCGTGCCAATTTAGCCACGTGCCGCACGCACTTTGGGAGCGTAATCGAAGGACGCATACCAATCACCCCGCCCCTGGGATGTGAGATCCAGAACATTGTAGACGGGGCACAGTAGATCGAGGCCGCGCTCCTTGATGTCCTGCGACATCGACGGGTGGGCAGTATAAAAATGGCGAAGTGTGCCGTCACTGTCTTTAGTGAAAACCGACACGGTGGAATCCTGATTCCCCTCGCCGTCTTCGCTGCCCAGATCGTACTTGAAGGTATTGGTGCCACAACTCAGGAGCCGCAGGTTATCCCAGCCACGTTTGCGAGCATGCGCCCTTAGGATTTTCGGATCGGCTGCAGCAACGATGACGACGTCGACGTTTCGAGCCAGATGGTGACCGACGCCATTCCAACCGTCGATCACCAGCGTGCACATCGGACACGGGTTGGTCTGCTTTTTCCCGAACATGAAGTGGTAGACCACTACTGACCGATCCGGCGCGGTGAACAACGCGCTCAAGGGGACCCTTTGTATCGGCGTATCGCCGGCGTTGAGGTCCGCGGGACCTTCTTCGAATTCATAGTCCTGGATGTCCGCGCCCTGCGGAAGACGGCGGCGCAGCTCCGCGACTTGTTCACTTTGACGCATCAACTCAATTTCCGCGAGACGCAGTTCCTCTCGTTTGATGAGGTATTCGTTGGATTCGTTAGGTAAATTAGTTTGTCGAAACGTACCGTTGATTATCTCGAGTACCATGGTCCATCTCCTTGAATGGTTAACAAGATTTCGATCTGTTTGCTACTGGCCGACGTCTCATGTCAGATTCGTCGACCTCGTTAATGACGATAAGAAATGCTCATGGTTCCTCCTGTGCTCAGCCACCATTTTGCCCCTGACGTTACGATTTTGTATGAACTCATCGTGAACTGCTTCAGTTAGTTTTCAGCTAGGAGAGAAAACGTTCGAGTAGCGCAAGGCTGCCGGTCCAGCCCTCTTTGTGCGAATCGCGATCTTCGGCGTCAACGAACTGCTCGTGCTTGAGCTCGAGCTCTGTACCGCTGCCTGAGGGCCGTAAGGTTACCGTCACCAGCGACTCGCGCTCTGGAGTTTCTTTCCAAACCCACGTGTAGACGAGCTTCTGGTTCGGAATCACCTCAAGATAGACGCCACTCGCCTCGTGCTTCTCCCCTTTGGACGACACCATCAGAACGCGGAAGCGGCCTCCGACGCGGACATCGGTCTCTGCCAGTGGAACAGAGAAGGAGTCGTCAGGCCTAAACCATTCCTTCAGCGCTTCCGGGTCCGTCCACGCGTGCCAGACTTTCGCAAGCGAGGCGTTGTAGTGGCGAGTGATGGAGAGCGACGGTCGCTCCTCGAGCGGGTTGTTTGGCATCGCTTGAATTCCTCTTGTTGATCCAGGTAACGGGCGAGCGAGTCCAGGCGCTTTGTCCAGAATTGTTGATAACCAGAAAGCCACGCCGCAACGTCGCGCATCGGTTCCGGCAAGAGCGTGCACTGTACTACCCGTCCTTCTTTTGAACGGTTAACCAACCCGGCGTCCTCGAGCACTCGCAGGTGTTTCATAAAGCCCGTCAGCGACATGCTATGCGGCTGTGCAAGTTCCGTAACCGGCAAGCTGCCTTTACTCAGGGATACCAGCACCGCTCGGCGCGTGGGATCGGAAAGCGCACCGAACACGGCGTCGAGACTATTATTTTTATGCTGAACCATAAGGTTCAGTATGGAGGCGAAGAATCTTCCTGTCAATACCAGGAACTCGAAACCTGGCTATCTGGTGGATTGCTGGGTGAATAACGAAGTCATGGGTCTAAGCTAACGAGGCACCGCTCTCCGCCTAAAATCGAAATCGGAAGGGGGAGTGGGCAACGGCGAGTTCTGCTGCCGTAAATGCCTCCGACAGCACGAGCTCAAGTACGCTATGCAAGACTGTCGGTCTGCTTTTTCTCTCAGTAATGCGGGTCACAAAATGCTGTCGTCGGTAATTAGCGCGATTCATAATTCACGATCATAGCACTCGAACCAGGTCATTAAGAATCGTTCTCGGCGTATATGGAAGCAATAGAACGACCGAATTGACGCGGGCGAAATTCCCACACGCAAGCTGAAACGTAACGGACGACGTTTTTATTAAAGTCGCCGTTTCGTCTCGCGTCCAATGATTTGTTGATAGCGCGTTTATAGAAATATGCAATTGACTTATTCGCATCATTCAGCACAAATCAAATGATGTAATGTTCGACCGTTTGGGTATGTTGCCAGCACAAGAGATTCCCTGGAGGCTAACGGTAACGGCGTTCGGATTCTTTAATCGGCACATCGTTGATGCTGGCATCACGGCGGCGCATTAAACCTTCGTCGTCAAACTCCCAATGCTCGTTGCCGTGCGAGCGAAACCAGTCTCCCTCCACGTCGTGCCATTCATACTCGAATCGAACGGAAATACGGTTATCGGTGTAAGTCCAAAGCTCTTTCATTAAACGGTAATCAAGTTCTTGCGCCCATTTGTGGCGCAGGAACTCTTTGATGGCTTCACGTCCTTTAAAACATTCGCTGCGGTTGCGCCATTCGGAATCAGGCGTGTAAGCAAGCGCGACTCGTTCCGGGTCGCGCGTGTTCCAGGCATTTTCGGCGGTTTTAACTTTCGCCAGCGCAGACTCCTTAGTAAAGGGCGGTTTAATAACCGGAAGTGTCACGTCTTATTCTCCTTATCTTACGACTTTTGTTCGAGCAAACCGCGCAACCGCTGGTTCTCGGCCTCAAGTTGCTTAATGTGTTCGTCCAACGGTTGATTGATGATTTTAATCTCTGCAATCGTAAATCGCTCGGTGATGTGTTGCAAGCAGTTCCAGTCAAACGCTTCGACGCGAAAAATCATAGCTCTTTCGATTCTGGCTTGATAATCCCGCACGTTGAGTTGTTCGATCAGTTCGGGTGTGTCCCGCGCGTCTATGACTTGCACTTGCGCCAGAATTTTCAAACGCCGACGGTTGGCGTAATCCATCAGAAAGAGCGCGGCGCGGTCGTTTGATTGTAAATTTCCGACGCTGATGTATTGGAGGTTGCCGCGAAAGTCGGCGAAGCCGAGCGTGTTCTCATCCAGAATTTTCAAAAAGCCTTGTGGGCCTCCGCGAAACTGAATGTACGGGTAACCGTTTTCACCAACCGTCGCCATGTAAAAGCCGTCGCGCCGGCTGATAAACTCTGTTTCGGCTTCAGTCAAACCGAAGAAGTCCGACCCTCCCGTTTCAAACTTCGCGAAGTTTCGCCGCGAGCCGTAATGCTCCTGTGCCGCTTTGACGCTTGGCGTGAAAGTGATGTCAAAAAATTTGTGCGACATGTTTCGGTTCTTCCGTTAAAATTTGTGCGGCTCGACTTCGCGTCAAAGCCGAGCCGCGCGTCCTCAGTTTCGAGGAGTTCAAAGTTGGCCCATACCGCCGTCAACCCCACATCATTTTCAAAACTGTTCTTCACCGAATCTTTTGTTTGACGAAAAAGTTTCCGATATGCACAGCGATTTCGTCGGCGTACTCTTCGAGCGCGAAGTGTCCGCCGTCGAGCAGATGGACTTCAACCGCTTTCAAATCCCGCCGCAGGCCGTCAATATTCTTGAGGTTGAAGAACGGGTCGTGCTTGCCCCAGACGACGAGCGTCGGGGGCTGATGCTGACGCAGATACTCGTGCCACGCCGGATACGACTTGACGTTCGAGGTGTAATCGGCAAAGAGCGCGAACTGAATTTCCTGATTGCCCGAACGGTCGAGCAGGGATTGGTCGTGCGTCCAGCTGTCGGGCGAGACGCGACTTAAGTTTTTCGCGCCGTCCGTATACTGAGACTTGGTTGTTTCGAGCTTCAAAAAGCCGCGCAACGTTTCGGCGATCTTCGGATCGCGTTTTTCGCCGTAGATGCGGAGCGGGGCAGCGGCTTCCGACAAACCTTCGAGGTAAGCGTTGCTATTTTGAACAATCAACGCCTGCACTTTGTCGGGACTTCTGACCGCCAGCCGGAAACCGACCGGACCGCCGTAATCCTGGAGGTAAAGGCTGTATGTTTTCAGCCCCTTGGCGACGGTGAACTTCTCGATGACGTTCGCCAGGTTGTCAAAAGTGTAGTTGAACTCGCTCGCACTCGGGGCGGAGCTGTAACCGAAACCTGGATAGTCCGGCGCTACAACGTGATATTTGTCCGCCAAAAGCGGAATCAGATCGCGAAACATATGCGACGAAGTAGGAAAGCCGTGCAGCAGAAGAATTGTCGGTCTGCTCGGGTTACCGGCTTCGCGGTAGAAGACATCCAGATTGTCAACTTTCAAAGTATTGTAGGTTACTTGTTGCCGGCTCGATACTCGCTTTGTTTGTGATCTGACAATCATACTTGATGTGGCCAAGCTGACGAAAAGCAGAGTTAAGAGAGCGGGGTAATGCCAAGAGCTGACCGCTAATTTGTTTTTCATTTTCCGATCCTCCTTGTTCTTATTTTGAATTGAGCGAGCAGCGCGGTCGCCGAGACGACCGCGCTGCTCGCGTCTGACGCCTTACGCCGCCGCGCCGATCTGGACTTTCGGAAAGTCAATCTCGGTTCTGGCGATAGTGTTGAAGTAGTTGGTGAAAATGTTGAGCGCGACGTTGGCGATGATCTCGCCGATTTCACCTTCGGAAAAACCTGCATCCTTCACCGACTGAACCTCCGCGTCCGAAACTTCGCCGCGATTGACGATCACGTTGCGAGCGAATTTCAGAG
>JBGTLM010000330.1:0-8525 GCA_041744135.1 Pyrinomonadaceae bacterium
ATATTTGACCCTTCCTACTCGCATATAGGGAGAGCGTGCCGAACAGAGTCATGTAGCGCGCTGATTCATGAACTTCTACAAAGCCGGTGGAACGCATTAGCTCGGGCATCAGGCCATTTGCATTGTCTGCCGTCGTCTTAAGACCGTCGAATAGTTGCCATGGGTAGGAGGCAACACGCATCAGCCCATTCTGCGGCTTGCCGAAATCGGCGATATGGAGCTCACCGCCGCTACGGAGCACTCGATGTGCTTCATTTAACGGGGCTACCTTGCTGTCTCGGTTCAAGTGATGGAAAACCAGACTTGAGACGACTCGGTCAAAAGAGGCTTCAGGGTAGGGCAGATGGAAACTCATTCCCTGGTCCAGAGTAATCTCGAGGCCCGCCTGGGTCGCCTTGTTTTTCGCAATGCGGAGAATCTTAGGATCACCGTCAAGACCGACTACGATTGCTTCAGGATGTGTCCGTTTAATAAGGAGGGTAAGCGTGGCTGTGCCGCAACCGAGGTCGAGTACTCGATGACGGCTCTCTATGCAGGTCTGTTCGATGAGGCGTCGCTTGAAGGTTGATTCAGGCATGGTCCAACGAATGAGTGAGTCATACCAAGGCGTCAGCCTGTCATGTGACAACGCGGGAATGTAAGAATCTGCTTTCATGGCGGTTGCCGTTTATTATACGGCGGTAATTTGTGCGATCAGAAACTATGCAGCGCCTCCTTTCTCAGCGTAAGATGTGAATTGCTGGTAAGTCAACAACTCAAGAAGGAGAATCTGTTTCCGTTGTTGGGTTGGAAGCCTAACAAAACTTAATTATCATCCTTGCTATTACCACAAAAACGTTAGGATAAGAGCTGGTTGGGAATCCACCTTGGGTGGCTTGGTCGTATTACAAGAACAATGGGGTTCTATGAGTTAGGTATTCGGCTTGGGTGTGAATCGAGCTCATGATATATTGCTTTCCCCCCATTAGCTTTTAGCAATTTTACGCGCGATAACAATGCACAAGCGGTTCTTAGCAACCACTGCCCTGGCAACTGCTTTGCTATTCAGTCAGGGAGGCAACTTTCTGATTGCCGCGCTCTGCCCGCATCTCCAGTCGGGAACAGCTTCGTGTGAAACGGAGCTTACTGAACCCACGATGTCGCATGAAGACATGGGGCACCTGGGGATGGAGCACGAGTCAGCACCCAACCCCGCTCCAGACGCATTCGCTCTGAGTCAGCCGATTGGTCCGTGCTCACACTGCGCCGTACATTCGCGCACGACTTCCAATACCGCTGCGCTCAGAGAAACGGAAGCAGCCAAACGTTCAGTCGATCTCACTATTCCTCTCCAGTTTTCCCGTGTTGCCGCAGTTACTACCTCTCCCGTCGCGGTCCTGACTTCAAGAGCGCACGGACCGCCAGGTGAAGCAATTCCCAGGCATCTCCTCATTAACATCTTCCGCATTTAAGTCCCTACCGACAACACATTCGTGATTGTAACGCGGGCGTTAGCCCGGGTTGTCTCCTATTCATTCATATCGTCGTCTAAAACATTGTCAGCGTTCGCTTTGGCGAACCACGTAAGGGGGGAACCATGAACCGGCCCAGTAAATTGAGTATTGCGCTGCGAATAGTTAGCGCACTTGGCTTAGTGTTTGCGCTCAGCGTTAGTGCGTTGCCGCAGCATCAGGGTCATGACATGTCGAAAATGAAACCGGTAAGCAAACCGAAGCCGAGGAGTGCGCCGAGGAGGAAGAGCACAGCGACTCGCACCAGGCGAACTCCCAGAAGGGCAAGTAGGCCCAGACTTTCGCCTTCGCCCAGCCCGCATTTAATGATGCCAGGCATGCAAACGCCGACAGCCTCGCCGTCACCGGGTCCCGCTCACGTGATGACACCGGGTATGCAAATGCCGACGCCTTCGCCGTCACCGGCGCACGTAATGACGCCAGGTATGCAGATGCCGTCCCGGCAGCCTTCCGCTCCGCAGCAGCAAGGGCAACAGCCTGGCGCGCCGGTGGAGCACCGGATGGATCAGATGATGCAACCGCAGGGTCAGGAAAAAGAGAGACCGCGGCGCGAAGTCATTCCGGCCACCCCGATTCTGAGGCTGGAAGATCTTGAGGGCATGGCGATGCAAAGAAATCCCACGCTTGCGCAGGCTGAAGCCTCCATCAGCGCAGCTGAGGGACGGAGACGTCAGGCCGGTATGTTTCCCAATCCAATAGTGGGTTACTTCCTGGAAGAATTTGCTTTTCGCTCACCGGGCGAGACCGCCGAGCAGGGTGTTTTTATCGAGCAGAGCATCCCGTTGGGCGGGAAGCTAAGTAAGGCGCGTCGCGTGTTTGCTCGAGAAAAGGACCAAGCCGCTATCCTCGCTGAGGCACAACGTCTCCGCGTTACCAATTCGGTTCGGGTGCTCTATTACGAAACGCTGGGGGCACAGAGACTGGTTGAGTTGCGTGACGATCTTTCGCAGCTGGCGCGGGAAGCGGTAGACATCACAAAAGAACTCTACAACGTGGGCCAGGCAGACCGCCCCGATCAACTCGAGATAGAGATTGAGGCAGAGCGTTCCGAGATCGATTTCCTGCGGGCGCAGAACGACTGGCACCGATCCTGGCGAGCGCTGGCGGCAATGGTAGGCAATCCGGCGTTGGCGCCGGCGCGGCTCGCCGGAAATCCGGAAGAGCAACTAGCGCCGCTTAACGATGTACAGTTGCTTGACACTCTGCTCAGTCAGAGTCCGGAGATGAAGCTCGCACAGGCAGGTGTCGAACGCTCGCGAACGGTGCTGTCGCGCGCCCGTGCTGAACGAATTCCAGATCTCTTTTTCCGGGGTGGCCTCGGCTACAACTATGAGAGGTTCGAACCGGTGGTGCCGTCCATCGCGGGCCGCCGTAAGGGGGTGGAGGGACGGCTTGAAGTGGGGGTTACCGTCCCCATTTTCAATCGCAATCAGGGGGGCATCGCCGCCGCTGAAGCGGAACTGGCCATTGCCGAGGGTGATCTCCAGCGTCTGCAATTGGTCTTGCGTTCGCGGTTCGCGTCAGGTTTCCGTGAGTATCGTAACGCTCAACAAATGGTCGAACGATATCGGACGCAGGTGGTTCCGCGCGCACGCCAGGCTTACGAGATGTATCTCTCCAGCTTCCGCCAGATGGCGGCGGCCTACCCGCAAGTGCTGATAGCGCAGCGCACGCTCTTCCAGGTCGAGGTCGAGTATGCGAGAGCGTTGGTCCAACTGCGCCAGAGCGCGGTTGGGTTGCGCGGTTTTCTGCTGGGCGGTGGTTTGGATGTCACTGGCCGGCCGGGAGAGTCTACCGGGGGATTCAAGTTGAGATCGCCAAACGAGGCAACCGGCGATTCCGATAATCCGTGAGCCATGACTCACCAGTTACAAACAGTTCAGATAATAGGAGCAAGGAAAATGAGTGACAGTAGACGCGATTTTCTTAAGAAGTCAGGACTTGTGGGAGCCGGATTGCTGGCGACCACGAAGATAGCTTCCGCGCAGCATGAGGGCCACGTTCCCGCGCAACCACAACCGAAGCCTAAGGCGAGAAAGGAAACCGGACAAGTGAGCGGCGACGGGAACGTGCTCATGGAGGCGCCCGATGTCCCCAAACTTCCCTGGGCGATGGAAGGCAGTGTCAAAGTCTTTCGGCTAACGGCCGAGGTTGTTAAGACGCAGATCAATCCGATGAGAGAGATATTCGCCTGGGGCTACAACGGCGGCGTTCCTGGTCCGACTATCGAAGTGAATGAAGGCGACCGGGTTCGGATTCACTTTGAGAACAGATTGCCCGAAGCTAGCACGGTGCACTGGCATGGTTTGGAAGTGCCGTTGAAGATGGACGGCGTGCCCTTCATTAGCCAGCCGCTGGTGGAGCCCGGTGGCACATTCACTTACGAGTTTACCCTTCATCAGAACGGGACATTCTTCTACCACTCGCACATGCCGATGCAGGAGATGATGGGCATGATCGGTTTCTTCATCATCCATCCGAAGGAGACGTATACGCCCCATTGTCACAAAGACTTCGGACTAATTCTGCAGGAGTGGGCCCTATTGCCGAACAATCCCGTCCCAAACTCGCTGGCGATGGAGTTTAACTGGTTGACGCTCAACGGTAAGGCAGGTCCGGCAACAACTCCGATGATTGTAAAACAAGGAGAACGGGTTCGTATCCGAATGGTAAACCTGGGTATGGACCACCATCCGATGCACATTCATGGGAACCAGTTTTATGTGACTGGAACGGAGGGCGGGCGCATCCCGGAGTCGAGATGGTTTCGCGAAAACACGGTGCTCGTCGGCGTGGCCCAGGCGCGCAACATCGAATTCGACGCCGTCTATCCGGGCGAATGGATGCTTCATTGTCACCTGCCGCATCACATGATGAACCAGATGGTTTCGATGGTCGGTCCGATGGGTATGGCAGGACACGGCGTGCAGACGGGCAAAGGGATGGAAGAAGGCATGGGCATCGTCAGCCAAGGAAATGCGTTGTCGGAGGACATGGCGCCGGGCTTCGGCCGTGGCATGGGCGATAGTACGGAGAAGGAGAGGAACACCTCAAATCTCGTTGGACCAAGCCCGCACCTACAGCAAAACAACCTCAAGGAAGCCGACAAGAAGCGCGTGCCGGGCTATCCGCAGGACATGATCATGATCATGGACAAGGAAGTGGCGAAGCCCGAAACCTACGGACTTCCACCGGGATGGACCGCATCGATGATGGGAATGATGACGCTGGTGCGCGTGTTGCCACCGGCAATGTATGACGAAGTAATGCGGCGCATCCGCGAAGGGATTGTGGAAGCGCCGGCAGCTGTTCAGGGCGGACACAAGCACGAATAGCCGGCCGACTCAATCAAGGACTTAGACGGTAGCGCCTAACGAGGCGAAAATTATCGGCCCCCAAGGCATTTGAGATTTGTTACATATAGGAGGAACTGATATGCGACGAACCACAGGTTTTCTAACTCTTCTGGCGCTAGCTGTTCTCGGCAGTGCTTGTGCCACCGCGGAAAATTCAAATAGCAATGCCAACTCAAACGCGATGCTTACCGCCTCGCCGAGCCCCACTGCGAGCTCGGCGAATGCAAATGCGAACGTGCACGACAACATGAACGCGAACGAGCACGTGAACATGAACATGAGTAATCACAACATGAACGCTAACGCGAAGAGGACGCCCTGAGGAAAACATCCAAACCAACCTCTCATGAAAATGCCCGCAGGGAAATTGTGGGCACCCTTCGTCTGGATTGAGTGCGCTCAAGTCGTTCGACGGAAAAATAATCTAGCCATACCCGCTTGACACTGTATTCGACTACAGGGTTTAGAATATCCTTGCCTCGGAAACACTGACTAAAAGGTAAGGAGAAATCTATGAGCATTAAACGCAAAATCGAAATTTTTAGCGCTGGCTGCCCGGTCTGTGACGAAGCGGTCCAGACGGTCAAGCGAATCGCATGTCCCTCCTGTGAAACCGACGTGCTGGACATGAGGCAACCGGAAGTGGCTGCAAAGGCAGAACAACTGGGCATCAGCCGTGTTCCTGCGATACTGATCGACGGCAAGCTTGCCGAATGCTGCGTGGCAGGCGCAGTTGATGAACAGGTATTGCGCGTTGCCGGAGTAGGCGTGCCATTGCCATAGCCGCTTGGCCCAGGGACGCAGTCTTTATAAACAGACCAGTCAGTGAGAAGGAACCGACATGGCACTTGGATCGAAGCAACAAGTAATAGAAGAGTCTCGCGCAGCATTAAAGATCGGCGAAGTGGCGAAGTTGAGCGCTATTGGTATCGAAGCGCTTAGATTCTACGAGAGAAGTGGACTGCTGGGTCGGCCGGCTCGTACTCAAAGCGGCTATCGCGTGTACGACACGGCCGTGCTCAAACGGCTCGACTTCATCAAACGCGCCCAGGTCTTAGGTTTTTCGCTCAATGAGATAAAGAAAATCATCGCCGACAAGCTAGCCGGGCGGAGTCCATGTCTCGAGGTGCGCGAAATTGTGCGCCATCGTCTCGAAGAATTGGACGAGCGGATGAAAGAGATGCGGCGTTACCGCAGGGAATTAGGAGCTGCGCTTACCCAGTGGGATCAGACAGGCGAACTCGATGGACATGTCTGCGGATTGATCGAAGGAACGGAAATCGAGCACTCCAATCCACCACCGCGCGGTCTTAGCAAGAACAAGCGGCTGCAGTGATGTAGCAGACTCACCAGCGCAAGTTTGGTCGTCAGTGCTTAGCAGAAAGCTGTGACCCTGGGGGCGGGAGCCGCAGAGATTAAGAACATGAAACCAGTAGGGGAGATGGTCCACACATTGTCTAATACATCGCCTCGCGATGAAGTGGGTGCGGCGGCAGTAGATCCAGTTTGCGGTATGACCGTTGATCCAAACGCCGCGGCTGGCTCCTACGAGCACGCCGGGAAAGCCTACTACTTCTGCAGCAAGCAATGCCTACACAAATTCGTTGACGATCCAGAACGGTTCCTCAATAAAGTGGCCGAACCGATGGCCTCGCAGCCGGTCGGAATTCAGCGTGAAGCAAAACCAGCTGCAGCTCCAACAGCACCAGTCGCTCAGACTTATACCTGCCCGATGCATCCGGAAGTGCGGCATGACAAGCCTGGTTCTTGTCCCAAGTGCGGCATGGCGCTGGAATCCATTACTGTCACTGCGCCTCAACAAAAGATTGAATACACGTGCCCGATGCACCCGCAGATTGTGCGCGATGCGCCCGGGAACTGTCCGATCTGTGGTATGGCACTGGAGCCGCGGACCGTCACTCTAACTGAGGAAGAGAATCACGAGCTAAAGGACATGCGGCGGCGTTTCCGGGTCAGTGTCGTGCTTACCATTCCAGTCTTCGTGATTGGAATGAGTGATTTTATTCCCGGAGCACCATTGCAGCGCCTCGTACCGCCAGGGGTCCTTTCGTGGCTTCAATTGATTCTGGCTTCTCCAGTCGTTCTTTGGGGTGGCTGGCCCTTTTTCGTGCGCGCCTGGCAGTCAGTAGTTAACCGAAGCTTGAACATGTTCACGTTGATCGGGCTCGGCGTGGGAGTGGCTTATGCCTACAGCCTTGTGGCCACGCTATTGCCGGATATCTTTCCGCAATCGTTTCGGGGTCACGGCGGTACGGTTCCGGTTTACTTCGAAGCCGCCGCGGTAATCACTACTCTAGTGTTGCTGGGCCAAGTGCTGGAATTGAAGGCTCGTAGTCAGACAGGTGCGGCGATCAAAGCGCTGTTGGGGTTGGCGCCAAAGACCGCTCGGCGCATCCTGGCGGGCGGCCGCGAAGAAGATTTGCCGCTCGATCAGGTGCAGGCCGGCGATCTCTTGCGCGTGCGACCGGGGGAAAAGATTCCAGTTGATGGTGTTGTCGTCGAAGGCTCAAGCGCCGTGGATGAGTCGATGGTAACAGGCGAATCCATTCCGGTAGAAAAAAGAGCGGGAGAAAGTGTTATTGGCGCGACCGTGAACGGCACTGGGAGCTTGATCATAAAGGCAGAGCGTGTGGGTGCGGAAACTCTGCTGTCGCAGATTGTGCAGATGGTTGCCGAAGCACAGCGTAGCCGGGCACCGATTCAAAAATTGGCGGATCGTGTCGCCGCCTATTTCGTGCCAGCAGTAATGCTAGCTGCGATCATCACCTTCGTCGTCTGGGGCACCATAGGACCGGAGCCAAGGATGGCATACGCAATTATCAACGCGGTCGCGGTGTTGATAATTGCCTGTCCGTGCGCGCTGGGTTTAGCTACACCGATGTCAATTATGGTGGCTACAGGCAAAGGTGCGCAGGCGGGGGTGCTTTTCAAGAACGCTGAAGCAATCGAGGTTCTTCGAGATGTTGATACTCTGGTGGTGGACAAGACAGGAACCCTCACAGAAGGGAAGCCCAAACTCGTCACCGTAGCTCCGACTGCCGGTGTGAACGAGCGCGATTTACTGCGCTTCGCTGCGAGCCTTGAACGAGGCAGTGAACATCCCTTAGCGGCAGCCATTGTTTCAGGCGCTCAGGTGCGAGGGGTGGAAGTTGTGAATACCCAGTCGTTCGGGTCCGTCACCGGCAAAGGAGTCAAAGGGCAGGTGGATGGGCACGTAATAGCTCTTGGAAACCACAGTTTGCTTAAGGATCTGGGAATCGAACCCCGTGAATTGGCAGGGCAGGCAGAGAAGTTTCGCGCCGACGGCCAAACCGTGATGTTCGTCGCTATCGACGGCAAAGCTGCGGGGATGGTAGGGGTTGCTGATCCTATAAAGCAGAGTACGCCTGAAGCCATCAAGCAACTTCATGAAGAGCGAATCCGCATCGTGATGATGACGGGCGATAGCCGCACGACGGCTAACGCAGTGGCGGCAAAGTTGAATATCGACGAGGTCGTTGCCGAAGTGCTGCCCAATCAGAAGGCGGAAATTGTTAAGCGCTTCCAGGCGGAAGGCCACCAGGTGGCGATGGCCGGCGATGGGATTAACGATGCGCCGGCGCTGGCTCAGGCCCATGTAGGCATTGCGATGGGAACT
>JBGTLM010000331.1:0-4705 GCA_041744135.1 Pyrinomonadaceae bacterium
CTTTCGGACGGCCCCGGTTAGATCCTTGAAGCCATCGGTGAGCATCGGTGAGAGCAGAAACTCAAGACTGCCACCGAGGTAAGCCGGTGAACGCTTATCCAGAAAAAGTGCCGACTCCGGCGTAAGCTCGTAGCTCCTGCCGTTCTTTGTTAGAAAACCCAGGACACAGAGAAAATCGCAAAGAATTCGCATGCCGCGTTCAGACGCACTGCTCCGCTCGGCAATCTCGTTAGCGGTTGTTTTGCCTTCGCCGATCGCGGTGAAGACTTCCAACTCGATCGCGGCCTTCAAACCCTCTGTCCGCTGGTACGCGTTTACAGTTTGAAAGAAGAGTTGCGGTGTTGGTTGTTGCAGACCAGGACTGCTCATGATGCCTTCTCCGTTTCAATTTGTAGGGGCAGCACTACTCCGTGGGCGCCCCGTTGCGTTGGCAATCTGTTGTACGAGAGGTTTGTGAAAATCAAAACCGGGGGCGCCCACAGAATGGCGCCCCTACAATTACATTCCACTTCAGTACCTGATCAAAGGAGCATCCTTGCGACAGCGCAACGCTCGGTTTCTGGTGGTGGGTCCATAGGCGATGGCTGTAACCATACCGTCCTGAACCTGGTATTCAATCCCGCTCCGCTGGTCGTGATAATAGGTTGCGCCGGAATCCCCTGTGTACCACTTGTACCTTTCGATGTTTCGGATCTTGAGGTTCGCAACCGGGAGCTCTTCCCGCAAAGTGATGCTGATATTTACGACCGTATCTCGCGCAACGCTCCAATTGCCCCAATCGGCGGGGAGTCCCTGCTCGCAGCGTTTGCGCGCGTACATCACCTGTATGCGCCCTTCCTGCTTCTCGTAAAGCTCAATCGCACCGGCGCCTCCAATGATTGGCTTACCGAGGACTCTTCGCACTTGGGAACGCTTCGAACGCAGGGGCACAATACCCCGCCAGGGTTTGGCCATGGTTGCATCGGCCATTCCCAGCAACAGGGAACAGCAAATGAAAATAAACGTGCGTTTCTTTCTATCGCCAATCATCGATCACAAAAGCACCGGGCCGGCTGTAGCCAGGTTGGTGAGGTCGGTGCATCTCTACGCCCTGGAAGTCAGTTCTAAAACCCATCGCGAGCATCTGTTGGTAAGCTTCGATGCGCGCGGTATTAACCCCGGCGATCAATTTTGAAAGTCCCCGTTGGGCAGCCAACGTTTCACAGGCGGAAAGTAGCCGGTCAAAGTTTCCCCCGGCTTTGGTTCCCGGCCGGGCAGCCCCGAATTTTATGTAACACGTCTCTGGTCCAGCTTCGGTTCCCGCGCCACAGTGGCAAACCCCGAGAGCGACCAGCCTGGAACCCTTCCAGAGCAAAACGGTGTCGCCTAGTTTCTGACTGGCGATTGCCTCAATCTCTCTTTTTAGACTCAGCCCGTCGAAGATTTCACCCGTCATCTCGTCGGCAGTTTTCAACACCGCTTCACGTTCTTCAGCAGACAACGCTGAAAATAGTTTGGCTGAGGATCCGCCAGTCTGCTTCACGGGTTTCGACATGATTGCTGTCAGGAACCTCGGCCAGAATCCGAAGCGTTGGTAAAGCCCGACATGTTTCTGGCTTTCCGCAAATGTGAATAAGCCCGCGTGCGTTGTGCCCCACCGTACAAAAAGATCCATGATCGGTTCCATCAAGAGCTTGCCGATACCGCGGTCCCAGTAGTCAGGGTGGACGGTCAGTGGACCAAAGAATCCCACGCTCCCCCAGTTGGTCCCGAAATTTGTCCCCGCCAGTTGGCCTTCGCTTTTGGCGGCGAATGTGGCAGAAGGATCGGCGCTCCAGCGCGCACGGATGAACTCGGCGCCTTGATGGAACTGCGCGGGATCCGGCAGACCGAGGAAAGTACCGAAAGCGAGGCGAAAAATACGATCAGCTTCTGCCAGATCGCCCTCTTGCAAGTGGTCGATGGAAGCGGCGATAGCTTCTTTCGCAGGTTGTTGCGATGGCATTAAGCGCTTACTCCAATCAGGTACTGATGCAGTTTCAAGAATACCAGCCGCGCGAGAGCAACTTCATAACCGAGTCGGTGGTGACCGGGTCAAGTCGCCGCCATGGGCGACTGAGGTCAAATTCCTCCGTTTGTGCAACCGCCCCTTAACCCGATCGCTACCGCTCCCCGGTTCTGACATCTACGGCGTGAAAGTGCGATAAAAATCGATACCCGAGAAGTTTAGGTGCATAGCCTTTCCATTTACTAACGTGTCAAAGGTCATGCGTTCAGCCGCATTGATGTCTCCTTGTGGCCGAAAGACTCCGGGCCCCAGGGGAATTAGAAACTGCTGGTCATCGAGTGTTAACCGTCCTTTGCGAACAAACAAGCGGGAGCTTCCATACCAGGGACTATCGGATCGGTAGCGTCCGGTAAGAGAGTCCCACTCTTTTGGATACTCGAAGACCTTCGGTCCCGAGTAGCGGTCGTTTGTCCACCAGTCCGGTCCGTGGAATGCTTCAACCACTACGTCTTTATCGCGCCCAAAGCTCAAGGTGAACATTTCGTAATCAGGGTGCTTGACGATGAAGCGGTCTCGGCCCGCCTGCTCCAGCACGATACGTTGAGCGCCGTGTTGCAGTATCAGTTTGTCGCCTCGAGCAATCAGCACGAGCTTTTTTCCGTCGGGTGTATTGAAGGTGCCGGCATAGTCGGTTGCATTCTTGATACTGTCCGGCGTGGGTTGTGATGCTGGGAGGGCGGGCAACTCCTGATCGCGGGAAGCTGCATGCAACAGATCGAGGGCGTACCGAGTGACTGCCACCGGACGGTAGCCGCGCAAATTGCCATTCACGGACGCGAAGGCTGCAAAACCGTCAGTCAGGTCGGCATACATCGCCGAACTGAAGGCGACCATACCGCCGGTGTGGAGTACGAGCGTGCGATTGCTGCCATCGCTGGTCCAGAGTCCATAACCATAGCTCGCATCTTCCCCGCGAAATGGTGCTTTGATAACGGGTTTGACCAATAACTGAAAACTCTTTTCTGAGATAACTCGGCCCCGAGGGCCCACGCCCCGGTTCAGCAGCATTTGCAGATACCCAATCATGTCGCCGGCAGTGGCGGCCACACTCCCCGCGGCTTCGGGAACTTCCAACCAGGGCGCCTCGGCGAGCCTACCTCTAAGTGGGAAAGGTCGATCTTCGTGGAGCGGACTATATCCAATGGCAAGCCTCTCCTTGATCGCGTTTGTAATCACCGGCGCACTGCCAGTCATTCCCAGCGGTTCGAGAACGCGCTGGTGCAGCACTTCCGGAAAGGGGCGCCTATCGATGGCTTCCAGTAAAAAACCGAGCAGCACGTATCCGATGTTGGAATAAAGAAAGCGTGACCCTGGCTCCCAGCCGGTCGAGAGGGTAGTTGCGACGGCGCGCATCAGCAGTGGCACTGCGGAAAGGCCCGCTGTGTGAGTCAGGAGATGATGCGTGGTAAACGGCGCGTATTTGGATTCGATCTTCAGCCAGGGCAAGTATTCGATGACGGGTTTATGCAGATCGATTTTCCCCTCATCTGCCAAGGTCAAAACCGCGATAGCTACAAACGATTTAGAGATCGAGCCGATCTCGAACAACGTCTGCGGGCCAATCCTTACTCCCGCTTTTAGATCAGCAAACCCGTAGTGCGAGGTGCGTAGGAACCCATCGCGATCTGCGAGAGCGACAGTCATCCCCGGCGCCCCGGTTTCGTGCATGTGTTGAGCTATAAATGCGTCGAGACGTTGGTAGACTAGTTGAAAGCGCTGGGCGTTACGTTGAGAATTCGCGAAGGCAACCAGGATGGGCCGCCCTATTGCGGTTAATTGACCGAAAACAACCAACCCTACTCCGGCGTTGACTCCATTTCTCAGCAACGCGCGTCTCGAGATCATTGAGGGCAACTGATTAGTCTCCTTATGAGATTACGACTCTACCCGCGATAGCGGGAGACAGCATAAAACCTAGGGTGAACAAAACGGAACCCAGGTAACGTGAGTTGAAGATTAGCGAGCCCGCGAAGCGGGCGGTAGCAGATCATGATCTGTTTCGTGCGTTAATTTTTATCAACGGGGTCTCTTTTGTGGACACTGCCGTCCGCTCCTTGGGCTAGTGATTCTTGGGTGCGCCTGAACCTAGGCTTCCGCTTCGCTCCACCCCAGGCTCTATGCTTTCGCACGTTTCTCGCGCTTAAATCCAAACTTGGGGGTAACCAAAGCGCCGCCCTCCCGTAGGAGAGCGGCGCATCGTCCGTAAACTAGAGGCGGTCTGAAGTGAGCAACGTCCGAGTTACCTGCTCCTTGGCTCGAGCACAATCTCACGAGCCAATCGGGCCCCCATCACCTCGCGAATTTCCAGGCGATCTTTGTAACCTTGCCGCTGCTTTTCATCGTCGCCGACAACCTTTTGAGCAAGGGCGTCTGCCTTTTCCTCATTTGCCTCCATCGCCGCCAGGTTCTTGTATTCCGTCATCAGCATAACGTTCCACTCACCCGGTGTGTGGCCCTCAACTGTGAGGACTTTGTAGGAAAGAATTATCCCTTCCTTCTTCGAGGCTTCCTGATTTGCCTTCCAGGGACCGGCGAGGTAATTCAGATAAGCCGTTTCCATGCCGGGTTTCATTCTAATGAACGCAACGTTCCAAACAGAACCGTTGCGGTACGGACGACTGACTTGAGCGAACACCGAAATACCCACAATCAAAATAA
>JBGTLM010000332.1:0-50778 GCA_041744135.1 Pyrinomonadaceae bacterium
GCTACCCTGGCGGGTCGGCGGCAAATTGTTGTTGTCAGTGCGTCGCGCGTCATGGGCCTGGCTCCGGAGGACGGTTCGTTACTCTGGAGCTACGTCTGGGACACTGACATGGGGATCAACGCCTCGCAGCCGATCATGGTGGATAAAAATCGTTTATTTATCTCATCGGGCTACGGCAAGGGTGCGGCACTAATTGAGATCTCGGGCGGCGGCAAAAGCTTCGAGGCGCGTAAACTTTGGGAAAATATCAACATGAAGAACAAGTTCAACAGTTCAGTTCTTCATGAAGGCCACGTCTACGGATTGGATGAAGGAATTCTGACGTGTCTTGATGTCAATACCGGGGAGCGCAAGTGGAAGGGCGGACGTTATGGCTACGGGCAGGTCATCCTCGCGAGTGGGCATCTGATTGTTGCCAGCGACGCCGGTGAACTGGCCCTGGTGAAGGCTACGCCAAGAGAGTACGCAGAGGTTGCACGCTTCTCGGCTCTTGAGGGCAAGACGTGGAACTACCCGGCCATCGCCGGCGGCCGCCTGCTCGTGCGCAATGCGACTCAGATGGCCGCTTATAACATTGCCGCGCAGTGATTACGTGAACGTCCAGGCGTCTTAAAACATTAGCGCTGGCACCTCCCACGAATCCTGGTTCGATCCGTTTCAACTTCGGTGGACTATCCCCAGATTCCGATTCTGTTGAGTGGCCGCGGCTGAGCGACTCACGATCGTCTTCACCAAATCTTACAATTACGTTGCAGTCCTATTCCCCCACTTCGAATACCGCCCGTCTGACCCGTTACGGTACAAGGCAAACGCAATCGTGTTGAAGTAGCTGCGGGGATAAGCCTGTTTTAGCGGCAATTGAAGCTCTTTGTTTGGATCCTCGAATGGCACAGCGCTTGTAGTTCATTAAGACGCTAGACCAATCATCGGGTAGCTTCTTGGGTTTGATGGGAGTGGAGGAATTCATGAAACGAAAAAACAAAGGGCTGTTGAGAACGAGTCTGATGTTGGCGGTTGGAGTCTTTTTGGCGTTACCGATCGTCGCTGTCGCGCAGCAACGCGATGGCGACTGGAATACAATTGATCAGCAGCAGCGTCGCGACGAGCGTCGCGCGCGTCGGGATCGACGTGCGGACAGACGTGAAGACCGTCGCGAGGACAGAAGTGACCGTCGCGGTCGTGACTGGGACCGGTATGATAACTACGACGGTTCCTTCCAGCAGCGGCAGACTGCGCTAAACGCAGGCTACAACGAGGGCATCAAAGAAGGCCGCAAGGATCGGAATCGAGACAGACGTAATTACCGCAACAGTGCTGCATACCGCAACGCCTCGAAAGACTACAACTCGAAGCTAGGCGATAAGGCGATGTACCAGCGGTATTATCGCGACGGTTATGAGAACGGTTACGAGGACGGGTACAGGGGCAACTAACGATTTCGAATAGAATCAGCGAAAACCAAGTGGGGCGGGCGTGGGATTAATGTCCCGGGCCAGCCCTTTTCCTTTTCAATAGGATCAGTTCGCTATTTTTTGGCAAAGATCCGCTTCATCTCATACGACATGCTGGGATTATCAACATACATGTCGATAACCAACTCGCCATTAGACAAAGTCCATTTCCTGGTGAGTTGACTAGTGACCGTGCCCTTCGGAGTTTCAGCGGTCGTCACTTCGTTGACGAGAATTCCGTTGCCATTCGGAAGCCAGTTCGATGTGCGTCTTCCTTTCGGCAATGGTTGGCCCGGCGGACTCTGAGGCGTAAATTCCCGCTCTTTGCCGTCCAGGATGTAACTGTCTTTAACCGTGCGTTCGTTGTCCGGCTGAATTAGCCTGGTCTCCAACTCAATCTGATCGGCGGTGTGAATCACCGTCATGGTCTGCTGCATGTCTCCTGGCATCCCAAAACTTCTAGCGCGATCCATTACCCATGACCCGCTGAAATTCGGCTTCTGCGCTGCCATAGTCAACAAACTAAGAAGCAAAAGCGTGCCGGTAGCTTTGGTGATCTTGTGAGTCATCGTCTCTCCTATGCCAGATGTTAGGCGGCTCTCCTAAAACGCCAGCGATCTGAGTGTCGTCTCATCCTTAATCAGGATCCGATTGCCCATCACAATCGGATGGGCCCAAGTTGGGCTCTCGGCCACGGTGTACTCTGCCGCCGGCACGAAGTCTTTAGCCGCGGCGGGCAACACGACAAGCTTGGCGTCGTTGGTCAACATGAGCAACACTTTCCCACCTAGATTAAGAATCGCAGCATTCTCTCCCATTCGTCCGGGGCCCAGCCACAGAGTCTTGCCTGTGTCGGCGTCGATCGAGAAGAACTGCCCTTTGTTCCGGGCAGACAAGCCGACGAGCAGGTTACCCTGTAACACAGGTGTGTTCATGAAAAGTTGAGTTTCCTTGTTGTTCCAAACCTGGACGGGCATGAGGTTTGGTCCCTGCTGCACCAACCGAATTGCCTCGACGCCTTGCTCTTCTCTCGAGAGGATCAGCATGTCTTTGTATGCAATCGGTGTGACTGAGTTTTCGTCATACTGGGATTTAGCTGGGATCCTCCACAACAACTTGCCGGTGGCGGCGTCAACTCCGACAAAGTCCTTCTGCATAAAAGTCACGACCTGCTGCGTGCCGGCCAGGTTTATGACGATCGGAGAGGAGTATGCCGGGCCATCCGTCTCGTTCGACCATTTGGTTGCGCCCGTCGCTGCGTCGAAAGCTATCAAAGCACCTTTGTCATGACCACCTACATGAGCGATCACTTGTCCATTCAATACCAACGGAGACATTGCGGTGCCGAAGAGTGGCGAGGTTTTAGGATATTGTTGGGAAAACTCGCGCCTCCACTTTAACTTCCCCGTGCGCGCATCGTGGCCAGAGAGAACGCCCGTAATGCCGAAGGTGTAGACGTTACCGTCGTACAGCACAGGAGTGGACTTTGGACCTTTACCGTGTGCACGAGCCGCATTGTGCATCTCATAGGCAATCGGCTGGCTTGAGCTCCAGATTTGTTTTCCAGTAGCAGAATTTAGACAGAGCAAAACTTCCTCTTCGCCTTGCCGAGCAAAAACATAAATCCTTCCATTCGCGACTACCGGAGAAGAGTGACCCAGACCAACAGTCACTTTCCATTCTTGCTTTAATTCCTTCGGCCACAACTGTGGAATGGACGCGTCGCTCACCAGGCCATCGCGGTTTTGCCCGCGCCACTGGGGCCAATCAGCGATTCCAATTGCCGCGCTTGCAGACGCGAATAGCATCAGCCCGATCATCACTAACGCTGACACCGGTCGTTTACCAGAAGAATACATATGTTTCCTTTTCAAGCCTCGTTGACTCGCAGGTAATGAAGGTGGACCCTGTCCCGGTAGTGCTCCGTTATGTGTTGGTGCCAAGAATCGTGCCTCCGCTGAAATGAGGTCAGTACCATCATGCGGTAGCGGGTGGGTTGTGTTGGCAAAAGCAGACCGAAAGAACAAGCGAAGCCGCGGGACGCCAGTCCAACAGTTTGACAACCGACCCCACCCGCTACCGCGTGGGCGTACTGACCTCATTTCAGCATCGGCATCGCTGTTAGCAACACAATAACGGAGCACTACCCCTGTCCCCGCCTCCTTGACGAAGACAAAAATCGTTTTAGACTAATAACTCAATTCACTTTCTCTCTTAAGAAGCTTTTATCATGCCTCGCACATGGTCGAACCTTCAATGCTGAGGCCTTGAAGCTTGGGCGGGGACGGGGTCCACCTTCCTGACTTGCAAGTTAACCCCAGTTCCTTTTCTTGGTTCTCCAACAGCCTCTACCACTCTCGGGGTAGCAGAGGCCGCACCACACTTCTAAAAGAGCAACTTCACCCCAAACTGAATATGGCGCGGCTCGCGTGCTGAAGTAATCTGGCCAAAGGACGGCGAGCCCAGAAAATTGTCCGGCAGGTTGAGGTTGGGGTGATTGAAGAGATTGAAGAACTCTGCCCGGAACTGCAAATTCATTCGTTCCGAGAGCGCAGTATTCTTAATGACGGAAGCGTTGACGTTGTGGTAGCCGGGACCATCCAGAATATTCCTGCCGGCGTTGCCAAAGCTTCCCCGAGGCGGAAAAGTGAAAGCAGCGGCGTTGAACCAGCGCTCGGGAGAGCGCTGGCCCAGACTGGGATCTCCCGCGACGTTGGGACGGTCATTCGCGCCGAAGCCCAGTGCCGAGATTCCGGTTCCACTATTATCGAACTCGCGCAACAGCGCAACTGTGAAAGGTCTGCCTGTCTGCAGCGTCACGATGCCTGAAGTTTGCCAGCCGGTCAGCAGCCTGGACCAGGCGCCGTTATCTGCGAGGTATCGCCGGCCTTTACCGAAAGGCAGGTCGTAAACATAACTAACGGAGAGGCGGTGGGCCACGTCGAAATTGGAACGGCCGCGCTCAGAGCGCAGGTCATAACTATTCTGCGGGTAGTTCGGATCGCCGGCGCTGGGAAAAAAGTTTGAAGCGTCATCAATCGATTTTGACCAGGTGTAGGATGCCAGCATTGCGAGTCCCGCTGAAAGCCGCTGTTGCAGACGCGCTTGGAGGCTGTGATAGTTCGAGCTGGCCCGCGACTCAATCGTATTAATCTCGTCAAACTGCCGCACCGGACGCGGGACAAACGGCAGGCCTGGTGGCAAGGCACTCGGCTGCGGTTGATTCAGATCACGCGCCGACAAAAGCTTCGTCCCCTTCGAGCCTACATAGCCAATCTCGAGTACCCGGTTACGACCCAATTGCTGCTGCAAATTCAGGTTCCAGTGCTGCATGTAAGGCGTGCGCAAGTCGCGCTGAATCGCCTGCGCCGAGTCGGGCAGCGGGAAGGGAAAGAACGCCGGGAACGGGTCGCTCAGGGTTAAAGGCAGACCCGGAAGAGGGAAGAACAAATTGAAATCAAAGAAGGGCCTGTTGAAGTAGAGCGCCTCGCCTGGGGCCAGCGGCGAGGTATCGTAATAGATGCCATAGCCCGCCCGCACCACCGTTTTTTCCTCGCCGATTGTCCAGGCCATTCCGACGCGTGGAGCAAAGTTGTTTTTGTCCGCCTCGTATCCGCCCCGGGGCATCCCGTTGATACCTACCGGCACGAGGGAACGCGTCGTTGGGTCGTATAGGGTTGCGCGGTCGGTCGCGTCCACCGGGGGGGAGTTGTACTCATAGCGCAGGCCCGCCGAGAGAGTGACATTGCGACGCACACGAAAACTATCGTTTATGAAAAAGTGATAGCTCTGGGCGCGCAGGTGTTGAGCATTGTCGACGCGAGCGCCGCCGGTGACCAACGGCAGACCGAGTAACAGGTCAGCTAGGGCGACCCCGGTGTAGGCAAAGGGCGAAAAATTCAGGAGACCTCGCGATTGCACATCGCGAAATCCGTTCTGTTGGACGGCGCGAATGTCAGCGCCGAACTTCAAGAGGTGATTTCCTTGGACGTAGGTGGCCGCGTCGATAATCTGAAAGGTGTTGGTTACGGTGTTTTGGGGATTGTTGCCCTCGTGGCCGAGGGGCGAGAAGCCCGTGATGGTTATGAAGCTCAAGCCGAAATCGCGCGAATTCGTGGAAAGTTCCGGTAAGCCGACGGCGCGATTGACGCTAGTGCCCTGATTCTCCTGATTAACAGCTGAAGCGACGCGGTTGAAAGCGAAGCGAGCATCGTTAACCAGATTGGGCGAGAAGACGTGCGTCGCGCCCAACATGACATTCTGACTGCGCCGTGGTACGTCGTTGCCATAGCCGGGGACCGCGGAGAGCGTCGGTCCGGCAAATGGCTCAAAAAACCGGCGGTCGCCAAAACTATAACGGAACACTAGGGTAGTGACATTACTAAGGAAGTGATCTACGCGGGCATCGAAGTGGTCATTGTCGTCGCGCTGTGTGGGCGAGGAAACGAAGTTAGCAAAAGCCGCATTACGATTCGGCAGCGGATACAGACCGCCAATGGCCCGCCCGATCGGGTGGATGAAGAACGGCGGAATTACTCCACCTTGAAACGGCTGGCCCGTGGAAGGATCCCGCGGAATACCCTGCCGGCTCTGCGAAAAATCTCCGGATCTCTCCAGAAGAGTTGGCACGTTCGCAATCCGGGTTATTCCTTCGCGCGAGCGTGTGCCCTCGTAATCGGCAAAGAAGAACGTATGGTTCTTTCGAATTGGACCTCCAGCGGAGAAACCGAACTGGTTGCGGATGTACTTTGGCGCCGGTTCATTACCGGAGGCGAAGAAGTTGCGCGCGTCCAGGGCTGCGTTGCGATGAAACTCGTAAAGAGAACCGTGTAAGTCGTTGCTGCCCGACTTGAGCACGACGTTTATCTGTGCACCCGGGTTACGACCGAAGGCCGCATCGTAGGTGCTGGTCGCGATCTCAAACTCGCGTATCGCGTCCACCGGTGGGCGCACGGCGAAGGTGTTGAGTTTGGGATCCACATTGTAGACACCGTCGAGCAGAAAATTATTGCTGTCTTCGCGCGCGCCGTTGACGCTGAAAGAAAAGTCACCACGAACGGAGCCCGCGGAGCCCGGTGCGGGAGGAACAGCGCCCGGGACAAGCAAACTCAACTCATAAAAGTTGCGCCCGTCCAGGGGCAGTCCGACCACTTGGGTATTTTCGATTACCGCACCTAGTGAAGCTAAGTCTCTTTTAAGAACCTCTGCCGGAGCGTAGATGTCGTCGGGGCTATCCTGAATGGGACCCACGTCCAGTAAGGCATTCAGTCGCAATTCCTGATTCACTTGCAAACTAAGTGAGCGCGAGAACTTCTTAAAACCGCCTCTTTCTACCGTGACCGTATAAGGCCCCGGTGGAAGAGACGAGACGGCATACGAGCCGTCTTCATTGGTTGTTGTCGACCGATTCTCGTTAGTTTCCGTGTTGACCACTTGTACGTTCGCACCAGCTACGACGGCACCGTTGGGGTCTGTGACCGTACCCCGGACCGAAGCGCGATGGGTTTGCGCACTGACTAATGATGGCAACAGGATAAGCAGAGCCAGCATCGTAGTTTTGACTGCCTTTGACTTCAAAATGATCTCCTTACTGATTCTCGGTGGGAATTACCAAAATCTGGAAGTCGCCTTCTTTAAGCGTCGACATTAATACCAAATCGAAGGGCACGATGGTAAGAAAAAGTTGCCGGGGACCAACCATCATTCAGAACCTGGGCATATCTTGCCGCGTATCTACCTGACAATATCTGAAACTGATTGCTAGAATGTGTAGTATTGAGACCTGAAAGCCCGCGCGTCAAACCGGAGCACTTGCAATGATGAGTTTTTTCCCGCTTTCGTTTCCCGCAATTTGCCAAAGAATGTTGGGTATAGTCTGTCTGGTTGTCATTTATGCTGTCAGTGTGGTCGCCCAAACCGACAGCACAATCACTGGGGACATTAAGGATTCAAATGGGGCCGTGCTCGTCGGCGTCCAGGTGACGGCCAAACATCTTGATACTGGACTTACCAGGGCTACTACGAGTGAAGACGAAGGAAGGTTCGTTTTTCCGGGCCTACCTGTCGGCCTATATGAATTGCGAGCCGAATTTGCAGGCTTCGAACCTCTGGGCTTTCCCAGCGTCAGACTCACCGTAAACGAATCTACGGCGGTGTCCCTGGTTATGAGAGTCGCAGGTCTCAGTGCCGCCGTGAATGTCGACAGTGGCGAAGTTTTGGTAAACACGCAGAGTCAGGAACTCAGTTACCTCGTGGGGGAACAAGCCATACGTGAGTTACCTCTGAACGGCAGAAATTACACTGACCTTGCCTTGCTCCAGCCGGGCGTGATCGGCTATGCCCATCGCGATGGTGGTTCGGTCGTGGCCCACGGTCTGGGCATTAGCATCAACGGCCAGGACCCAAGATCAAACGTGTATTTGCTCGACGGCACGCCGCAGAATGATTTCACCAATGGTCCCGCGGGTAGCGCTGCCGGCACGGTTCTGGGGGTAGAAACAATTAGAGAGTTTCGCGTAGAAGCGAACTCATACGGCGCCGAGTTTGGACGCAACTCCGGTGGGCAAATCAACGCCGTCTCAAAGTCGGGAACCAACGAGTGGCACGGCTCGGCTTACGAATTTCATCGCAACGACAACTTTGACGCGCGCAACTTTTTTGATCAGGTCAAGAAACCCGAGTTTAAGAGGAACCAGTTTGGCGGCTCAATTGGCGGTCCCATCCGGACCGACCGCATGTTTTTCTTCTTCGGTTACGAGTCGTTGAGAGAGAATCTTGGGCGCACCATACGGACGGTGGTTCCCGATCTAGATGCGCGGCAGGGAATAGTAACCAGATGCGCGGTAACGCCTGCTGCCGGCCAGGACTGTCCCTCCGCGAGCATTATCCGCACGAACGTCGGAGTGAGTGCCGCCGTTAGACCCTACCTGGATGAGTTTCCCCTCCCCAATGTCGGGCCTTCAACTGTCGTCGGTAACCTTGCCGCGCACGCTTTCGGATTTCAACAGCAAGTCCGCCAACATTTTCTTCAGGGGCGTTTCGACTATAACCGCAGCGACCGGGCCCAGTTTTTCGCCCGTTACACATTCGACGATGCCGATCAACTCTTGCCCACCGACTTTCCCCAGTTTCCCCGCACGTTCCTTTCCCGCAATCAGTTTTTCACGGGGGAATATCGTCAGACTCTTTCGGCAAACACGCTGAATACGTTTCGGCTCAACTTCAGTCGCACGCGCGTCGGGCAGGACGTTGAAGCCAACACTTCGGGGAACTTGACGCCGTTCGTGCCTGGTCAGAGCCTCTTGGGCGGCATCGACATTGGTGGCATCCCAGGACGCTTTGGCCCGCAGACCTCGGCTGGCCTCAGGTTAACGCAGAATGTTTTTGGGGTTGAGTATGGGCTCACGCACAATCGTGGCAGACATCTCATAAAGGCAGGCTCGGTGGTAGAGCGCTACCAGGACAACATGTTCAATCCGACGTTTAGCCTCGGCATTTTTACCTTCAACTCGGTAACCGATTTTCTTAGGAACACCCCGGTGCGCTTTATCGGCATCTCGCCGAACGGCGCGCTCGATCGTTACTGGCGCTTTACCCTGGCAGGCTTCTATTTCCAAGATACTTTTCGCGCGCACTCACGCTTTACTCTCAATGGGGGCCTGCGTTATGAGGTGGCTACTCTGCCGGTTGATATCTATGGACGAGACTCTGCGCTTATCAACTTGAGCGACCGCTCACCTACTATAGGACCACTCTACCAGAATCCGACGCTCAGAAATCTTTCACCGCGCGTGGGCTTTGCCTGGGACGTTTTCGGGAACGGAAGGACGAGTATTCGCGGTGGCTACGGGGTTTACTTCAACACGAACAACCAGCAGAACCTGATTGTCACGGTAACGAATCCCCCGGCTACGCCCCGACCTGTCGTCAACAACCCGACCTTCCCGGTACCGAGTTTCAACGGCTCTCTCTCGATACGTCCGGTGCAGTTTAATCTCGATAACCCTTACACGCAGGTTTGGAACCTTAACCTTCAGCGCGAGCTCTGGTGGAACACTGTGGTCACTATGGGTTACGCCGGCTCGCGAGGCGTCCACTTGCTGCGCAGTAGCGATGTAAACCTTCCTACTCCTGACATTGGAGCGGATGGCACACCCTTCTATCCGGCTGGGCGCCCGCGTCCCAACACGGCGTTTACGACCATCGAACTCAAAAGCAGTGACGGCAACTCGTGGTACAACGCCCTGATTTTTGAGGTGCGCAAGCGTTTTAGCAGAGGGTTTTCAGCACAGTCGTCCTACACTTTTTCCCGCAACATCGACACAACGCAGGCTTCGACCTTTTTTTCCGATTCGACGAACGGCACGACCACGGCGTTTCCGGAATTTGCCGGGTTGAACTACAACAAAGGACTCGCCGACTATCACGCTAAAAACAATCTGGTCGTCAACTTCACCTGGGAAATCCCCTTCGGAAAAGGCTTAAAAGGCGTGACTGGCAAGATTCTGGACGGCTGGCAGCTGGCGGGGATTGGTCAGATGCGGAGCGGAAATCCTTTGACTGTGTTCGTGGCGCGCAATCGTTCCCGCTCTCAATGGTCGCCGTCGCTGGCGCCGGGAATTGGCTTTGACCGCGCGAATATCGCACCTGGCTTTAACGCAGAAACGGCAGTTGTGGGCGATCCGGCAGGTTATTTTGATGCTGCGGCCTTCCGGCTACAACCAGCGGGACGGCTGGGTAATCTCGGTCGGGGCGTTTTGATTGGTCCAAACCTGCGGACCTTTGACTTCTCGGCCGTGAAGAAAACGCGCTGGTCTCGCCTGGGCGAGAATGCGCTAATCCAATTTCGCGTCGAGGCGTTCAATATTTTCAATCGCGCGAACTTTGGCAATCCCAGCCTAATCGCTTTCACCGGAGCGTCGGACACAGAACAGCCTCTTTCAACGTTTGGAGTCATTCGCTCGACGGTAACTTCTTCGCGGCAGATTCAACTTGGACTAAGAATAACGTTTTAGCGGATGCTGAATAGAACCTTGAACTTTGTGCTTAGAACTCGAGCGGCCACGGTATTTGAACTTCCAGGTCGGAATACCAACCACGAACTATCAAACTGATAGCATGGTACAAAGTTCCTGGTACTAAAAACAAAATATAAAGAACAAAGTTCCAACGAAACGAGGTCTCCCAAATGCTTTGGATAATCTTCGCGCTGGGCGCGGCTTTGGCGTGGGGTCTGTATGGTCCGGCGCTGCATCGCGGTCAGGTGGCGCTCGGTAATCCGATGCGCGCGTTGCTCTGTGTAGGACTCGCTTACTTCTTAATCGGAGTGTTGGTGCCGGTGGCCAACCTGTCCTATCAAGGCCAGTTGCAAGGCTTCACGACAAAGGGGTCTCTAGCTGCAATCGGCGGTGGAGCACTGGGCGCTATTGGTGCGGTCTGCATCATCTTTGCCTTTAAGTCAGGTGGCTTGCCAACTTATGTGATGCCACTCGTGTTCGCGGGTGCGCCGCTCGTCAATGTACTTTTTTCCATGTGGCTGCATCCGCCCAGAACAGCACCCAATCCCTTGCTCTACGTCGGCTTCGTGTTGGCGGCCGCAGGCGCCGCCATGGTCTTGTATTTCAAACCGCAGGCATGAGTTTATTTCACTAAGAATGTTCACAATCATCCTCCCCAACTGTTAAGAGTTCCGGCTGCCCTCCCTCCGTTAAGGAGACAGGAGATAAGGAGATTCGAACATGAAGACTATAAGTATCAAGACTCTGATGAGTCTCGCAGTTATCGCTCTGTTTGTGTCCACCGAGATTGCTGCTCAGGTCGGCGCTGACTGGCCGCAATGGCGGGGTGCGAACCGTGACGGAATCTCCAAAGAGACGGGCCTCTTGAAACAGTGGCCCGAGAACGGCCCGCCGCTGGCCTGGAAGGCCACAGGTGCGGGAGCAGGATACTCTTCGTTTGCGATTGCCAAAGGCCGTCTCTTCACGATGGGACTCCGAGGCGACCGCGAATACGTGATTGCTTTCGATGCCGCATCGGGAAAGGAAGCGTGGGCCACTGCCTCCGGTACTCGCTTCCGCAACGATCGTGGCGATGGCCCGCGCGGGACCCCAACCGTAGACGGCCAAACCCTTTATGCCCTTGGAGGGAGCGGTGACCTCTCAGCCCTCGACGTGCGAACAGGCCGGCTCATTTGGACGATGAATGTTCTCGAGAAGTTTGGCGGCTCGAACATCACTTGGGGGATCAGCGAGTCGCCGCTGGTGGTTGGCGAGAAACTGCTGGTCAACGCCGGCGGGCCCGGCGCTTCCATTGTAGCGCTCAATAAAAAAGACGGATCCTTAATCTGGAAGAGCCAGAGCGACCGAGCCGGCTATTCCTCGGCGATTCCCCTTCAGGTTGGGACCACCACACAAGTGGTCTTCTTTACCCACACGCGCGGGCTGGGGTTAGACGTGAAAGACGGAAAGCTTCTCTGGGAGTACCCGCGTGCAGCCAACAACGTGGCCAACGCAGCGACCCCGGTCGCGCGCGGCAACCGTGTCTTCATTTCTTCAGACTATGGGAACGGCGGCGGTCTCGTCGAGATCAAGGCAAACGGGCAAGGGGTATCTGAAGTCTACTTCACGAAGGAGATGCGGAATCACCACAGCAGTTCGATTCTCATCGGCGATCACATGTACGGCTTTTCCAGCGGCATCCTGACGGCCATGCGTTTCGACACCGGTGAGGTTGCCTGGAAAGACCGCAGCGTGGGCAAAGGCTCATTGGTCTACGCCGACGGTCATCTCTACGCATTGAGCGAGAACGGCGTGGTTGGGCTCGTCGCAGCGACTCCTACGGGATATCAGGAGAAAGGTCGCTTCCGCATCCAGCAGGACTCCTTACCGACCTGGGCGCATCCAGTCATAGCCGGTGGCCGGTTATACCTTCGGGACCAGGACACTATCTATGCTTACGATGTGGGGGAGAAGAAATAGAGGGAGCTTGGACGGCAACCCTAAAAACAGAACCGGGAGCGGTAGCGACCGCACTCACTAACCACTTGATTGTTCGCTAGACAAACGGGAAACAGTGCGGCATACAAATCGTCATCCAACCGGGCCTAGGGCGCCGAGCCAAATTGGTGACAACATAGTGGTCTGGTTGATTGAGGTTGAGTAGTTGATGAACCGTCACTTTGTCGCCGGTGTCCTTGCGATTGTCAGGCAGGTAATCTGTGATCTTCCCGTCGAGCTTGATCTTTCCTTGCTCTACGAGCTGTAAGATGAGCGCGGCAGTAATTGCTTTGTAATCGAACCGAGACGAAATCTGGCTTGGGTGTATCGGGAATATTCCATTCCATGTTTGCCAGGCCGAAACCTTTTTGGTGAATCACCTTGTTATTTTCATCACCAACACAGACCAGTTAAAGAGGCGATATTTATTTGCAGCCCTCATCACTTCGTCGATCTTTGCGGCCTTGTCTCGGTCCGTATGCTGACCAAGAGGCCGCTCGGAAACGCGACCAGGATCATGCCGCAGATCACGAGCGCCCTGATTCGGAGAGTAGTTTGTCTATTCATTGCATTGTCCTGATAGAGTTAAGAAGCTAAGGCGTACTTCCGGAACGGATGATTAACGATCTGATAGGGAGGATTGTTTCTGAGCCTATTGAATTACGCTTTCAGCGTAATTCCTACTACAAGCGATAATCGGCAACATCTGGAGTTTTCACGGAGTCACTCCTCACTTCTGTGGTTGAGTGGCAACTCGGTAATTTACGGCAACTCGAAAACATCTGCACGCAAAGCAGCCTCACCCTTTCGGCCTTTCTTGCGCTCTTCTGACGGCGCGTCATAGAGAATCAGGACAGAGCGCCGTCCCTTGTTGTCCGGGGGCAGGAGAGTCATGGCTTCCGCGTGATCCTTGCCTGTACCGAAGGGAACGTCGATGACTCTCTCCAGTGCATCGCTAAATACCAGACTTTCTTCTATTGGTTTGCCGCCGCCACGCCAGCGGAAAACCGTGACCGGCCCGTCTAGAACCATAGTGGGCCCTGCCAGAATCAAAAGGTCATCGCCGTCTACGCAAAGGTCGCGAACACCCAAGCCGCCCAAATCAAGAAAGTGTTTCCGGTAGAGGCCTCCATTCGCTCCCATTTCCTTCAGCTTGAGAGTTGACCTAGCATCATCGTCCTCTCCGACCGCAACTTCCAGAAGCGTAGTCCACCCGCGCAGGACCGGCCCGCGCAGGCCCACGAAGACCCGTCCTTCCGAGACGGTGAGTCCTTCGATGTCGAGCCCATTGTCCTTGCCGGGAATTGCGAGGAAGCTTTCCAAATGCTTGTCCTTTGCGAGCGCGGCTGTCAGTTGGTTGCCTTTCGCGTGACCCTCCAATTGACCCGCAACCCGCCTCGCGTCCTGCTCTCCTACCTCCTTTTCCAGCATTTGAACTGGGCCCCGCTGCCTCAATGGAATTCGAGCGAGCAGAAAGCGGTTGCCGTCACTCTCGACTGAGCTTAGGCGCTTACGGTTCTCAGCGACCCCTTTCCCAGGTTTGGGGTTGCTTCGCTTAAGGCTATGAGAGCCCACCAGCCAAAGATAGCCGTCTGCCACATCCAAACCCTCCAGGTCAGCTTCGTCTTCTTCGCCGGCAGGTAGAGTGAGGTAATGGCTTAACGGAAAAGCCGCGTGGGAAGAAAAGACATTTGGGTCTTCACGTGAGAGCCTTTCGAGTCGCGTAGTCTCGTCGCCGGCGCCCAGAGAGTATTTTCGACAAGGACCACGGCCGACAGGCCATCTCGCAGTTGCTTGTCTTTGTCGAGTCGATCGAGGTCCGGATCAAACCTCAGCAAAACGCGATGCGCAATCTGGTCCATTGATTTTCCAAAGAAGCACGCTTAGTGAAGTGTCTCAATTGATTTCACAATCTTTTTCGTGCTGCTTATGTGATTTCGTGGATCGAGTTGGCCCACGGGCAGACGATCCACGAAATGACACGAAAAATCACGAAACCCAAAACGCCTTTATTCATGAAGTCATCGAACATACTTGACTGATGACCAGTCATTTTCTTCAGCACTGCACCCGTGGCAACAAGGTCCTGTCGGTTCTAGGGCTGAGCCTGCTTCAAATAATCTCGAGCCTCGCGCAGTTCCGGCAACCCCTCGTCCCCGTATTGCCACTGTTCCAAGAGCTTGGCATAGGCAGCCGCTGCTCCGCGCCGATCCCCACTTTGCATCCCGGCCCGCGCCGCGCCGAGCAGTGAACGGGCCCGGTTTGGTTGCCTTAGTAACGAGACTTTGAACTGCTCAGCAGCAGCTTCAGGCTTACCGGCTCGCAAGAGAATCTCGCCAAAAAGTTCGTGTGCCGGTTTGATGAGTCCGGGCGGACCCGAAGGTGGACCCATCTCTTCTTCGAGCTTAATCGCTTGCCTCATCAACTCTGCCGCCTGCTCATGATCCCGCTTAACCGAAGCGGTGACCGCAGCAATCTCCAGTTCGCCGATTGTCTTAGACTCCTTGTCACGAGACATGGTTCCGGATTTAGCGACATTCTCTTCCCCCGCTGCAGAACCACCCAGTGCGGTCGCCAAGCCACGTACGAAAATCGGCAGCCTCTGGCCGCGGTTTGAAGAGCGCACCGTGGCGGGCCCATCACTCGAAACCGGCTGATCTCCACCGTGGGCACCATGTGCTCCCTGCTCTGGCGATGCTGCAGCAACTTGTCCGGCAGCAGCTGGGAAGAGGGTTGAGGCGAGGTCCCAACGTTCGGTTTCAACGATAAAAGCTGCGGCCATGTTTGCGTAGTTGTTTTCGTAATACCCGGGCCGCAGTTTATTCTCGTAGCTCGTCTCGGACATAGTTTTCTTCATCAGGGTAACTAACTCTTCAGCTTTGCGGTATCGGCCCTGCTGCAAGTAAACGTAGAGAAGCCAGTGGAGGCTGTGGTAGTCACGCACGCTGGTTGAAAGGTTCTTGCGTTTCATCCAGGAATCCGAAGCTTCCCATGCGGACTCATTTGATGTGGCTGCCTCAGGCCACATTCCCAGTTGCAGGAAGATGTGCGAAGGCATATGACGTGCGTGATGAGCTTCCGGGGCGATACCGGCGTATCGACGGGCGGCAGGCAGGGCCAGGATTGCATGTTCAGGATCGTCAAACGCGTGGATGATGTAATGCGCTGCTCCCGGGTGGTTAGGGTTTTTCTCATAAACATCCAGAGCGATGGCTCCAGCACGCGCCTGTAACCGGTAGCTCTTCTCTTCCGATCTGACCAAACCGAGGAGCGATAAGGAATAGAAAGCCGCCGCGTCCAGATCGGTAGCATAGTCGCCATAGACCTTCTCCATGGCAGCTGAATAGGCTGTGTCGCGAGCACGCTTGTCGCCCTCGCCATACAGCATCTTCACTGCATCCAGGTAAGCTCGCTCTCTCGCAGTTAGGTTGGGTGTCTCTTTGATCTTCTTAATCACCTCGCGCGCCGCCGAAGTATCCTGTTCCGACCAGAGCGGGTGATTGTGGGCCATGGCCTCGCCCCAGTAGCCCATCATGAAGTCTGGTTCAATCCTGGTTGACTCGCGAAAGGCTTCGAGCGCCTCTTCGTACCAAAATGAATGAAGCGCCGCTAGACCGCGCAAGAAGTGCGCTTGCGCTTTTTCAGAGCCGGAGGTTTGAAACTCGACCCTTCCGAGTTGGGGATTTTGTGCGAGCGCTGTCGTAGTCAGCGCCGCCATTAATGCCAGCACAACCGGGAATCGGAGTCGCCACATAATTCGAGAAAACATAACATCCACCTCGCGAGGGATCAGTGATTCTTAAGTCGAAAGAGCTAATCTTTGGAATGCGCGACACAGCCTCGAACGCTCCTAATCCTCCGCGATCGAGCTACGTCTTTGGGCTTTTCCCGATGCAATACAGATTTGTTGCGGTCCGAATGAAGATCTGTCCATCGGAAATCGCCGGCGAGCTAAGACAATAATCATTGAGCGCGTTTTCGGCTAACACTTCAAAGGTCGGCCCAGCTTTGATCACGGTTGTCAGCCCTTCTTCGTTAGTTACGTAGATCTTTCCATCCGCCAGGACCGGCGACCCGCTGTAGGTTCCTGGTTTGAGTCGCTGCTGGGCATAAGTCTCCGCGCCAGTTTTAGCGTCCAGGCACCAGACGATACCCTTGTCGTTGACGACGTAAAAATATTTTCCGTCAGTTACCGGAGTCGGGACGTCTGGCCCATTCAAGGTAGACCAGAGCAGATGTGAGCTGGTGATATCCCCGCGTCCGCCGGCGCGCAGGGCAAGCAAGGGCTTGACACGTGTCGGCACATAAATAATGTCGTTGAATATCACCGGTGAGGCGACGATTCGATAAACGGGATTGTTGTCAGGATTCAGGCCATTCGCGCGCCAGAGTTCGTTGCCGTTGGCTAAATCATGGCCGGTGACACAATCGCCGCCGGTAATCACGAGTTCCACCGTCTTGCCGTATCGCAACAGGCCGGGTGTCGAATAGGAGTCGGGCGATTCTCTTATTGCATCGGTCGGACGCTCGACTTTCCAAAGAGTCTTGCCGCTCCTTCTGTCAATGCGCAGGACGTAGGAAGGATCGTCTGTCTTCGTGCCGTGTAGAACCTGAACATAAAGTGCGTCTTCAAACAACAGCGGCGAGGATGCGTAGCCCCATTGCAGCCCAAACTCGCCGTAGTCTTTCTGAATGTCGCGCGACCATAATTCTTTGCCGCTGAAATCAAAGCCTTTGAGAATCCCGGTACCGGTCATGACGTAAACGCTCTTGCCGTTCGTAACTGGCGAGGGCGACGACATATTGTGTTTGAGCATCTTAACGTTGCCGCTACCCAGCAACCTTTTCCAAAGGAGTGTACCCTTGGTGCGATCAACGCTCCAAAGAAAGAGATCATTGCCATCGGCGACGTTCATAAAAACTCGGTCACGCCAGATGACGGGGGTCGATCCGCTCCAGCCGGGCATCGCCAGTTTCCAGATGACGTTCTCTTCCGTAGTCCACTTCACGGGAAGATTTGTTTCATTGCTTAGGCCATTGAGATTCGGCCCGCGCCACTGGGGCCAATTCTCAGCGGAGCCGGCGGTGGTTGAAACCAAGATCAGAATGAAACCGAGAATTTGTTTTCGCATTTCGATCCCTCTCTCTCCCAGGATGTCTAAGCCCCACTCTGAATTCCTGACGGCCCACTTCGAGGAGTTGACCCATTTCCCGAGGTGGACAGACTTAACTCAAATCCAGCGCCGCAATCGTACGCCGGTCGCGCAAAAAGAGCTTGGTACCAACCAGCGTGGGCACTGTCCAGGCGAGGTTCTTCATTAGACTCGCCTTGGAAATGACTTTCAGCCCCGCAGGCGAGACCGTTGCTAACGCCAGGTTGCCGTCTTCGTCAAGAATGATCAGCTTTCCATCGGCATAGAGGAAGTTGGTTTTCGGAAAATTGCGATCCTGGAAGGCCACGTCTCCGGTTTTGATATTCACCGCGGAAAAAAACGCCGGTCCAAAGTCCCCGCTCGAGGCGTAGACGTGGTCGCCGATGCGAATGGCGGTGGTGTGATGAACGCGTAGCCGGCGATGAAACCAAAGCTCGCTGACCCTCGTCTTTCCTTCTTTTTGCGTTAACTTCAAGACGCGACTGCCGCCGTTGTAGGCCGATGAGAGAAATAGAAGATTGTCGCTGCCCCAGACGGGGGTGCTGATGTTAAGTCCCCAATCGGTCTCATGGGGATGGCTCCAAAGCAAGCCGCCATTGTTTGGATCAAGGCCTGCTATCTCCTTGCCCATAAAAGCGATTAGTTGGTCCTGGCCATCAACATTTATGATCAAGGGCGAAGCTGGAGACATGTCGAGGTTTTGGTTCTTCCAAACAACCTTGCCGTCCTTCTGATTAAACGCAACGTAGGTTTGTCCCTGCCCGCCGAGGGTTAGGATGATTGTGTTTTTGTAGGCGATGGGGCTGCACGTATACCCTCGCTCCATCTTCTTGCCGCCGAGATCTTTATAGAGGTCGTGAGACCAGGCGACTTTGCCTGTTTTTTTGTCTAGCGCATGCAGTTTGCCGATTGACCCAACCGTGTAGAGCAAATCGTTAACCAGAAGGGGCGTCGCATGTGGCCCAAACCCGTATTCGTAGTTAATGCCCGCAGTTGGAGCGTCATATTTGTGTTCCCATATTGTTTTGCCGGTGCTTGCGGCGAGCGCGATGACCGCTTCCTGCTCGTCCTGGCTGTACATCGTGTAGAGCGTGTTGCCTTCGACAACGATTGCCGCGTGGCCTTCGCCAAGCGGGCGCGTCCAGAGCTGTTTCGGTCCCGTCTGCGGCCACGATGCGGCGAGGCCTTTGGAGTTCGAGATGAAGTTGCGTCCCGGACCACCCCACTGTGGCCATTCGGATTGGGCGTCGGCCTGAACCAGGAAGCAAAACAGTAAGGGAAGAGAAATAACTAATTCGGTAGTTTTTAGTCCGGCAAAGCGATTTGGCATTCTGAACCTCCTGATCAACTTGGAGAGAAACGGCGTCGGAGTATTTCAATCCGGCTCGGTTGGAGCCACATGTTATAGAAGCACGCCCAGAAATTAATCAAATCCAGCTCCGAGGAGCGAAAATGTTCAGAACCGCATCCACTGGAAGGCAGCTGACTGCATCGCTCAACATCCAGCTCCTATCGGGGCTGGTTCAGTTCTGATGATCCCCATTGCAATAAACATCCGTCCCCCACGGGGCTAAGGCTCAATCTGCTCGCAGGCCCGAGGCCACCGCAACAGGCTCTATGGCAAAGCTCATCCGATATCTAGCAAGGCTAACGGCTCCGAACGCATTAAGCGGCTTTCAACGACAACGTTCGTGTTTGTTCATCGCTCATATGATCTAATCAGTCGGACTAGCAGCCTGCTGAAAAACTAGGAACGATCCACGAAATCACACTAAGCTGCACGAAAGAGCCCCTTGTTCGAGTCATTTCGTGTGCTTTCGTGGATCGTCTTATTCTCCTGAGAATGGCGCCCCTTTTCAGCAGCCTATGGTGTATTTACTCCGCTCTGAGCGCCGGCAACAACGGCGAACGCAGGGCAGCCCAGGTAGCTATTAGGGACGCGGTCAGCCCAGATATAAATACCCCCGCCAGCAACAAGCCCAGGGAAATATTCGGCAATCGACCGCCCCGTTCAAAGAATACCGGCGCAATGGCCAGCAGCGCGCAGACCGTGCCCGTAATCAGACCACCGAAAAGCAACAGGGCATTCTCCGCAATTACCATTAGCGTGAAGTGCGAGGAGTTATACCCGACTGCGCGCAGCAAGGCCAGTTCACGCCGTCGCTCCAGCACGTTTCGAAGCAATACCGCAGCCATCCCCAACGTTCCCAGAAGCAGACCCAGGCCACCCAGCATCTGAAACGTGGATAGATAGGTGTTCTCGACGCGATGGAAATTTGCGAGGCGCTCCCCTGTGGGAACCACGTCGAAACCAAAATCCGAGAGGCGATCTTCGAGGGTTGTAGCAATCGCAGACGACGGGACAGATGAATTATTGGGGGCCGGTGTGTCTATCAAAAAGAAGCGGTAACCTTCCTGCTCGGGAAAGAGACCCAGGAAATGTTTTTCCGCCATCACGAGTTCGCTCTGAAGAATGCTATCGGCAAGGGAACCCACCACACGCAACCGCACCGGACGACTCTGACGCTGCAGAACGAATTCGTCGCCGAGCTTGAGGTGCAGGACATAGCTGAGTGAATTCGCATCCGCAATGATCGGGATTGCGCCGTCTGGAGATTCGCGATTCAAAAGCAGCCACGGGTTGTCTTTCTCTTCTTTGCTCTCCGCGAGGGAGTTCTGGAACTCAAAGCGACCGCTCTGAATGAAGTCGTCCGTCGGAGCGATGATTCTTGGGTTGCGCGGCTGGTAAAGGTTCAAACAGCTGGCATCCTCGCCAGGGCGCACCCGGAAGCGTGTAAAGGTGACGGTCGAAAGCGAGTACGCGGAATCCTCTGCCGCAAGATTCAAAGCCTCTCGTCCTGCGTGCGTATTTGGGTCATGAACCAAAGGTAGTAGCGACTCGGCCACCAAGGCAAAGCCTCCGTTACCTGATTTCCGGTCAAGCTCCGAGGCGCCCTCGCGGCGTCTGAATGCATCGACGGAAACGATGATGAACGCAGCGGAAGCAATTAATGCGATACACAGAACACTTCGTCCCGGATGGTATGTCGCATTTCTGAACCCAAGCTGGGAAACGGGCCACCAGCCGGTCCCATGAATCGCTTTCCCGCGGTTGCCACGCAGCCAGACGGATTGATAGCAAAGAGCGGCCGCCAGCAACAGCAGGCCGCCACCGAAGAATCCGACGGCCTGTCCGATGACCTGGAATGAAGCCAGGAGAAGTAGGAGAAGTCCAAAGAGGGTAAGTACGAAGGCAATCAAGAGACGGGGAGAAAGGGAGAAGGGGAGTGCGAATGCTGAAAGCGCAGGCGTCTCGCCTGCCGACTCGAGTATCACTCGATTTACGTGGCGACCAATCTTTTCGCGCTGTCGTGCTCCCTGCAGGCGGGACGCCTGCGCTCCCAGCATTCGCGCTGACCGTTTCCGCGTCGCCGCCTCTCCTCCCAGAGTTCCCATCAAAAGGCTGCGGGAGGACGCTCTTCCCAATTGTCTTAAAGTCCAGACGATGCAAACTAGGGCCGCGACGACCCCCGCAACTGCGCCGATTAAGAGCGACAGTGGAGCCACATGCAGCTTTAGCATCGTAGTTCCGACGGCTTCCACCCACCAGGTGCTCAGACCTATCATCATCAGCTGGCCATAGGCCAGGGCTCCCGCCAGTCCAATCACACTGCCGACAATTGAAATGACAATGCCCTCGACAAGAAACAGCTTCCGTACCTGTGAAGCCGGATAACCAATCGCCTGCAGGAGCCCAATCTCGCGCAAACGCTGTTCGACGCCCAGCTTGAAGAACAGGGCAGTCAAAAGCAGCGCCGAGATAACAAGGAAGAAACTGAAATAAAGAAAGTACTCGCCGAAGTTTGTAGCTCCGCGCGAAGCTTCCAGTCCCTGCTGCCGAGCGGGAATAACGTTGAACCCCATGTGCGCGGGAGCAATGGATGACTTCAAGTGTTGCCGATAATTATCGAGCGCCTGTGCCAGTAGTATTCCTGAGGGAACCAACCGCAACGAGGTCAAGTTGCCGAAGCGTGACTGCCACAGCTTCTGAGCTGTACTCAAAGGGATGAATGCTTTCGGCGTGGTGCGGTATCGGTCCCAGTAGTCTTCATCCTGTTTGCGTATGCGATCGAGGTCGACCGGAAAGGGTGGATCCCAGTCCGAGAGGTTTTCCGAGCCGGTGATTCCCGGGTACTCTGGGACTAGATTCCGATCAGCAGCGGCGCCCAGAATCGCCACAATGCCGGCGAGTTGAAACTGTTCCGTCTTCGTCTCAAGTCGCCCGTCTTCGTGCCAGACATAATACTCGATCGAAATTGGATCGCCTTCGCGAACGCTGAGCTCACGGGCAGCCCAGTCGTTGAGGATGATCGGGGCAACAGGAGGAGATGAGACGGGGTGATTCGGAGATTGAGAAATGTCGGAAGCGGGGGCTCGCCTCCCCTGCTCCTCATATCTCCCGGTCCCCCCTGCGCCGCCCCATCTCTCTTTAACCTCTTCTCCCTGTCTCAGTTCTTTCAGGCTTTCCTCATCCAGCGCTGTCACTAGCGAGTATGGAATCGAACGCTCACCGGAAGCTATGTTGTTTGCAAGGTAAGAAAACACGGGGGTGACACTCATCGATAACCGGCCGGCGGTCTGGCGTGCGGTTTCTGCCAGCGCGTCATTCAGCAGTTTGCTATCGTGTTCAAGCGAGAAACTTCGTTGCTCATCCAACGGACGCAGCGTGATGCCATAATCCTCAAGAGAAGTCTTGTCCTTGAGAATCCTCTCAAGCGATGCGCTCTTGTCAACGGTAGTTTGTGCGCGTGACGCTTCGGCGATTAGGATCAGATTCGCCTTGCCCTCCTGTTCCAAATCCTTTTGCAGTAATTTCAGTGGAACGAAGACCGCGCGCGTTGCGCTCTGTTGAGGTTGCACGGAAAACTCACCCAGCGCTGCGGACGAAAGCGACTCCCGCATCGTTACGCGTAAGGTACGACCCACATCTTCTTTCTTGCTGTGCAGGGATTCGATTGGTATCTCCGAAGGCTTCTGCACGCGGAGCAACAAGGCATCGCCAGCGCTGCTGCCTAACTCCCTAGCCAAACCATCGCTGACCAAAATCTCGCGATTCACTGGCCCACGATTCTGCTGCCCATGGAAAGCCCAGAACTTCTCATCGACTCCATACACATGAATGCCGCCGCCGAGCCTCCCGCTCGGCTCATGTGTAATTGATCCTTCAAGAGCGATGAGCGGAGCAGCAGCAGCGAATCCCACACCGGCAAACTCCTCGTGATTCTGAATATCCGTGGCAAGTGGTTCACGGAAGAATCCTGCCGATGTGACTACATAGTCTGTGTTCCCCAATCGCTGTAGGAACAGATCCCGCAAACTGCCGCGCACGGAATCGCCCACGAGCAGCGCTCCCGCGAGCACCGACACCGCAATCGCGACGCCAGCGACTACGGCCAGATTAGTACGCCAGAAATAGGCGAGGTTCCGCTGTAGAAGCTGCACGGACGTCATCAAAGTTGGCGGAGTTGTTGATCGATTAACTCGTAGCGGAGGGGAAATCTGGATGCCAGCTCGGGGTTGTGAGTCACTACCACCAGAATTGTCTCCTGTTGCTGGTGTAGCTCAAGGAGCAGGGAAGCAACCACGGCCGCCGCCTGGTGATCGAGATTACCAGTTGGTTCGTCACACAAGAGCAGTTGCGGTTTCATAACCAGAGCGCGAGCGAGGGCCACCCGCTGCTTCTCGCCTCCGGAAAGTTGTGCCGGGCGGTGCTCGAGGCGATCTTTCAATCCTACCTCAGTCAACAAGAGCCGGGCACGTTCGTTATCATGACCGTCTTTCGATGAGACAAGCGTCGGAGTCAGAACATTTTCGATCACAGAACACTGCGGCAGAAGACAATGGTCCTGAAAGATGAAGCCAATTTCGCGATTGCGGAATGCAGCCAGTTCTTTCTCCTTGAGTTGAAAGGGATCCTTACCGTTAAGGGTAACTGTGCCGCTCGTGGGTGGCTCGAGCGCACCCATCATGTAAAGCAGCGTACTTTTGCCGCTTCCGGAAGGACCCATAATCGACAACGCGTCGCCTCGAGAAAGTGAGAGCGAGATGTGGGAAACTATCTTGAGTGGCCCCCGAGGAGTTGGATACTCCTTGGAGATGTTCTCAACCTTCAGCACAAAACCTCCGAAAGAAAACTAGCCGCGGATGAACGCGGATAGACGCGGATCAGAAATAGACAAGTCAGAAAACCTAAATGGTGGGTTCAGTTTAGACTTCAAGCTCTAGTTCGTCTTCACGTAAGCAGCAACCTAAAGGTTGAACTCTGAACTACCTGACTCAACACGAACCATACCTCCCGAAACAAGGGCATTAGAAACTAGCAACTTTGCTGGTTTCTTGGTCTTTTTCTGATCCGCGTTCATCTGCGGAAATCCGCGGCTCATTTCTTGTCACACTTTCATAAACCTCAAGAGCGCGATCGGCCATGCGCGCCACAGTATAATGCTGGCGCACGTTCTCAAAGCCGCTCAGACCAAGCTTCTCGCCCAGCGCCGGCTCCTGATAAATCTCTAAGATTCCCCCCGCTAGACTCTCTGGGCTGTCGGGCGCGACCAGCAAACCGCCGCCCGTCTTCTCAACGATCTCAGTAAACGCCCCGCGTCTCGGCTGCACCACCGGCACACCGCAAGCCATTGCTTCAAGGAGAAAGATTCCTTTTGGTTCGTTGTACGTGGCCGGCACGGAGAGCACGTCGAGTTTTCGCAGGAACGAAATCTTCTCCTCGCGATCCACCGCACCGTGGTAGTTGAACTCCGCGCCCAACCCCGCGTCTTTCATCGCTTTTTCAATCTTGCCCAGGTAACTCTTATGTTCCGGTGCCATGTATCCCGCCACGTCCAGCCGAGCTTCAGGAATTCGCCCGTCCGCGCGCAAGCGTCGGTAAGCCTCGGCGAGAACATGCAATCCTTTTTCCGGCGCGACCCGCGCGAAAAATCCTACCGTGAAAGGCCGCGATGACTCACGTTTCCTTTTTTCGTACCCTTGCAGGTTAATTCCCAGCGGCACAAGCCTGATCTTTTCCGGCGGTATATTCAGATACTCGGTCATAAACCCCGTGTAATATTCGCTCACGGAAATAAAAGCATCGACGTGCTTGAGATTCGCCCGAATGAGACTATGAGATTCGCTCTTGTACGGCTCCTCAAGTCCTTCAAGAAAGAGATCTTCGCCCTGCAGCGTACAACAGATGGGCCGGTTTATTGCATCTTTGATCGGTCTTGCCAACCCTAGCAGTAGCGAGTAGGGCAGGCTGACAAGATCTGGCGCCCGCTCGTGCTTGATCCAGTCCGTGAGTTTTGCAATCTCTTTATGTTGAAATCCGTTTTCGCCCCTCAGCATCGAGACGGTCAGCTCACCCAGCATTTTCGGACTCGTTGAAATAGAACGACGCGACGCCAGATGCAGCATGGCATTTGAATCCCAGAGTCGGTCGAGCCACCGAGGCGACCCGCGAAACATCGGGAAGTATTGTTCGAGATAAACGCTGATACCACCCAGGAAAACTTTCTCCTGACTCACATTCGGTTCATCCGTGAGAGTGGGAGTGTAGACAGGGAGGAGGGTGACATCGTGGCCACGAGAAAGCAGCTCCGCTGCCAGGGCGTTATCGCGCAGACAACTCCCGCAATACATCTGACCTGCGCCACCCGTTAGATATAAAATCCTCACTGCAAGTGTTTCAGAAGGAGACCGCGCGCTGGAAAGCCCGCCGCGCGTATAGATGTTCGAAGAGATTGCCCTCGTGCGGCTGATCCCAGCTCACTTGGTTTGTAGGCACAGGGCCAACATTCAGACGATCGACATTTTGTGACGAGACTAGTCTCTGAAGTAGTTCCGGATCCCGAGTAATGGCTGTGATCACCAGGCTGGGTCCTAGTGTTTCTGTGAGCTGGTATTGTGAGACGTTAACGACGCTGGAAAACGGGAACAGAAATTCCTTGTTGGCGAGTGGATGAGCCGGATTTTCGCAGTGAACTATGGTCGGGAGTAGATACGAGCAACCGTTCCAGCTCACCAATCGCTCGCCTTTGCGGTGGGCGGCGGTGACGTCGCGAGCGCCTGGCTCTGCCAATCCTTGATCGATGATTTGTGAGATACGTGAAGCGACTTCGGGATTTGCGAACGGGGCGAGCTCGGCCGCTTCGTCGTCAGCAGCTCGCGGAAAGACTCTCGCCAGACGTTCTGCCAGCGCCTCGCTAATCTCTTCGGCGTGTGCGGGAGTCCAAACGGATGACGCGTTGACGCAGGAGCGCCCGCCATTTTCAGCAATGGACGCGACCATCACATCCAGATACTTCTCCCATTCATCGACGCAGTCTTCGCCCAGGATAACTTTGCTGTAACCTGGGCCGTGGATCTCGACGCGCGAGTCGCTCTCCCATGCACCTATCGCAGAGGCATCTCCGAACATCATCCCCCGTCCACAACTGCGCAGGATTTCGCCAGCACCCGCGTGATCCGCAGGATAGAAACAGAACGCTTCCCTCGGTGCACCCGCTTTAATTAGCGCCTGCACAATTCTGTAGGGAGTCCACGGCTCGGCGCTACCGGGTTTCAGAACGAGGGGAATTTTAAGGGGGAAGGCCGGAATCCACAGCGAGTGCACGCCTGGGGAATTATTCGGCAGCACGACCCCCAGGGATTCTGCGCAAGGAAAGAAACTGACGGCATGGCCCTCAACTTCTCCGAAGCCGCGGTCTAGAACCTCCGAATCAATGTTGCGCGTCAATCCGTTCAGGACGTCTCCCATTTCGGCGAGCATGCTGCGGATCTTCTGCATGTTTTTCCGGACCATTACGAGTGGCAAACCGGTCGTCGCCGAAACGTGCTTTACATAGTCTTCGGCAGTCTGCGGCTCCGCGCCGAGCAACAGAGTGTCGTTCAGGAAGTGATCAGCCGCGTGCCGGCACATTGCCACTAACTCGGTAGTTGAGAAGCGCGTTAGTCTGGCGCGGGCCATTGCTTGATCGCGAAGATCCCGCCGAATCAAACCAGCGTTAGCCTGGCTGACCTCGACAAACATTTCGCGGGTTTGGTGGTGCGGAATTAGCGCCACATCAAGACTGGTGTATGGCTCGCCGCGGCGAAGTAATGGAATCTTAATCATTGCCAATTGCCGATCGTGATTTTGATTTCAGCGATGACCGTGTGATGCCCCATTTCAATTTCATTACGAAGCCAATTGGCAATCGGAAATTGGCAATGTTAATACACTCCTTCGACGACAGTACCTTGTAATCCGGCGAAAGGTCTTACATTGCGCACACCGTCCCACGGATAAAGCTCGCAGGGTGGTTCGCGTTCGGCTGCGTCCCGCTCAAGAAAGCGCGGCATAAAAAACTCTTTTGTCAACGTTGTCAAACGAACGCGACCCGTCTCGCCATAATCAACAACCCTATCCGGATTATCCGGATCCACTACCTCAATCATCGCGCGCGGGAGAGGCGGGTAATAGATGATAGCGTAGTTGTCTTCCGGGATCAGCGGCTTGTGTACGGCCAAACCCATCAAGGTATTGCCGTAGGTCGCGGCAAAGTATGCCCCATCAAGCAGCTCTTCGACTGCAAAACGATGAAACTGTTGCGTCATCTCCGTGCCGCCGCAAAAGACGCCGGTTATGCCGAGCTTCTTGAGCGAGACCTTCTCGCACAATGCTTCCAGCAGTTTCGGAGTGGTAAACAGGCAACGAATGTTGTCATGGGCCCGCAGCAGAGTGAGACCTTGCTCAATCACGTGCTGCTTGTACTGCTCGGCCATCTTTGGCTGACCCATCTTCAATAGCTTGATGACCCAGCGCGGATCGAGATCGACCATGAAACAGATGCCGCCGCGATATTGCGCCAGATGTTCGACCGCTAGCCGCAAGCGCCGTGGGCCAGTCGGACCCAGCGATAACCAGTCTGTTCCCTTTGGAAAGAACTCATCGGGCAGCGTGGCGCTGAAGGCTTCATAGTCGAGACGAAAATCCTCGATATTGATCCGAGATTTTGGAACACCTGTGCTGCCGCCCGTTTCAAACGTATAGACCGGGCGTCCGGCATAACCTTTCGGTACCCACTGGCGCACCGGACCACCGCGCAGCCATTCATCCTGAAAAGGGCCTAACTTCGAAAGATCCTCGTAGGTTTCAATTGCCTTTCGTGGATCAAAGGAATGTGTCTGCGCGTAATCCAACCAGAAAGTGCAGCCCGTCTCCGAAGAGAAATGCCATTGGACGACCTCGCGCACCCAGGCATCGAGGGTTGCGCGTGATTGTTTGATGTTTGTTTCCAGCGTCGCTTCAGCAGTAGACATTTTGCTCCCAGGTTTGGCAGGCGCTAACTTACCTTTTCTTTAACGATAAAATAACAGAGGAGGTTTTGAAAACATAACCCGCGTCGGGTGGTATTGCGGTAACTGACCTAGGGAGAGGAGGAACCTCAACTAGCGCTGAGGCGCGGCGGAAGGCCACCGGGGGCCAGCGCTTGGCGTGCTGCCCCTGGATCATGTCCCCCCAAACAGGGCGCGGTGGTGTATAACGCTCTATCCAGGGGTTGCGCGCCAACGCTTACCCCCTGGCTACCTTCTGCCGCGCCTCCGGCGCTGGTTGAGTGGAGACGTCAACCTTGAAAGTCTTGCTTGCACTTCTCTTATTAATTTGCGCGCCGGTCCTCGCTACTTCTCAACAGGCGCAGCTCACCTATGCTCTGCGTTACTCGGCACCTGGAAGCGAGCAAGTCCGCGTGACCATTGTATTGCCAGATGCGCAAGCCGCGCCGCTGACTCTCGTCATGCCACGAGCGATTCCCATGGGTTATGGCGAGCAACAGTTTGATCGCTACGTGGATCCGGTGCTGGCCTTCTCAAACTTGGGAGAGCCCTTGCCGGTTCGGCGGACCGACGGACCGCGGTGGGTTATTGGCAAGGTTGGCGTACGTGTGCGTCGTATTGAGTACGAAGTCAATCTCGCGCGAATGGAACGTGAGATCCTCGGAGCTTCCGACTCTTCAAGGGTACGACCTGCATATGTCGGGTTGCTCGGTTATTCGATCTTCGCATTTGTCGATGGCTTGGAAGACCAGCCGATTCGTTTACATATTCATGGTCCTGCTGCCTGGCCCATCTTCTCTACACTCGCCCCGCAGTTGCCTGCCGCAACTGGTTCGACGGCAGCTCAAGCCGCCAGTTTCTACGTACTCGCCGATTCACAAATCGCCATGGGGCCAAAACTTCAGATGCAACGCCTGGCCGGAGCTGTTCCGTTGTTTGTCGCGCTCTACGCCGAGGGCGAAGTGGATATTGAACTGCATGGCAAACTGGCACTCGAGGCGATGGAACAGGTGATCGCGTATTTCGGCGGTGCGCCGTTTCCTCATTACACAATCCTAATCGAGTTGCTTCGCCCGGTTTCACCTGAACATCGCTACGGTTTCAGCATGGAACACCTCGACAGTAGCACTTATTACCTTGGCATGGACCGAGGGATTACCTCAAAGTCGAGTGCCGAGCAGAGAGATCGTGAGCGTTTTAACTTTGCTCATCACATCGCTCATGCCTGGGTGCCGAAGCGCGCATATGGCGAAGGCTATTTCCCCTTCACCTGGGAGCTGGCACCGGTCATCGACACGATCTGGTTGAGCGAAGGTTTCGTCAGGTACCTCGCGATAGAAGTCGCGAGTGCCGGTCGACCTGAATCAGAATCGAAGGCCTACCGGCGGCGGATGCTTGACGGCCTCCGCGGCATCGTGACAGCGTCGCCCGCATTTATCCGCAGGATGACGTTGGTTGAACTGTCCCGAGTTGGCTCGACACGTTACTCGGAAGACTTCCGCACCGGCCGCAACCTCTTCTCACGCGGCGCGCTAATGGCGGCCGAAATGGATGAGCGCATCCGCGAGCGCACGGCGGGAAAGAAGAGCTTCCGCGATGGGATGAGAAGTCTCATGACCTGGAGCGTGCGTTACCGGCGGGCTTTTCATATTGAAGAATTGCCGGCGATCTTAGCTGAGGGCACCGGCGTCGACACTCGGGAGGTTATGGAGAAGTGGCTGCGGCCGATGGAGCCTTAACTCTCGAGTGAATTTAACTAGCGCCGGAGGCGCGGCAGAAGGTAGCCAGAGGCCAGCGGCTTTGCGCGCCGTCCCTGGATCACATCCCAAAACACGGCCCGCCCTGGGAGGGCGTCAAGAGTCACCATGCATAGCGCTCGTCGTATTCAATCACGATGCTGCCGAAGTAGGAGTGAAGGTATGGGCGGCACTCTTTAATAATCATAGGTGGGCGGTTCTTGGCGCCCCCTTCAGCATCCGACGCGGGCGGCTGCGTTATTAATTGAAAGGAACAAGACGCAATCACGCCGTTGTTGAAATCACTCTAGACTTACGCGCCTAGTTCCTTAGGAGGGCGCGGTCGTGTTTGGATCGTGCTTCAAGGGCGGCGCAAAAGCGGTTGCCTGGCTACCTTCTGTCGGGCCTACGGCGCTAGTGGAGGCGTTCCTCTCGACTACATGGAAACGGGATCAGCCGGACCGGGGTTCAGGAGTTGGATGTCAGCCCTTCCAGCTCTTCAGCGGTCCTGGGCCAATCGGCGCGAAGGAGACGGGAGAGGGCTCGGTCTGCGAGTAGCTTCCCCGCGGTTTGGCAGACCGGACAGTAGTTGGTCTCGTTGGACGCGTAGCGGATACGCTGGACCTTCGCGTTGCAGCGCGGACATGGCAGCCCGTAGCGACCATGAACGGCCATCTCTGGGCGAAACGCGGTCACCTTTTCGGGAAAGTGAGCTCCCCGTGCTCTCGGAGGGGCGCCCGCCTTCGCAGATCCGTCGGCTCCCGCGAGACCCTTGCCTGGTTTCTTTGCATCATCTTTCACCACTTCTGCGCGCAGGAGTTCAACCCAGTGATTGAGCGTCGTGCGCGTTGAGTTGAACAGGCGTAGGATCTCCTCTGAGGTGAGCTTTTGCGTGAGCGCAATCGGGGACAGCTGAGCGAGCCAAAGAATCTCGTCTGAATAGGCATTGCCGATGCCGCTAAATAATCGAGGGTCAGTGAGTGCCCGCTTCAACGTGTGGTTAGCCGACAGCAGAACTTTCGCGAAGCTTTCCAAGTCAATCTCAAGAGTATCGAGACCACCCGGGTTCAGTCGCTGAAGTTCGGCTTCGCCCTCAATTAGGTGGAGGGAGGCCCGCCGCTGCGTGCCGGCTTCAGTGAGTGAAAGAGTTCCGCTAGGGAAATCGAAAACTGCTAAGCGTATCCTGGAGGCTTTCACTGTCCGCTGGTGCCAGTGAAGGCGGCCGGCAATCATCAAATGGAGCACCAGCCACAGATCTTCTTCGAGACCGATACAGATGCGCTTACCTAAGCGACGCAACTTCACCACCTTCAGGCCTTCCATGCTTTTGATTGGCGGTAGTGCAGTACGCAGAAGAAAAGGCGACCCCAGCTGTACGCGTTGTAGCGTCTCACCCATAATGCGCTGCTCCAGGGCTTCGATATAAACCATGATGTCCGGGAATTCAGGCATGCATGCTCAAGCTCACTTAAAATCCATCTGCAGATTTCGCAGATAAACACGTCGCGCCATGCCGCAAACAAAACGGTTCACGCAAAGAGGCAAGACCAAAGGGAGCAAAAGCGCAAAGTATTTAGTTTAATTTAGTTACTTCTTAGCGTCTTTGCTTCCTTTAGCGCCTTGCGTGAAATTCTTGCACAGGATGTTCGCAATAACCACTTGTCTCACCTTGACCCGTACAGTCTCTTTTTCGTGTCGGCTTCGTGTCAGTTGGTGAGTGGAGTTTTCTTGCCTACGGCAGGCGATCCACTAAGTCACACGAAGATCACGAACTAAAAATGCCTTACTATCATGCATGAAAAGCAGCAAACATGCCGGACTGTTGTACAGTTATTCTGAGACGCTGCACTAGAATGGTTCCGCGCCGGTGCTACGCGTCGAGCCGCAACAGTTGGAGGATCAATTGAATGGCAATGATTGCAGCCAACGAACTAAAACGAAAAATGCTGATCGCTGTTGATTCTCAGCCGTACGTGGTGCTTGAAGTTTTCTTTGCTTCGCCGACTGCGCGGGGCGCGGCGACGATGGTACGCACCCGTTTGCGTCAACTATTGACGGGTGCGGTCATGGAAAAGAGCTTTCGTTCAGGAGAAAAGTTTGAGGAGCCTGACATTGAGCTGTCGCCCGCCTCTTTTCTCTATAATGATGCGCACGGGTTCCATTTTATGGACCAGAAGAGTTACGAGCAGTTTACATTTTCGGAGGAAGCCGTCGAACCCGATCGTGGCTATCTTAAAGAAGGAGTATCGCTCCAGGTTTTGAAGTACAACGGTGCTCCTGTTTCATTGCAACTGCCACAATACGTTGAGCTCGCAGTGGTTTCCGCTGACCTGGGGCTGCGGGGTGACACCGCAGCCGGTGGCGCCACCAAGCAGGCCATGCTGGAGACGGGTCTCTCCGTACGCATACCGCTCTTTATCAAAGCGGGGGACCTGGTCCGGGTGAACACTCAGACAGGCGAAGTGGCCGGACGAGCTTAATTGCTGGGACCCAAATCGTCCCGCTCCCACGCCGAAGTCCGGTCGCCACCGCTCGCGGTCCGTAGTGATATCATCGTCGGCGTGGGGGCAAAATTACCCAAAAAATGTATGTGCGGTATGACACATATGATATCCTCAGCTCTGCTGAGCGTCATAACGTTGTAGTTGCCCTTTAGGGCTTCACCTTCCGACATAAGGAAGCGTTATAATTTACTCCTCACTCTAATTGGTTTTCGAAGGCGGCAGCGACATCGAGGCTTCGCATGTCAGTATCCAAGGTATCTAATGCTGCAGTTGAAAACCGGCTGCTCGCCGCGCTCCCGCGTACCGAGTATGAACGTCTGCATCCACAACTGCTGCCAGTCTCGTTTTCTCTCGGTGAAGTTGTTTACGAATTCGGCGGACACTTGAATTATGTCTATTTTCCAACGACTTCAATCGTCTCTTTGCTCTACACCATGGAAAACGGCATCAGCGCTGAAATGGGTTTGACAGGTAATGACGGCGTGGTCGGGATTGCCCTCTTTATGGGAGGCGGCACCATGCCTAACCGGGCCGTCGTACAGAGCGCCGGCGGTGCCATCCGGATGAAGGCAAAGATGTTACAAGATGAATTCGCTCGGGGCGGAAAATTCCAACAGTTGCTGCTGCGCTACACCCAAGCATTGATCACTCAGATATCACAGACGGCCGTTTGCAACCGTCTTCACTCAGTAGAGCAGCAACTTTGCCGCTGGCTCTTGTTAAGCCACGACCGGGTGAAGGTAGATGAGTTGATCATGACTCAAGAACTGATTGCTGACATGTTGGGCGTTCGCCGCGAAGGTGTTACCGTGGCTGCCGGTCGCCTCCAAGACGCCGGTGCGATTAGCTACGTCCGCGGGCACATCAAGATCCTCGATCGCCCGAAGCTGGAAGATACCGTCTGCGAATGTTACGTGGTGGTCAAGAATGAGTTCGATCGGTTACTCGGATAGCACTTCATCCCTTTTCCTGCCTTTTTGATATGTGTGTTAGCGCACGGACAATCCCTGCCGGCAGTGGTATCCCTACCCTAGTTGTTCTTTAGGACAATCACCTGCGACGCCAGAATTCTGCCGGCAACCTCCCTTCTTGTGTGCCGTCTGCTGTTTTTCTCAGTAAAACGACTGAAGCGGAAACTCTGGGTTAGCGTCAGCGGAACCGAGCACTTAATGGCATTTTGTGTTGCACACAGAAAGCTAAATAGTAGCGAGTAATCTACGCAGCGTCCATGATCGGGATATCAAGAGGAGAAATTTATGGATTCCAATAAAGAAACAGTACAAAAGCACGTCGTTATAAATAGCCCTGGCCAGCGAAGCGAGGTTCTAACCGAGAGAACACAGAGAAGCCCGAGCGAACCTGGGGTTTCAACCGCGACAATAGCCATAGTCGCGATTCTCGCAATCACCGCTGTCGCCGTGGTTTTCTATATAGTTAGTAACCAAAACGCGAACGAATCAGCCAACAGAAATGCAAACCTCGATGTGGCCAGCCAAGCGCAACCGACGACTACGGTTCAACAGCCGGCTCCCGCGCAGCAAGTCCCTGTAATCATACAGCAGCCGGCTCCCGCCCAGCAGGCGCCGGTAATTATTCAGCAACCTGCTCAGCAACCTGCCGAGCCCAGCCAAAGGGAATTTACCAGCGCGAATGAAGACGCGATCATGCAGGACGTCGCCACAAAAAGGCTGACCGAAGATTCGGATATGGCTGGAGTAATTCTAACTATTACAGACGCACGAGCAGTCTTGACTGGAACTGTCAATTCCGAGGCCACAAAGGCAAAGGTTGAGCAGATTGTAAAGGCCGTTCGAGGCGTGAGAGCGGTCGACAATCAGATTGTCGTTTCCGGCTAGTAATTGTCATATTAGGAACAGCTGCGGCGGGGGATGCTGGATTCTAAATCGCGGAGAGAGGTCGCCTATCCCTGACTCTTCGAAACCGGGTCTCTTAACGCCAGGCGATAGAAGGTAACCGGGGGCACGCGCTTGACGCGCGGCTCCGGGGTTACGTCATTGACACGGCGCGTCCTGAGTTCGGCATTAACACTATTAACCAATAGGACGCTATGTTGATCTTTTTAGAAGTCCCTTGTGTCCTCGCTTGGGATTAGATAGCTAAAGGCTTGGCGTACCGGTGGGCAATACTCCCCACCACGATGGCCAATTCAGCTGGTTCAACTGGCTTCGGAATATGCATCTGGTAGCCGGCTGAGAGTAGGCGCATCCCGTCTTCGATTCCCGCGTAGGCCGTCAATGCGGCCGCTGGAATTCTGCCCCCGCGCCCCGCAGGAAGCTGGCGTATTTTGCTGATCAGAGCATAGCCGTCCATCTGTGGCATTCCGATATCGCTAACCAGCACGTCGAATTGTCCCCGGTAAATTTCTTCCAACGCTTCGACTCCTGATCCCACAGAGACCACTTCGGCGCCGCGCCCCGTTAACACTTCAGCGACAAGCTGGCGCGCGTCCGGTTCGTCATCTACGACGAGCACCCGAAGATTATCGAGCGACGGCGGCGCTTCGATCAGCTTGAGTTCCTCGTTCGGTGGGCGCACGATCTCTGTTCTATTCAATTGATGTACGCTGAGCAGTGGGAGCGTGACCTTGATCGTTGTGCCCTTTCCTTCGCCTGGACTTTGAGCAGTCACCGTCCCGCCGTGCAGCTCAGCCAGCTGGCGTACGATGGAGAGCCCGAGTCCAAGTCCGCCGTGACGTCGAGAGCTGGACGAGTCGGACTGGCGAAAACGGTCGAAGACGTGGGGCAGAAGCTCCGGGGCGATACCTTGCCCTGTATCTTGGACGGTAATCTCGACGTGGGATTCGATGCGCCCAAGCCACACCGCCACGGAGCCGCCTTTGGCCGTGAACCTAATGGCATTGGTTAATAGATTCCAGACTATTTGTTGGAGGCGGTCAGGGTCGCCCGAGATCGAGCTTGTTCGTGGATCAACCTTTATTTGGAGAGAGATGCTTTTGGCGTTTGCAGCCGGGAGCAAGCTGTCTATGACGGCCTCAATTATGGGCGCGATTTCTACGGGTTTCATGTAGAGCCGAAGCTTACCCGTGATGATGCGCGAGATGTCGAGCAAATCGTCAATTAGCTGTCTTTGCGCTCGAGCGTTACGCACGATGATCTCCAGCGCACGTCTTGATGCTTCGTCGTCAAGATCGACGTCGGTAAGCATTTGCGACCAGCCGAGAATCGAGGTCAGAGGAGTGCGCAATTCATGAGACAGTAAGGCGAGAAACTGATCCTTGACGTCATTAGCCTTATCAGCTTCGACGCGCGCCGACTGAGCTCTTTCCAAAAGTTGTGCACGTTCCTTCTCCGCTAGCTTGCGCTGACTGATGTCGCGGATGTTGCATTGAATAACTTGAGCGTCGTTTTCTTCATAGACATTGCTGACAAACTCCACATCCTTAAGCTTTCCGTCGATGCTCCGGAGCGGCAAATCTTCATATCGAACATAGCCATTCGCCCGCAACTCTTGAAGTGCGTTCCGACTCGCCTGCTTATCCCTGAAGAAACCTATTTCCCAAAGCTCCTTCCCCAGAAATTCGTCACGTGAGTAACCCAATAACTCCGTCATAAATGGATTCACGTCAATGATCTTTTCAGAGCAGGCAGTAAGAATGAGTATGCCGTCTCGGGCTGCCTCGAAAAGCCGCCGGTAACGGATCTCTGAGTTTCGCAGCCCTTCTTGCGCCCGAATGGGCTCGTTCATCTTGTGGGTCCCTGGGGGAGGGCCGTCGAGCCGTCCGTTTTCCATCGGCACTGCAGGCTTTGTGGATGGCATCGGGAAACTCTGGTTTAGTTGAATCCTATGAGAGCACGATACATGGGCCTGCCGAGAGCAGTCCCGGTGTCAAGAATCGAATTCATAACATAGGCAGGACAAGCCGTCTGTGCGCTAACACACTTATAGGGCGAGACGCTTTACCACCGACGGTGCCAAAAACGGGCCCTTGATCCATCAGTGAAGTGTTTTAACGCGCGCCTTTTCCGGGAGGAGGGCATCGTATTCCTCTCTGATGATTCCGTAGCAATTGCAGGCGATCGCTTCCAGGCCGGTTCCATTTAGAATAGTGAGAGTGCCGCGACTGTAATTGATCAACTGCTTTTGCTGAAGCGTACCGGCGGCCTTGTTTACGCCCTCGCGCCGCACACCCAGCATGTTGGACAAGAATTCCTGAGTGAGTTGAAACTCGTCAGAGCCCATTCGGTCACGGGTCATTAGCAGCCACCGGGCCAGACGGGCGTCGATGGGATGAAATCGGTTGCAGACCGCGGTTTGAGAGATCTGCGTTAACAATGAGTGGGAGTAGCGACGCAGCATGCGGGGCAACGAACCACCGTCTTGGCACTCTTTGGCAAAGATCTTTGCCTTCATTCTGAGGGCGGAGCCCGCACCTTGCACTACGGCGAGATTACGCGACGTTTTCACCTCCATGAATACCGGCAGGCCCACCATGCCTTCCCTCCCTACGAGTCCGACTTCGAGCGTCGCTCGATCTTCAACAGCAGCGAGCAAAGACACAATGCCACTGGTGGGGAAGTAAACGTCGAGGATGAGCCCCCCTGGTTTGTAGAGGATCTTCTCGAAGAGCAAAGGAATCTCTTCCATGCTTCGGAGCAGACGTTGGTATTCTTTTTTCGGAAGCGTAGCCAGTATCCGGTTGGCCGGGACTACGCTGTGGTTTTTTAATAGGGGCATTTGCATTAAAGCTAATGATCTTGCTGTGTAAGGAGTAACACCAGGAGTGCATGCCGTCTGTGTGGCAACACACATACGCTCAAAGCACTGGGAGGGGCTACTAAGGGACCCGTCAAAACTCAGAATAGAGGTTTGATCTGCGAACCTTTGGCGGCGAGTAAAACGTAATGTGCAGTATTTGTGTTTGGGTTGCGAGATCCTTCCAGCATCGAGGTAAAGGGAGAGGATTTTAACCCCCTATATGTGTGGTAGCGCACAGACGTCAAAGGACGACTCGTTTAAGTTTACGGGAACATAGGGCAGAGAAATTGCCTGACAAGAGGGATCCTGAGTTATTTAAAGCGCCATTGCGAAGGCGTTCTAAAGCTGAGAGCGGGAGAATAGAAGCGAGAAAATAAGCATCTTCGCCTTCGCCTCATTACTGATCTGGCCCATTAACTGCCCCCCCAACGGAACCTTAGGGCCCGAGGTCATCACATAGCGGGTGTCATTCATGTCTATTAACCTAAACCCAGCTGTAATGCCCCATCATCCGGGGCGTTCTCAAGCCAACCATGTTGTGCTAGTGGTGGAGGATCACCAGGACGCGCGGTCTGAGCTGAAGGGAGTCCTGACACAAAACGGATACGGCGTGATTGGGACTGACAACGGACAAGACGCGGCCCGGCATGCCCGGCGGATCCATCCCGATCTTCTCCTGGTTGATCTCGATGTACCTTTGCTGTACGAGTTGGTGGCCGCGCGACAGATCCTGAAGCAGGCACAGTTGTGGCAGTTGCCGGTTGTGATCGTTACGCATGAGGACGCAATAGATTCCGGCTCGATCATGGAAGTGGGCGCCCGTCGCAACGAGTATGTTACGAGACTCTCTGACTACGACCAACTGCAATACCTCCTGGACTACCTGTTGCCCGCCGTATTGCCCCAGGCCCCCGCGAGCGAGCCTACCAGTTCCAACTTCAGAACTGAGGCACTGGATCACTTCCCCCCCGATGCGCCGCATCCTACTTGACACAATGCGGTCGAGAGTACGCCGGCCCCAACACCGCTTCGGCTCATGCCGAAGATGAATCCCAAAACACTGATTCAGACTTTAAGGAATTAGGTGGACCAAAAGCCTCAAGTCGGATTCGGTATGAGCCGGTCTGTCTGCGCACTCGGAGGATCAGGGCAACCTGCGACGCCTTGGCAGAGGCCGCAGACGATCGATTATTCCTAAGCAAGAAGATCAAGTGTAGGCCTTCTACTTGCCGTTGGCGGGAGTCACCCCTGGCTAATGATCGAAAGCGGCCCGCGCTCGCCGTTGGGGCTTCAAGGCAGAAAGGCGTCATGAGTCGCCTGAATAACATTACTGAAAAGATACGGGTAGTTGACGGTGACTGCGGCCATTTCTCGATGCTGAGCGAAGTGCTCAAGTCACGTAATTTCAAAGCATGCTTTGAGCTCGCTGTTGGCGTACAGGGGGTTCGCTTTGCCGGGATAACTGAGTCTCGACACCGGTTCAATACGGCAGCCCGGCATTTCTTTGAAGGAGCAGCCTTCCGGCCAGGAAACATCGACCGAATGTAACCGAGCATCGTGAAAACGAACGATGTATTCTTCAAGCCCCAGGGACTCCACCCGCCCGAGCTGACAATGCGAAAGGGATTAGCCTTTGGGCAATAAGCTCATCAAGCGTTTGTTGGGCTCCCAACCTCAGGGTTGCTATTGATGTCCTCATGGCGCAAAGATACTTCTAATTTTCTCCCGGCCTGTTGCAACGGATTGCCCTTTGTGTGTTGGGGGCCATCGATGTGACCGAAAATCAACGGAAAGCGGGTTTCTCTCAGCGAGTTGCAGTCAGTCAAGCGGCCTTTGGAATCTTGCGCAGCAGGCGAGTGATAAGGCTTCTTAACTGATTGAAGTTGTTAGGCCGACTGACGCATACATTGTGGCCGATCGCGACTTCATCACCCTCAGCGACTTCTCCAATGCAAAAGACCACAATCGGCACCTCTTCTGCTACCCCCGAGATTTCACGGATGCGAAGTGCGGTATTAATGACTTCGCGCAGTAGCCCACCCAGGCTCACCAGAATCAGATCTGGCCGCTTAGCTGGGCGCTCTTTATTGCGTCTCGTTCATCTCTGGCCACTGCCACGCGATAACCGCCGGCACTCAGCAACTTTTCAATGCCGTCGCGGGTCTCCGCGACATCCTCCACTACTAGGACGGCCCGGCTTATGTCAATTTCTATACTCATCACGGTTTCTTGATCGCTTCGGATAAGCAGCACCCATCATGGTGCGTAACCGTGAATATACAACTGGAAAGGACGGCCTTCTGTGCGACAACAGAAATATCCAAAATTGGTTAGGGGGTCTGGTGAACAGAACTCTACTTTATCCTGCATCGCGACTCGTCGGCTACAAGTTTGCAGGCAGGCTCGTTAGCTTGCGTACTCTCATTCACACTCGGCAGTAGCCCGGCAGTTGGCCTTTGCCCTTGACGCTCGTTCAAAAACTGCTAGCCCATGTGGTTGACGTTACGTAAATTCACTACAACGGCAAATATCATGAGCTACACTCTGGTCCGTATTGTCGAAATATGCTCTATTATGTTGTTGCGTGACGTTTGGACTTAGGCCTTGTCGTCAATTTCCCTCACAGAATCTATTGATCAAATTTGCAGCATAACAGTATTGATAGTGCTTACAACGGGAGGAGCTCCTACTTGAACCCGAAGGCTTACCTCGAACGCATCAAGTATAGCGGTTCGCTTGTTCCCAACGCTGAGACCTTGAGGGCATTGCAATTGGCGCACCTGCTGGCGGTGCCTTTTGAGAATCTCAGCATCCACGCAGGAGAGCCGATAACTCTTTCAGACGATGCCTTGTTCGACAAGATTGTGGAACGACGACGCGGTGGCTTTTGTTACGAGCTCAACGGACTGTTTGCCGCGTTGCTGCGCGCCTTGGGTTTTGAAGTCGCCATGCTTTCAGCTGAGGTGGCGAAGGCCGAAGGGGGATTCGGACCGGACTTCGATCATATGGCATTGATGGTATCCCTTGACGAACGTTGGATCGTGGACGTCGGCTTTGGCGATTCGTTTCGAGAGCCCTTGCTACTCGATGAACGTGGCGAACAGGCGCAAGGTGAGCGCACTTATCGTCTAGTTCCTGATGGCGAATACCTGATTCTGTTGGAGCGCGATGGCGGCGCTGAATGGAAAATGCAGTACCGCTTCACCCTCCGGCCGCATCAGTATTCTGACTACGTCGGGATGTGTTGTTACCATCAGACCTCGCCAGAGTCGCACTTCACTAAAACGCGCATCTGCTCACGAGCGACGCCGGAAGGGCGCATCACTCTCAGCGAGATGCGTTTCATCACATCTAGAGTAGGCCACGGTCGGCAGGAGAGGGCACTGACGAACGAAGCGGACTATGCGGCGATTCTAAGCGAGCATTTCGGCATCCTGATGACGGGGCAATCCGGGTAGCCCTATCTAACTGAGGGCGATGCGGAGGGAGGGAACGTCGAACGCAGGATTATTCCTTTTGGTCAGCTAATTTCCTGAGGCTACCAGTTGTTTCAAACGTCTTCAGGGACGCCAGTTGGGCTTTCGCAGATAGAGCCATCAACGAGCGGCAGAGCTTGAGGTTGTGTCTCGCCTCATTAAACTCACCGTCTGCCGTTCTCAGAGCAGCCTCGAATTCTCGGTGTGCTTGCGGCAAGCGCCCCATCCTCGCCAGCGCCACGCCGAGATTATTGTGACTGGCCGGGAAACGATCCTTGGAGTGGGCGATGGCTTCCATAAAATAAGCTGCCGCAGCTTCGTTATCGCCGTCACACATCGCGAGCAGCCCTAACATGTAGTGAGACGGCGCGTAATTTTCGTCTGACCTGGCGATTGCTTGTCTGAAGGCTTCCTTCGCTTCCGATAGCCGTTTGAAATCGGTGAGCGCGACGCCGATTGCGTAGAGGGCCATCGGGTAGCGCCCCTTCCGCGCTTCGACAGCTCTCCTGTAATAGATGATAGCCTCGTCGGTTCTCCAGAGTTCGTAATAACAAACACCGATATTGTACAGCGACTGAGCGTAGGTTTCGCCCGCACCAGGCGGAACGCGACGATACTCATCGATGGCGAGCTGATATTCTGCCTTCGCGTACTTTTCGTTACCACGCCGGATAGCGTTCTGCGCGTCATCTCGGCCAGTTTGAGCTAGGCTGACGCTGCCTAGCAACGTCATCAGTAAGATCGCTAACAGTAGTCTCCTCTGCCTCATTGTTGTCCCTCCACTGTCTGTGCTGAATTTGCAATTGAGACAGCGTACAGGCGGCAGGAGCTTTGAGTCTTTCCAGTTATTGCTGGCGCTTGACGGATCTTGCTACTGGTTTGCAGCAGTTTGTTTGAAGCGAGTACTACGGCTGAAACATCATGCGGTAAGATTGCGGCGTCGTGCCAGTGAGCCGGCGGAAGAGTCGTGTGAAGTGGCTCTGATGGCTGAACCCCGACCGGGAACTGACCTCAACGAGCGGCATTTCACTTCCGGTCAGCAGCGCCTTGGCGCGGTTGACACGAAACTTTATCAAATACTGGTGTGGTGTCGTACCCGTCGTTCGCTTGAACTCACGCACGAAATGAAAGGTACTCATCCCGGCAACGCCCGCCAAGTCAGCGAGACTCAGCTCGCTTTCATAATTGTCGGCGATGAAAGCCATCGTTCGCCGCAGCTTCTGCGCAGACAAGCCGCCCGTGAATCGCCGCGAACCATCCCCCGCAGTCGTGTAATGCCTCAAGAGGTGAACGGCGAGAACATTCGCCAACGATTCAGCATAAAGACGGCCGCTCAAGCCTTCCGACTCGAGCTCGGCCAGTAGCGCCAGCCCGACACTTTTGATAACCGGATCACTCGGAGAACACGCTTCAACGACCTCGATGCCGCCTCCCGTCGCGGGCGACTCGCTGGCCGCCCGCAAGACGAGAGACGGCTCCAGATAAATTGCCAGGTGCTCTGAAGCGCCTTCGAGCGTGGCAGCGAAAGGCTGTCCCGAAGGGATCACGCAGATGCTGCCTCGGGTCTGGCCGCGGGTCCGAAATCCGCTCGCCGTGCGTATTTCACCGTTGCAACCCTCGCCCAGCGCGATGGTGATCAGGTGTTCCTTGTGGCGGTGTTCCGGCAAATCTCCGGCTTGAAAACGATAGTGTGCGAGCTTGATCCCGTCCCAAGCGGCTTCCCTCTTGAGCACGACTGACGACAGGTGATTCATTTCCGGTGAGTTCATATTGAACCTATCTGTTTGCGCAAGTACGACCACGTTTCTGTTTGATCGGTGGTAACAACGAGGCGCCGCTCCTGGTAGAGTGACGGCGCAAGCGTTCCAGTATAGACTCACGCGCGCGCGCAAACGCCTGCTTGTCGCCATAGAGCTTGAAAGCCCAGTTAGCCCCCAGTTCGAAGGAGTTGAACTCGAAAGCGAGTTGCGTCGGGTCAACGTCCGTGTTCAGCTGCCCTGCCTCCTGAGACTCGACGATAGCTCGCCGAACGGTGACGAGCCACTCCTTCATTATTCCGGCGATGCGGTCGCGTACCGGCCCTGGACGGCTGTCAAACTCTGAGGCGGCAGCGGCGAAAAAACAGCCTCCGCTGAAGACCCCGCCCTGCACATAGCTGAGCCAAACATCGCAGAGCTTCCAGAGGCGCGGCACTCCGCGTTCAGCTTCGAAGGCCGGAAGGATGACCTCGCGGATGAAGACGGTGCGCGCCGTCTCGATTGTCGCCAGCTGCAAATCCTCCTTCGAGCCGAAGTGGGCGAAAAGCCCGCTCTTACTCATCGAGAGTTGCGTGGCAAGACGCCCGATGGTTAGCCCTTCCAGACCCTCTGCCGAGGCGATGTCGACCGCGGCTTCTAAAATAGTTTGTCGCGTGCGCCCGCCCCTTGCTTTGCGACCTTCACCCGCCGCCTTTGTCTCCGCTATGACATCCACAAGCAAAAACCCCCAATTACCAGTTGCCGGTATATAGCACGAACGTTCGTCTTAAATCAAGAGCGGAGAACATGTCGGACGGCTCGATCTGATCGAGGCGGGGGAGGTGTTTCCGGACTTCGCCTCGGTGTAGGTCCACGAAGAGGGCGCGAGGAAAGTCATGAGGTTGCGGTTTGGGAAAGGGGTTGGAGTTGAAGCCGGAGTGGGGAACGCTCGGCAAGCCAGGGATGGCTCAGCAGCCTTCGAAGACGAGTTGAGGCTGCCCGACGGTAATTACGCACAGAGTAATGCCGCTTGGTCAGTGCCGCGATCTCACTGGTAGAAAGAGCTACGAGATAGTGTAGTGCGTCTTATGCGAATGAAACCATCCACTCGGCGCAGCACCGCGCCCGGGGACGAGGAAGATGCCTGAGCCCATCACTGATCCGATGGTCAGCAGGTTCAGATCCCGCGACCCGAGCGTGCGCGGCAGACTTGTCATGAGATGCGAACCTCCCGGCTGCTCAAGCTCTACATATGCTTTTCCGATAGTGCGCTCTGAATCTTGTCGAGCGCACCTTTTAAGATCTCGTCTTCGCGTGCGATGCAAAAGCGCATGTAGCCGTCGTATACATCGCTATCGGCGAAGGCGCTGCCCGGCACTCCAGCCACCCCAGCCTGGCTGATCAACATCTCGTTGAGTTGCATTGCATCTTTGTGGTCTTCCGGAATACGCGCCCATATATAAAAAGCTGATCCTGAGTGATAAATCCGAAATCCCACCTGCTCTAAGGCTTCGGCGGCAATGCGGCGTTTGAGAGTAAATCGCTCGCGTAATTCAGTGTAGTAGTGCGGGTCCGACATCACCACCTCAGAGAGCGCGCGTTGAAGCGGCGTCGGTGAGCACACATAGAAGACATTGTTGGTATTATTTAGAGGAGCAACGAGTCGATTGGTGCCGTAAACGTAGCCGAGTCGCCAACCCGAGATGTTCCACGACTTGGAAAATGAGTTGACCGTGAGCGTGCGCTCCCACATTCCATCGAGCGTAGCGATGGAAACGTGCGTTCTATCACCAACTACGTAGTGCTCATAAACCTCATCCGCAATGCAGAGGAGATCAAATTCCTGACAAACCTCCGCCACCATCTCGAGTTCGCTTATCGTAAAGACTTTACCGGTCGGATTCACCGGAGTGCAGGCGATGATGGCGCGCAGCGGGAAGGGCTGGCGATTCTTCATCTTGCGGCAACGGTCGCGCAATTCATCTCCATCTAATTCCAGGTTTTCACCATGCAATGGTAAGACCTCGGTCGATCCGCCTAGTTCATCAAGAATTCGACGGTGATAGGGGTAGTAAGGTTCGAAAACGAGGGCTGAAGTACCCTTCAGATGGGTATGAGCGATAGCAATGAGACCGCCTGTAGCGCCGGCAGTGATTAATAGCTCAGGCGGTGTAACCTTCGGGTCAACCTCCATGCCGTTGAATAAGGCGATCTTTTGCGCCACTGCGTTGCGTAGCTCGATGACACCTTCCGCGCGGCTATAGTGGTTTTGACTAGCGTGAATCACCTCGCTGGCCGCCCGGGCAAGGGCTGGGTTGATGGCCAACTCTGATTGGCCTTGCACGAGATTTCCGCTGGGAGGAACCAGTCGTGTGATTGTTCTAATATCCGGTCGGGTCTTCGTCGGCACTGTCTCCGATCCCCTCTCAAGATTTTTTTAAATCAAGACTTCCGCTGCTAAGAACTCTCGCCCCGAAGGAATCGGAGCAAAAGGTGTCCGGATCAACTCGCGCTCTGAATGTTTATCTTGCGCTCTAGTTGTAAACTCATCTCAATTAAAGTCCTGCTCATCCGCTGACATTCTTGGGTCTCATACTCACAATCGCCGCCTCAATAATTCGAGCTGAAACGTAATAAGTTTCCCGCAAAGGCGAACCAGAGGAAACCGAAGCACACCAGCACAAAGAGGGTGGCTTGGAGCTTGCCCCAGATTTTCTTCTCCCGATTCCGCCAAGACTGGATCGCGTTATAGAGTACGACCAGCGTTCCAATCGCTCCGAGAACGCCAATCACCTGAGCAAGATGAAACCAGGTATTCCCGCGGTCACTGAGGAACTCGAAATGCGTCGAGGCGTACACAACAAGACCGAGCATAGCCGCGATAAAGAACAGATCGAGCGCAAAGACGATCCTTACACTTATCCGCATTCGCCGTTCCATCGGCGTTAGCTCCAGCTTGTGACCGTAGTGTCTTCTCACCAGCCATGCGACCGGGGATAACACCAGTGTGAGAAGCATAATCAGAAGCGAAATTCCTAAGACTGGTAAGAGAAGCCGCTTATTTTCCCACGGCCCCACACGTTGAAAAGAAGTAAACGGGAAGGGCCAGATCAACTCCATGCTACCGCTCTGGTTGCGCTTGAAGATAAGAGTTTCCTGCCCGTTGACCTCGCGAAATGTCATGGAAGCAACTTCCTGCCATCTTCTGGGCTTCCCGTTCGGTTGTGTCAATGCCGAGACCTCTATCATTCCGTCTTCAGTTGCCGATACGGTGATTCCTCCAATCAGTCCGAACGTCTTCAAGAACGATGTTTCGCTTCGGAGGCTTAAGATATAGGTGCCGCTTACGGCTTGAGCATCTTCTTTGGCACTGCCCAACGTCGGTGCGGTAGAAGGCTTGTAGGGAAAATAACGATCAAGAAACGCTTCCCACAGTATTGTTCGTGGTGAAATTTCTCCCTTCCCCAAGCTGTTATACGAAACGAAGAAGCCAACGCCCGCGTCTGGAATCAGGTGCAGGAAGCTATGGAAAAGGAGGGTGTCGCCGGCGTGTCCGATGATCCGTTGCCCGTTGAGTGATTCTTCGAAGAAGCCGTAACACATCGCGTTGGCGGCTGGGTCTAACGCGAACAACCTGCTGTGCATGAGACGAACCGTCTCCGGGCGAAGTATGCGGGCGTCGCCGAGTTGCCCGTCTCGCAGATGCGCGATGATGAAGCGGGCCATGTCGTTGGCTGAGCTGCTCTGGCTTCCCGCGGGAAATGGGCGTACTACTTCAAACGGCTTTGGCTCATCGGATGCCAGGCGATAACCATTGGACATGTTTGGAGCCATCGCGGGCGGAAGGGGCTGAACGAAAGTTGAATGTGTCATGCCGAGCGGCTTGAAAATGTTCTCCTCGACATATTCATTGTAGGGCTGTCCGGACACTCGCTCGACGATGTATCCGGCGAGTGCCGCCCCGTAGTTTGAGTAAGCCGGAGTTGTTCCCGGCGGATATATTCGCTCCGGGATGTGTGTTTTCAGGTATTCCCCAAGATTGGGGCTCTCAGAACCGATTGTGAAAGAATCTTTAACTTGCGCCTCAAATCCCGGAGTGTGCGTTAGTAGGTTCTTCAGCGTGATGGGCTGCCCGTATGCGTCGGGAATCTTGAAATCAATGTAACTGTTTACGTCGCGGTCGAGGTCGAGCTTGCCCTGTTCAGCCAACTGCATTACCGCCGTCCAAGTGAACAACTTGGCGACGGAGCCGGTGCGGAACAACGTCTCTTCGGCTGACACCGGCTTTTTCTTCTCAACATCCGCGTAACCATACCCTCTGGCAAACAGGATGCTCCCATCCTTGACGACGGCTATAGTCGCGCCCGCGATGTCTTCCCGCTCAAGTTGCTGCGGCACAATTCCGTCGAGAAAAGCCTCGACATCCGTTGCCGTCAACTCGTGGACACCGGAAGGAGTTTTGTCCGCCGTTAGTTGCGCGTCTCCTTCTCGGTTCGGGGTAGTTGGCAAATTCGGAACCTGTCCCCACACGGACGAGAAAAGGATTAAACCGAGCATCATCAAAGGCATCAATTTTCTCACGGCGGTGTCCTCTGTATTTTTCAGATTTCGATATCTGCTAACAGGTCATCACTCATGCAGCGATCTCATGAGGTCGGTACCACCACGCAGTAGCGGGTTGGTCCTGGCTACTCATCACTCAAGCCGCCGTCTCACGAGGTCAGTACCATCCTCAAAATTCGATGATTGAGCATGCTAACAAGGACCCACCCCCTACCCGCGTGGTGGTACCGGCCTCATGGGCCGCGGCGTGAGTAAGTGCTACTCAGGACCCACCCCCTACCCGCGTGGTGGTGCTGACCCACTTACTGCTTGGGCAACAATACGAGGCTTGGTCCTGAGCCTTGCAAGAAAGTTAAGCTCTTCGGCTTGGCTTCGGCCATCTCGAACTGAATGAAAAAGCCATCGGGCGCCCCCCCGATGCGAAAGCGCGATGGGGCGACCGGCACGAGATCATAGACGGGTTGGCCCGGCACGACCGCCTTCAGCTTACCGCCGACCAGTTCCAGGCTTACCTCTATCGGCGGGGTCTTTGATTCGTACTTACCAGCGAATTTCTTCAGTTCCTCTTCGCTCATGGAAACGGCGGCGGCGTCTGCCGATTCGGGCGCTCGTTTGAACGGATAGTCCGCCACGCCAGGCAGATTTAACGTCACAGTTTCTGTCTTGCCCTGCGCGTTTAGGGCGAACGACACATAAGCATTGGTGACCCCGGCAGCGACGAACTTTGCCCGGAAGGTATCGTAGTGCCAATGCTCCAAACCACTAGAGAAAGCAGAGCCGAAACTCAATTTCAGTTTGTCGTTCTCGTTCGTCACCTTAACGTCGCCGTATAAGTCGTTCTTGTACGTTCCCACGTACTTCTCCAGCGCGAGCGAGGCTCGGGTGTCTTTGACCCGCTCCGCCTCCAGCTTCTTTTCCGCCTCCTTGCCTTGCCCCTCAAGGGCCTTAATCGTCTTTAGCAATTCCGCGCTCCGGTCGCGCTGTCGCGGCGCGCCCAGGTAAGCATCGAAGACTTTGTACATCAAAGCATGAGGCAGCGGCGTGCCGTGCAGGTTTGTGAGGATGATTACGCCGAGTTTCTCCTCAGGGATCATTGCAACTTGCGCCCTCATCCCGTCGATGGCGCCGCCGTGTTCAACAACTTTCCGGCCTCGGTGGTCACTCAGGAACCAGCCCAATCCGTAAGACAGAAAATGGGCTTCAGGATAGAGCAACTCCATCGGACCCTGGAGCCGGACGATAGTCTGAGGCGCGTGCATCTCTTTGACGGCGCCGGAACTGAGCAGGCGTTGTTTCTGATAGACACCATCACCTAATTGCATCCGTATCCACTGCGACATGTCCAGCACATTTGAGTTGATCGAGCCGGCGGGAGCGATGTTGTCAATGTTGCGCCACGGGATAGATTCGACTTTGTTCTCGATCTTGGCGTGAGGCGTCGCTACGTTGTCCGCGGTTTCGAAGTCCCTGATGCTGGTGCTGCTCGAAGTCATGCCAAGAGGTGAGAAGATGCGTTGCCGAATGAATTCATCCCAACTCTTGCCGTTTAGCTTTGCGACGACCTGCCCGGCCGCCAAAAACATGAGGTTCTGATAGCCGAACGTGCTTCGCAGACTCCATGTCGGTTTAAGAAAACGGGTGCGACGGAGAATTTCGTCGCGGTCGTACTCGGTGCCGTACCACAGAAAGTCGCCGCGTTCCAGCCCGCTGCGGTGCGACAGCAGGTCGCGCACAGACAGTTCGCGTGTGACGTGCGGGTCGAACGTCTCAAAGCCCGGAAGATACTTCGTCGCCGGATCATCCCACTTGAGTTTGCCATCATCGACGAGCATGGCGACCGCAGCAGCGGTAAAAGCTTTTGAGGACGAGCCAATAGCAAACAGCGTGCGCTCGTCAACCGATCTCGGATCGCCGAGCTTTCTCACCCCGTAACCTCTCGCAAGCACAATTCGATCATCCTTGATAATTGCGATGGCGAGGCCAGGCACTTCCCATTCGCGAATGGACTTGTTCACATAATCGTCAAACCCGCCGAGCGGCGCTTCTTGGGCGTGCGCAAACTGTCCGCTTGTCAGAGTTACAAGCAAAAGGCCGATCAGCCAGATGTGTCGCCGTAGTTTCATGACAATCCTCCGATTTTGTTAACAACTCTTGTCCTGAGCCAATTCCCATCCAGCCGGAAATTGGACTGGTTGCGATTTTTAGCTTGAATCTAAATCGAAACTAACGAGATTGGGATACCAAGAAACTATCGACGAAACCACTCTAAACGACTCGAATCAAATCACGCAAAGATTTGGGTGATTCGTGGATGATGTCTTTCTGCTTCTGTTGCAATCCCGTAAAGACTGATTTAGACCGTCCAAATCTGAGCGAGCGCCCGCTTGAAGTTTCCGCCGAGGATCAATTCAATGTCCTTGTCGCTATACTTCCGGCGAATCAGCCCTTCGGTCAGATCAAACATGCGCCTTGGATGATTCAGACCTTCAATATCAATCTTCTCTCGAAAGCCATAGCTCCCCTTGTAACTGCCGCGCAGTCTCTTGTTAAGCTCCGGCGGCATCGCGTCGTACCCGCGAAGGTCCATGTCGCTGCCGACACCCAGATGTTCTGGTCCAATCAGCTTTGTCACGTGATCGAAATGATTCAGCACATGCTCGATGGTTGTGGGCTCATCTCCTTTAACAAACATCCGCACGCCTGTGATTCCCATGACGCCCCCCGCCGCTCCCACCTTTTTGATCGTTTCGTCGGTCTTCAAACGGGGGTGGCCCGGCACGAGCGCACGGCAGTTGGAATGTGTAATCAACACGGGCTTCTTAGAAATCTCGAAGGCGTCGAGGGTGGTGCGGTCGCCGCAGTGTGATACGTCGACGGCCATTCCGACCTTGTTCATGCGCTCGATGATCGCTATGCCGAAGTCTGAAATGCCGTCGTCGCGCCGCTCGGTAGAGCCGTTGCCGATGAGATTGCGCGAATTGTAAGTTAGTTGCGAGACCCGCTGTCCGAGTCCGCGGAAAAAGTCAACGTCTTCGGGCCCGCGGAACTGATCTGAATTTTGCAGGCCGAGCAGAATGCCGATCTTGCCTGATTTTTTCACCCGGTTTAGATCCGCCGCGCTATCCACGCGCATGAAGTGTTCGTCTGCGTTGGCGATAAATCCATTCCACGATGCGAAGAACTTTAACGCCTGCTGGTGAGCCTCCGGCCCGCCCAATCCAATCGCGGGATGAATGATGTTGATGCCTGAATCCTTGTATGGCTGGAGGTCGGTTGCTGTAAAACTCTCAGGGTCTGCCATCCACCTCGCCTGCGTGGCAAAGTCAAGCGTGAGTATGCTGAGCATGTCTATGACGGTGGAGCGATTAACTAGATCGATCGCCCGCGCCGAGTATTCGGTCAAAGAACCGGCAGCAATCCGGTAACGCCCGCGATTAAACATTGGCGCGGCGAGCGCGCCCACGCTGGCGACCGCCACTCGCTTGAGTATCTCGCGCCGTGTTATAGAGTTTCTTTCTTGCTTCATAGCTAAAGATTGATCTTGGACGTCGGCCATGACTTCAACGATGAGCCCTGGTCTTTTCTCGTCAGGTCTGTCTATCGTCTGCCTCTACGTTGATTAAGAAGTCAGATGAACGGTCTCCGTCCGGACCGTCAGGGCCTCGATGCGAGCTTCATTAACTTCATAGCCGATGCCATGACCTGTTGGCGCTTTAATCGTGCCTTTTCGGCTCACGGTGACCGGCGGCTCGATGATGTCCTCTTCCCAGTAGCGCGCCGAGGCCGAGACATCCCCGGGCAGGGTGAAGCCCGGCAGCGTCGACAAGGCGATGTTATGCGCCCGCCCTATCCCCGCTTCGAGCATGCCGCCGCACCATACGGGTATGCCGTGCTCAACCGCGTATGCTTGAATCAGTCCAACTTCTGTGTGGCCCCCGACGCGTCCGAGCTTAATGTTAATGATCCGGCATGAGCCTAATTCAAAAGCGTGACGCGCATCAGCAAGGCTGACGATTGACTCATCGAGACAGATTGGTGTCTTGATTTCTCGCTGGAGTTT
>JBGTLM010000333.1:0-18644 GCA_041744135.1 Pyrinomonadaceae bacterium
GCGGCCTCTCGGTTCCTGGGGATTGACAGCACTTACCGCCGCGGGGACGGTCAGCAGCGCCAGAAAGAGAATCGTGGAGACCCGGGCCGCGCGGCCGCGCGGGATGAATACGATACGCATTGAAACTTACCTCATTGTCAATAAAGAAGGAGTGCCTCGAAGAAGCACTCCTTTCTCACCAACCATCTGAGCGCCGATCGATTACTTGCCGGCGCGATAAGTAGACCACATCGCGTCGGTGCGGTCCGCCTGACCCAAACTGAACTTGTACATGCAGGCATCGTCCGTGTAGTCCATAAAATTCTCGTACGGATCGAGACCGGGAGTGTTTTTCTTCGTGCAAGTATCTTGACTGCCGGTAGGGCAGCCAAAGGTTGGCGAGCGCTCGGCCGGAGTATCGGCGACGCCGTCATTTTGGTTTGAGCAACCGCCCTGGAATGTGTGATAGAGACCCAGCCAGTGGCCGACTTCGTGCGTACCAGTGTCGCCTAGGTTATAGGGAACGTAGTTAGAGCCGGGAAGTGATGCCCAGTAGCAGACCACGCCGTCCATTGCTGGCCTCGATCTATAGTTATTTGGGAATGTAGCCCAGCCAAGATAGCCGCCACCGCTGTTAGTGTAGAAGTTCAGGTCATCGGCGGTGCCAGTGTGCAGCGCATTTTTCATCGCCGTTTCCGCAGCCGAGCCGGGACCCGCGGCGTACCACCCGTCATTCTGCGTACGCGTCACGCTGGCCTTCACGAAACGGAACGACGTGTTTGCCGCAGGCTCTCTATAAGCAGGGGTGTCCAGGCCGGTGTAATGATCGTTCATTGCGTCGATCTGATTGTCGAGCCATGTTTCCGCAATATTGCCTGTGCCGTCTGACCTGAAGACGACGTGAAAATGAACCGGGATAAGGATGCTGCCATTTCCATAGACTCTGGCATCTTCGCCGCCTATGACAGCGCTTTCGCTGGGTGCGTCCTTCCCTCCGCGTTTATTCTTTATATCGTTTTCGATCTCTGCCATTTCGATGTCGTCGACCTGGCGCGTGCTGCACCGCCGGCCGGCTTCAATGAAAGCCCTGGAAGACTCAAAAACTACGCCGTCCGGCGCGACTATCTTACCGCCAAGTCGCCACGCGGGCTTTTGACCAGGATCATCAGAGCGCCCCTGGGCGCCGACATCTTCAATGGGAACGCTCGTCAGCAGGAACGCCAGACTGAGCACAAGTAGAGCAAAGAGTACGAAATACTTTTTCATTCATTCCTCCGGGGTTGAGAATTTGCAACAGTTGGATTGTTAGGGCGTAAAGAACTTGACCTTAGAGTGCGCGTAATATACTGCGTGTCAGCCCTGGTTCGCAACGCAGATGAGATAGCGATAATGTCCTAACGCGACGAAATTGTAGGGGCGTCCCTCCGAGGGCGCCCGTGCACTAACCGGAAGCCTGTTTCACCGAGACGAACGGGTGCCCGCGGAGGGGCACCCCTACAATCCTAACATCGCACTCCATAAAGCTACGGGATAACAATCAGGAGAATGTCATGAGATCAAATACCATAGTGCGTCTATTTTCATTTTTGGCGATTCTTCTAGTTTCGTTGCTATGTCCGGAGATTGCCGAATTAAAAAGCGAGCAGAACGATGGTTTGCAGTTTGTAATTTCCTTTCCGGAAACGAGCAACAAAGAGCCTTTGGACGGACGCGTACTGTTGCTTATCTCGGCGGACAGCTCCAGAGAACCCCGTTTTCAGATCAGCGAGGACCTGACCACGCAACAGGTATTTGGTATCGACGTTGAAGCACTAAAGCCCGGTCAGGAAGCCATCGTGGATGCCAATGCCTCCGGTTATCCGGTGAGAAGCCTTTCACAAGTGCCTGCGGGAGAATACACAGTGCAGGCGCTGCTCCATCGTTATGAAACATTCAAACGATCTGATGGTCACACCGTGAAGCTGCCCATGGATCGCGGCGAAGGTCAGCAATGGAACCGCGCACCGGGTAATCTCTACAGCACTCCGCAAAAGATAACCATCGATCCCCAGAAGTCTGACACGATTAAGATCCTCCTGGACAAAGTGATTCCACCCATCGTGCCGCCCAAAGATACGAAGTACATCAAGCATGTAAAGATGCAGAGCAAAATGCTCTCTGATTTTTGGGGCCGGCCCATGTATCTGGGCGCAAACATCCTGCTGCCCGAAGGTTTTGATTCGCATCCAAATGCTCGCTATCCTCTGGTGATTTTCCACGGTCACTTTTCTGCCGACTTTGGCGGCTTTCGCGAGACGCCTCCTGATCCTAACTTGAAACCTGAGTACAGCGACCGGTTCAAACTTGAAAACTATAATAAAATCGTTCAGGAGCAGGCCTACCAGTTTTATAAGGAATGGACCGGGCCTAATTTCCCGCGCATGATCATCATCGAGATTCAGCATGCCAACCCTTACTATGACGACTCCTACGCGGTGAACTCGGCAAACCTGGGGCCTTATGGCGACGCCATCACTTACGAACTAGTACCGTTTATCGAGAAGCAGTTTCGAGGCATCGGCAAAGGCTGGGCGCGATTTATGTACGGCGGCTCGACGGGTGGATGGGAAGCCCTGGCGGCACAGATCTTTTATCCCGACGAGTATAACGGCGCCTGGGGCGCCTGTCCGGATCCGATAGATTTCCGCGCCTACACCGTGGTCAACATCTACGATCACCAGAACGCTTACCGCGCCGACAGCAAGTGGAAACAGACCCCTCGTCCTGGCAAACGCAACTACCTGGGCGAACTGGCAGCAACGATTGAGGAGATGAACTACATGGAACTGGCCCTCGGAACAAAAAGCCGTTCAGGTGGCCAGTTTGATATTTGGGAGGCAGTATATTCGCCTGTTGGTAAAGATGGTTATCCCAAACCGATTTGGAATAAGCTTTCCGGAGAGATCGACCGCGCAGTCGCGGCCCATTGGCGGGAAAACTACGATCTGGGTCATATTCTCAAACGCGACTGGAGCAAGATTGGACCAAAGCTCGCCGGCAAGCTTCACATCTACGTGGGCGAGGCGGACAACTATTTCCTGAACGACGCAGTCTACCTGGTCGAAGACTTTCTCAAGACTACGACGACTCCTCATTACGGCGGCGAGGTTGACTATGAGCCGCGCGCCGAGCACTGCTGGAATGGAGACCACACCCGACCGAACGCTATCTCGCGTCTCCGCTACCATCAGTTCTACGCGCCCAAGATTGTGAATCGCATTTTGAAGAGCGCTCCTCCAGGAGCGGACTTAACGAGTTGGCGGTATTAGGAACCTGGAAGGTTTGGCAAGACTGAAGATGGACCCATCCCGAGAGCTTCCGCAGCAACTGTAGCGGTGTCCCTCTGTGGGCACCCCGAGTCGCGGTGATGACCGGTTTTCGATAGACGTGAGTGGCGGAAACGCCGGGCGGCCACGGAGGTGCCGCCCCTACGATGTAATGCACGCGCCACCGAACAATTGTTTCTATGAACGCCAAATCGCTAGTAATCACCGGTTCCCGAGACGTTAGTCGCGACGTTGCTCGCGATCTGTTTGAGCAGCATCTTTCGCCATTCCTGCATCAAGGTAGAACCTGGCTACTCGGAGGTGCTCGCGGGATTGACCAGTGGGCCATGGAGTGGTTATTGGAGCACAATGAAAGCTGTTGGATTGTCGTGCCCTACACGAGTGCCCGCCAGCCTAAGTGGCTTCAACAATTTCTGGACCAGATGGAGCGAGTCGTTGAGCTGCAACTTCCCAAGCGCAAGAATGCCTCCGCTTACCGGAATCGTTATATGGTGGACATTTGTGGGATTGTGATTGGCTTCCGCTCTGGTAAGGGATTGGGAACGCTTCGGACACTGAAGTATGCTCTGCGGCAGCAAAAAGAAGTCCACGCCTTCCCGGTGTTTATGAAAGCTGAGGACGCGCAGGACGATGGACCACGCACGTATGAGTTGTAGGGCGTCCCACCGGGGGCGCCCCCGTGCTATCCGCAGATTGCGCAGATTTCAAAGATTAAAAGAAACAGACTGGCTACAAAGGTTTTTTTTGCTTCGTAGTCTTACTGCCTAAATGTTTCTGCGTAATCTGTGTAATCTGCGGATAGCATGGGGCCCACGGAGGGACCCCCCTACATATTTAGTTGCTACCCGCAACATTTCCGCGCAGGTGCTTGTCGAGAAACTCAAGAATCGCCTTATTCGCGCGAATCTCGTTGACCTTCTTGGTGAAGCCGTGGCCTTCGTTTTCGAAGACAACGTACTCGACCGGGACGCCGCTCTTCTTTGCGGCCTCGACGATCTCGTCTGACTCGGGCTTAATAACGCGCGGGTCATTCGCGCCCTGTAAAACGATGAGCGGACGGCGAATCTTGTCCGCGTGGAAGAGCGGAGACGAGGCCTTGAGCATCTCAAGTTGCGTTTCGGGATCGCCGATCTCCTTGTAGAGCGACTTGCGCGCCGATTCCCAGTAGGGCGGGATCGACTTCAAAGTTCGCACCCAGTTGGACACACCGAAAATGTCCACGCCTACGGCAAACTCCTCCGGCTTGAAGGCGAGGGCCGCCAGCACCATGTAGCCCCCGTAACTGCCCCCCATCACCCCAATCTTTTGTTCATCAACCCAACCTGTGGTCTGCAAATACTTCTTCGCCTCGACCACGTCCCAGAGCGGTTCGCGACCGTGCTTGCGATCATCGGCAGTAAAGAAGGTCTTACCGTAACCCGACGATCCTCGATTGTTCACGTCTAACACCGCGTAGCCATGGTTAACCAGGAACTGCACCTGGGCCTTGTAACCGCGTCGCGCCTGGCCGCCGGGCCCGCCATGCACCAGGACCAGAGCCGGCACCTTGTTCCCGCTGGTCGCCTCTTGTGGTTTGTAGAGAATGGCCGGAACCTCCATTCCGTCGAAAGATTTGTAGCGGATGTTCTCGGCCTCAACGAGGTCGTTTGCATTGATCTCGGGATTAAGACTGTTAGTCAGCTTCGTCGCCTTCCGCGTGGCAAAGTCGTAAACGTACAAGTTCGAAGGCGAGCGGTCGCCGTTGAGAGAGAAAGCCATGCGAGTCTCACTCGGAGCAAAGGTCACGCCCGTGATGTCGCCACCCGGCAACTTCGGCAGTGGTACGAGCTTGCCGGTGGCGGCTTCGTAGATCTTGATCACGGTGCGGGCGTCCTGATTGATGATGGTGACACGATACTTGCCGTTGCGCGAGAAGTAGGTACCCCAGATGTCCCATGCAGTTTTCTCCACAACTGCGGAGTTGCCGGTGGCAAGCTCATACCGCTTGAGATAAGCAAACTCGCCTCCTTCATCTGTAGTGAGATAGAGATTCTTGGACTGCGGATCAAACGCCTGCGCGTTGAAGCTGACTTCGCCGGTATGCGGCGTGATTTTCTTCATCTCTTTCTGCTGAACGTCGTAAAGGAAAATGTCGGAGTCAATAGTCGAGTCGCCCGGTTTTGAGAAAGCGAGGTAGCGTTTGTCGTTCGAGATATCGGCGAAATCGTATCCCGTTTCATCTTTGAAGATGAGTGCAGGTTTCATGTCGGCGACTGTCATCTCGAATACGTCGAAATATTTTGGGTCGCGCTCGTTTGTGGAATAGAAAAATGACTTCCGATCGTGTGCCCAGCCGAGGAAGTTGGCTTTGGTCTTTTCGCCGGGCGTGAGATCGCGTTCGCTACCGTCCTGGTTGCGTAGGTAAAGATGACTGTTTTCGTTGCCGCCATGATCGTAGGTGTAGATAAAGCGCGTGTCGCTGGGAAGATAGGAGACGGCGAACGTGCTTTCCTTAGTCGAGCTGGTCAATTGCTTCGGCTCGCCACCCGAGACTGCGACGGTGTACACATTGAAAATGCCCGACTTGTTGTTGTGGAAGAGTATTTGCTTTTCGTCGAACGAGAAGGACCCACCGCCGATGCGAACCGTATCCATGAACTGTTCGATGGTGTACTGGCGAACACGATGCGGCGCGGCTGCGGTTGGCTTTGATGATTTGGCAGCCTTTTGGGCGACTGTGTCGGAGGCAAAGAAGCTGAAAAAGAACGCGACGGTTAAAAAGGCGACCCTGCCAGCCGGCGTGGCGATTTTTGCAAAATTACTTCTCTCGGGAAATGTAATCACCTTCATGAGATTTTCCTTTTGGTAAGCTCTGAATTTGTCGTACTGGGGTTGCAGGTTTCTGCGCCTCTAAATCCCTCAGCCAGAATTGTTATTCGGCATGCGGCTCTCTTGCAACGTTCCTAGGAAGTATACTGCGATTTGTAAGTTTCAATGCGGCAATAGCCCAACTTTTAAGGAGCCCCGGAGACCTAATTTGAGTAATGATGCGGTGGCAGCGTCGGGGTCGCCGCTTCGCAGGCTGCCAATCTTGAACAAATCCTTACCCAGGCTTTATGCTGTCGCCCGTTTCTCGGGCTGGGGATTAGCACTCCGCCTCAGACCGCTTTTGCAACTTCATGTCCCGTTGGTTATTATTCGCGCTCAAGAGCGGTCCCTCGGAAGTCTACCCGGTCAATAAAGTACTTTTTAGTCCTGATTACGGCTGCGCGATTCCCTACGATGTCAGATATTGCACAATCCCACTCGCCCGAGCCAATTAAGATGCATGAGGCGCGTGTGTCGATCATCACTCGGCTCCCACTGGCCTTTCCCCCAGGGTTACTTTTTACGAACTTCGACTCCGACGCCGCAAGAACTAATTGATGTCGCCATCTCACTTCCGCCTCAAGGCGCCCCAATCACTGCTGGCCACCACTATTGTCTTTTCTCTTGTGGTCTTCTGGCTCGGGCCAAGAGGCGGGAATCGAGTAGCATCGGCGCCTGTTATTCCGTCCGCGATATTTATGAACTCCGAAAGCATTCAGGCGCGCTCTAAGGCGAGCTTCCAGATGGACGCCGACGGTGATGTGTCGCGGCTGGAATCGGTGAACGGCCGTCAGGCAGCAGCCGGACAAGTGCTGGTCAAGTTTCGTAGTGGCGGAAGCGAAGCTTCCAGGGCTCAGCTGGTCGGCGCCCTCGACCTCGATCTCAACGTCGAGCTGGGCGGGGCCGGCGTGCGACTCCTTCACTCGTCGAGCAAGGACACGAAGACCTTGCTTAAAGAACTCTCTGGACGAGCCGACGTGATCTACGCTGAGCCGGATTACCTCGCCTACGGTGCAGGCGTCCCGAACGATACCTCCTACGGACAACTTTATGGGATGCGAACGATTGGAGCCGAACAGGCGTGGGATACCACGACTGGACTCGATTCCATCGTGATCGCCATCGCCGACTCCGGCGTCGATTTCAATCACCCGGACCTCGCCGCCAACATCTGGTCGGCACCGGAGACTTTCTCCGTCAACATCGGTGGTCAAACCATCAATTGCGAAGCGGGCTCGCATGGCTTTAACGCCATTAGCAACACTTGCGACCCACTCGATGATCACAATCATGGTTCTCACGTGGCGGGGATAATCGGAGCGGTTGGCAATAACAGTCAGGGCGTCGCCGGTGTCAACTGGAACGTCAGGCTCATGGCCGTCAAGTGGCTTAACAGCAGCAACAGCGGCTTTACCTCCAACGCTATCAAGGCCATAGAGTTTGCGATCCAGGCCCGGCAGCGATTTGGCGCGGCAGGCGGGGCGAACGTGCAAATCATCAACAACAGTTGGTGGATGGGCGGGTTCAGCCAGGCCGTGCTCGATGAGATCAGGTTCGCGCAGGACAATGGCATGCTCTTCGTCGCCATTGCGGGCAACGGCGACAGTAACAACTTCATTGCTCACGACAACGACGTGATGCCAACCTATCCAGGCAGTTATAAGGAACCCGGCATCCTAACCGTCGCCGCGACCGATAGCGCCGACAACATCGCTTCGTTCTCCAACTTCGGCAAAACGAGCGTCCATCTCGGAGCGCCTGGCGTGAGCGTCTTCTCAACTTTGCGAGCAGGGGGTTATGGTTTCTTCAACGGAACGTCGATGGCGGCGCCGCACGTGTCGGGTGCGGCTGCGTTGGTGCTCTCGCGCTGCAATGTGACCGCGGCCGGCCTCAAAGGCCTGCTCATCACTAACATTGATCCAGTCGCGGCCCTCACCAACAAGACGACAAGCGGTGGACGCCTTAACGTGAACCGCGCGCTCTCGACTTGCATGTCGGTCAACAACATCGTAGACGAACCCCGCTTCTATGTCCGACAGAACTATGTCGACTTCTTAAACCGCGAGCCCGATACGCCGGGCTTGGAGTTCTGGACCAACGAAATCACTTCCTGCCGGGGCGACCAGGGCTGCATCGAGTTAAAACGAATCCACGTCTCGGCCGCCTTCTTCATCTCGATAGAGTTCCAGCAAACCGGGTTTCTCGTATACCGGACACACCAGGCAGCCTTCGATGCGGGTGCGGCGCTCAACAAGACGGAGTTCCTCTCTGATACGCAGCAGATCGGGCGCGGCGTTGTGGTTAACCAGCCCGGCTGGGAGGCCCAACTCGAAGCCAACACCTTGGTGTTTTTCAGTGACTTCGTCCAGCGTCCGGAGTTTCTCGCGCGCTACCCAGTTGCGTTGTCCGCAGCGGAGTTCGTTAACAACTTGAACGCCAACACCGGGGGATCGCTCTCGCCGGGCGAGCGTGACGCGCTCGTCACTTCCGGTCTTTCGCGCGCGGCGATGGTGCGGGCGGTGGCCGAGGATACCGACTTCCATCGGCGCGAGTTCAATCGCGCTTTTGTCTATATTCAGTATCTCGGTTACCTCCGGCGCAACCCGAATGCCGCTCCGGACTCTGATTTCTCTGGCTACAACTTCTGGCTCACGAAATTGAATGACTACGCAGGCGACTATGTCTCGGCCGAGATGGTCAAGTCTTTCATTACCAGTGGTGAGTTTCGACGACGCTTTCGGCTGTAACTCTCCGAGAGTCAAAGTTGAAGAGTTTTGAAGAACCTGCACTTGCTAAGAGCTTCATGGTTTGAGAATGACTACTGGTGTGAGTCCGAAACCTTTGTGTGCGGTTTTATCAATCCGGGATATTTAAAAGTACATACAATTTGAATGACTCCGCTGAAGATCAGATTCTTTAAGTCGCCTTCTGACTTACGGAGATGGTTTGCGAAGCACCACCTCACCGGCCAGGAACTATGGGCCGGTTACTACAAGAAGAGTTCGGGCAAATCGAGTATTACCTGGCCCGAATCAGTTGACGAAGCACTTCGTGTCGGCTGGATTGATGGAATCAGAAAAAGAGTTGATGACATTAGTTACACCATCCGCTTTACTCCTCGTAAGGAACGCAGCATCTGGAGTGCGGTCAACATCAAGCGCGCGCAGGAACTTATCGAGCAGGGACTGATGCAGGCGGAGGGTGTCAAAGCATTTCAAGCGCGCACAGAAAACAGGTCGGGCATCTACTCCTATGAGCAAAGGAGTCCGGAGTTGCCCGCTCCATATAAACGGCTGCTAAAAGATAATCCGGCCGCGTGGCAATTCTTTCAAGCCAAGCCGGTTTCGTATAGGAAAGCAGTCATCTGGTTCGTGCTCAGCGCCAAGAAAGAAGTAACCAGACTGAAGCGCCTGCAGCAGCTGATCGAGGAATCAGCTCAGGGGAAAACCATCCCGCAATTTACGCGTACGAAAGAAAGAAATTGAGAGCCTTACGCGTACGTAAGTACAATTCCCATGAACATGCCAGGGCATTCCGATGATATAAGCGATTCAAACGAGCAGGAGCGACTACACGATGCGGCGCGCCCCGGAGACATCGAAGAGTGCAGGAGGCTTCTGGATGAAGGACACCAACCTCACGCATTGATGGTCTTGGTACCCCCCCTCCACTACGCCGCCGAAGTTCAGCATCTTGAGGTGATGAAGTTGCCAATGATTCTGGTGGGAGCGTTAATGCACACGACGAACGAGTAAGCGGAAACACTCCATTGGGCGAGGTCGCCGGCAACTGCTCCTTTGCGGTGGCAAAGCTGCTAATAGATTCCGGAGCCGACCCAACCATCCCCGGCTGGATGCAACTTACTGCAGTTCACAAAGCCCATGGGCGGAAGCGCTCCGAAGGCTTGCGTGTTCGCCATCTATTGGAACAGGCCACCAGGAAAGTCGATAGAACGTAGCAAACGGGCGGGCGGAATCCCTTAAAGGATAGCCTCGAAACTGGCCTGTAAGTGTGTCGAAAAACTGTTGAGCGATTCGAAGGATGTTCAATCGAAAGTAACGTCTTTAGTTCAGGGAGCGCCCACGAACTGGTCGAAAGTTTAACCTGGTGACAATCCCTTTCGCCCGTTCCAGCATCTCTTCAGTGCACCAACGCGAATTTCTTGTTAGTGTCGTTCGTGTGGTTTCGTGGATCGCTTTGCCCTAGACCAAACGAGCATGGGACGAGGGAGAGTATAAGGTCATGCAGTTCAGTCGTAACCGCCTTATTTCCTACCGAGAGCTTTACGACCATCGGCCCTTACTCATTTGTGCGGTGACTCTGTTCATGATCTTGAGCTGTCGCAACGAGTCGATGGCGCACGAGACTCACGGCGCACAGAACGGCGGCATCAAAGGCCAGGTGGTGGCCGATATCACTGACAAGCGTAGACCGCTCCCAGGCGTCGTCGTGAATCTGAGCGGCGAGCGCCTCGCTGACAAGCAGCTGCAGGCCGTTAGCGACGAAGAGGGTCGTTACAGCTTTATTGGGCTTACCGCAGGTGATTATGAAGTTTCGGTGGAGTTGCAGGGATTTAAAAAATACGAACAGAAGACTGTGGTGCAGATCGAAGCTACGGTCGACCTGAATATCCTGCTGCAACCCATTGCGCTTAGCGAGACGGTGACAGTCACTGAAGATAAGGCCGACGCCGGCAAGACTGAATCGACCACAGCGGGGGTGATCACCAGCACAACCCTGCGCGACGCACCGCTTATCGATCAAAAGTTCCAGGACGCCTTGCCCCTTCTGCCCGGCGTCGTGCGGGGTCCGGACGGCAACCTCAACATTAAGGGGACACGCCCGAATCAGAGCGGGATCCTGGTCTCCAGTCTGAACGTTACTGATCCCGTGACTGGTAGTCCGGCGATTGAGTTACCGCTCGAAGCCGTAGAGACCGTGCAGGTTTACTCAAATCCTTATTCCGCCGAGTACGGCAAATTTACCGGCGCCATCACCACCATCGAGACCCGCGCAGGTAGCAACGATTGGCGGTATCTGGTAAGCGGAGTTCTCCCCCGACCGCGTTGGCGCGACGGCAAGCTCTTTGGCATCGGTGCAGTGACGCCGCGCCTTGCAGTCGGCGGTCCCATTTCAAAGAATAAGCTCTTCTTTTTTCAGAGTCTCGAATACCGGTTCGTCCGGACTAACGTGCCGAGTCTGGAAAACCTCGAGGAAAGCCAGAGAGACATACAGCGGGAAAGCTTCGATTCCTTTTCCCGAGTGGATTATGTAGTAAACCCGATCCACCGGTTTACCGTCAGTCTTTCCGTGTTCCCGCAGAAGCTCGATTTTTTCAACCTCAACAGCTTTAACCCGGCTGAGACCACGGCAAACTTTCATCAGCGCGGCTGGTTTTTTGCGCTCAACGAACAAGCTGCCTTCAAATCCGGCGCGCTCCTGCAATCAAGTTTCAGCGTCAAGCAATTTGACGCTGACATCTTTGGCAATAGCGCCGCGCCTTATCGGATCACACCCGACAGAAACTTCGGCGGTTGGTTCGACCGGCAGCATCGGGTGAGCCGGCGCTCTGAGTGGCTAGAGGTCTACCACTCTGCGCCCAGGCGTTGGCGCGGTTCGCATGCGTTCAAGACCGGCCTCAACTTCAGCCACACCACCTTCAACGGCAGCAACATCAGCACCCCGGTGCGCGTCGTTCGTGCCAACAGCACCACCAGCCAATTGATCGAATTTGTCGGTGGGGGCATTCTACGGCGGCGGCAAAACGAATATTCCGCCTTCCTCCAGGACAAGTGGACTCTCAATGGACGCGTTACGCTCGACCTGGGTTTGCGCTTTGACCGTGATCAGATCGGCACCGAGAACAACTTTGCTCCCCGCTTCGGTTTCGTCTTCCTGCCAACCGATTCCGAACGCACTGTCGTGCGCGGCGGCGTAGGTCTGTTCTACGACAAAATCTCGCTGAACCTCGGCGCGTTTGAACAATATCAGAGCCGGCTCATAACGACGTTTGCACCGGACGGCGTCACTGTGGTCGATGGATCCAGGTTGTTCCGGAACCTAGCCCCGGGCGGCGGACCACGGAACCCATACAGCCTCGCCGCGAATCTTCAGGTCGATCACCAGCTCACCGGGCGACTGCTGCTGCGAGTCGGATATGAGCAGCGTCACACGCGGCGCGAGTTCTTCGTCGAGCCAGTCGCCCATCAAGATTCGACGACTGGCGCGTTACTATTACAAAACTCAGGTCGCTCCCGTTACCGCGAGTTTCAGACCACCGCGCGATTACGTTTCCACGAGGGACGCAACATCTTCCTGTCGTATGTGCGGTCCGAAGCGCGGGGTGATCTTAATGACTTTAACACCTACTTCGGCAATCTCCGGAATCCCGTGATTCGTCCCAATGAGTTTGGTAAGCAAGAGTTCGACGTGCCGAACCGAATACTCTTCTGGGGCGATTTTGGTCTACCCCGCAACATCGTTGCCACCCCGGTATTTGAGTGGCGCAGCGGCTTCCCTTATTCGCTTCTCGATGAGGAGCAGAATTTCGTCGGCCCGCGCAACGCCGGCGGGCGCTTCCCGCAACTGATGACCCTCGATCTGCTGGTGACGAAAGGGCTCAAGATCCCGTTCCGCGGAAAGAAGTACAAGGGGCGGGTGGGCGTTACCATTTTCAATATCACTAACCACTGGAACCCGCGCGACGTGCAGAAGAACCTCGCCAGCCCGCAGTTCGGGACCTTTTACAATAGTCCCGACCGCAGCTTCCGTACTAAATTTGAGTTCGTTAAGTTTTGATAATCACGCTGAGACGCAAAGGTGGCAAAGACGCAAAGAGGAAAGCTTAATTGGCAAGGGTGAGGGCCGTAGTTCATGTCCACCTCTTCTTTGCGCCTTTGCCCCTTTGCCCCTTTGCGTGAACTACTAATCGCCACTCTGACTATTGGTGGGATCTGTCTTTAACCTCCTTGAAGAAACTCATTTGACTGCTTGAACGTAAGAGAAGCTATGAAAAACTCCCTGGCTTCAGCGCTTAGCTCCTACCGAGAATTCCGCGCCGCCAAAGCGCGAAACCGTCCGCACCGAGTGATCCGGATCTGGTTATCTCCCTGGTTGCGGCTTACCTCCTGACCCGCAGTTAGCGGGGCTTGAGCCGTCCTTGTGGCGATAGCTGAGTCTTCACACAGCGGGTTTGATCTGACATTCTTGAGGGCATTGCTAACCTACAAATGTTAAATGTCCCCAGCGTCGACATTAACCGAGGAGGCGTCTCATTTGTGCGTACTTGAAACAGAACGCTTGGTCCTGCGCTGGATGACAGGTGATGACGCCCAGTTTATTCTTAAACTCGTCAATGAGCCGTCGTTCTTAAGCTTTATAGGCGACAAAGGCGTCCGTAACCATGCGGATGCGGTTCAATATATTCAAAACGGTCCGGTTGCCAGCTATAAGCGCTTCGGTTTCGGACTCTATTTGGTGGAGCTTAAAGAAACCCGAGTTCCGATTGGAATGTGCGGACTGGTTAAGAGAGACTCACTGCCCGACGTCGATATTGGTTTTGCCTTCCTGCCCGCGTTCTGGTCGAAGGGATATGCCTTTGAGGCCGCTGCTGCGGTGAAGGCTTATGGAAAAGATGTCCTGGGTATAAGCAGGCTGGTTGCCATCACCAATCCGAATAATGAAAGCTCAATCAGGCTGCTCGAAAAGATTGGCTTGAGATTTGAAGGTACGATTCGATTGTCGGAAGATTCGTCTGAGGTTAAGTTGTTTGCGTCGGAAATCTAACAGGTTGCGGTAAAGAGTTGTAAGCAGCAAAAGACAGTAAAACGATCCGCGTGCATTGCGGGCTTGGCTCTCAACTTTCTGGGCACAATGGGCAATCATCTGCAGGCCTTAGCTGAAAAGGTCTGGCATTACCACCTGATGAATCATCAGCTTTCTCAAGCTGATGTGCTTCTCGTACTCTGCAGTCACGACACGAGGGTGGCTGACAGAGGTGCGCAGCTCTTTCACCAGAGATGGGCCCCACTCATTATCTTCTCCGGAGGTCTGGGTACAATTACCAAAGACCTTTGGACTGAGCCGGAAGCCGATCAGTTCGCAAGAGTTGCTATCGGACTGGGTGTACCGAAAGATAAAATACTCATCGAAAATAGATCATCGAATACGGGTGAAAACATTCTGTTTACCAGGCAGTTGTTGGCGGAAAAGAAAATTGACGCGCAGAAGTTCATCCTGGTACAGAAGCCTTATATGGAACGTAGGAGTTTTGCCACCTTCAGGGCGTTGTGGCCCGAGAAAGAAGTCGTCGTTACTTCTCCCCAAGTCTCCTTCGATGAATATCTCCACCACTATGCCAGCAGAGAACTTTCACGCGACGAAGTGATTAGCATCATGGTCGGGGATTTGCAGCGGATTAAGCTTTACCCGGAGCAGGGTTTTCAGATTTACCAGGAGATACCTCGTGATGTTTGGGCCGCGTACGAAGAGTTGGTGCAGGCCGGATACAACCAGAGACTCATCCCTGCCTGATTCGAGGTGCTGGTTCAGTTCGGTAGCGAGCTGATGCCACTCAGTTACAGAACCGAGGAGGTAGCGACCGGGTCGGACCACGATATGACTTAACCACTGAGAGAATTCGCGATAGCACGTGGCTGGGAGAGCGTAGGACCGCCTAACGAGAGGATTAAAGATGGCCGATCCAGAAGAGACCTATCCGTATGTAACTCACTTGAACGTGCTCTACCCTCCGATGGAGGTCGTGGACGTGCCCGCACTGGTTGCAGCTTGCACCGACCGCTGGTACAACCAGACTCTTTGCCAAGTCAACGAATCCATCGTACGAGTTGGCGTGATTCAGGGAGACTACCACTGGCATAAGCACGACGATGAAGATGAATTCTTCTACGTGGTCGAAGGAAAGTTGCTGATCGATCTTGAGGGGCGCACAGTGGAACTCGTGCCCGGCCAGGGTTTCGTAGTCTCAAAAGGCACAATGCATCGGCCGCGGGCACCTGAGCGAACCGTTATTCTCATGGTCGAAGGCGCGGGGATCATACCGACTGGCGACGAGTAAGTCTCGAGTGCGATCGTACGGCAGGTGAAAGGAGAATCAATGAATACCACACCATTAACTGACATCGCGCCTGATATATTTAGAAAGCGACTACTATTCGAAGGTTATTTCACCATTGAGGTATCGGCAGAAACTCTGCACAAGTATTTTTCAAATATCACGACCGAGCTGGGACTTCGGACATACGGCAACCCCATCGTTCATGAAACGCGCGGCGCGGGTAAAAATGTCAATGAGGGATTCGACGGATTCGTGCCCTTGATTGACTCGGGCATTTACATCGGCGTCTGGGTGAACCCAAAGTTCCTTTCGACGATTATTTACACCTGTGGTGAATTCGACTCCGAGAGGGCGGTAAACGCAGTCAAGGACTTCTTTCAGATTTCGAAATTTCAAGCGGCAATTTTCTAGGCCGGCGATTCGAGGCCTTTGTAGGGGCGTCCCTCCGTGGGCGCCCCACGGCGCTGCAGAAACGACCCGGGTTGTCTCGAAAGGTGAGATATGGCCACGAGGGCGCCCACGGAGGGGACGCCCCTACAGAAGCCAGGCAAGCGTGCGAAAGTGAAGGAGGTGTGATGGCGGAAGCAAAAACCAAACTAACGGAAGAAAGTGTTTCTAGTTTTCTCAAGAAGGTTCCAGACAAAAGCCGGCGAGAGGATTGCCTTAAGGTGCTTGAAATCATGAAAGATGTGACCGGCGAAGAACCTAAGATGTGGGGCAGCAGTATTGTTGGTTTCGGACGCTATCACTTCAAGTACGAAAGCGGGCGCGAAGGCGAGTCGATGATCACGGGATTCTCCCCACGGAAGAGCGACTTGACCCTCTACATCATGCCGGGGTTCGAGCCCGTCTCAGATCTCATGACTCGTCTTGGTAAACACAAGACCGGCAAGTCGTGCCTCTACATAGAGAAGCTTGCTGACGTCGACTTGGGCGTGTTGAGGAAGATCGTCGAGAAGTCAGTTAAGGGAATGGCTACTAAGCGAGTTGAGAAGTAGCGGACAAGCCACCCTTCCTCACTAGAAACTCTCCTGTAAGTTGTTGATTTTATTACAGGCGAAAGAGTCTCTAAGTTGATATTTGCTCGCCGCTTCGGCGGGCTGCGCAGCTAACCTGCAAGTTGGTGGTGCCTGATCTCAATTGAGGTGGGCGAATATTTGCGCCGCCCCCGGCAGATCTCCGATCGCCAAAAGCCAATCCACCGGGTGCAGAGTCTCATGCCAAAATATGTTGCCTTCCTGCGAGCCATTAACGTTGGTGGCCATATCGTCAAAATGGCGCATCTGCGCCAACTGTTTGAGGCCCTGGGGTTTTCCAATGTCGAAACCTTTATCGCCAGCGGCAATGTAATATTTGATACGAACTCAAAAAACACTAAGACCTTGGAAAGAAAGATCGAGAGTCTTCTTCGAGAGACTTTCAGTTACGAAGTTGCAACCTATATCAGATCGTCATCCGAATTGGCGAGTATCGCGGAATGCCAACCATTTGGCGCTTCGGAGGCGGCAAACGGAAACGCGCTGTACATCGCCTTCGCGGCAGATGAGGTCAACACCGAATCCAAACGTAAGCTCCTGAAATTCAGGACTGAAGTTGACGATTTTCGAGTGTATGGTCGTGAGATCTATTGGCTTTCGCGTAAGAAGATCAGCGAATCCAAGTTTTCCGGGACCCAGCTCGAGCGTGCTCTGGGGATGCCGGTCACGATACGGAACGCCAATACGGTGAAACGGTTGGCTGCGAAATATTCTTGAGGGAGAAAAAGCAGGGCGAGGACAAGTTGGCAGACTCTCAACCAGACCCTAAGCGTCGAGGCTTTCTGGATCCACGAATGGTCAGGACGATCTCATTCTGGATCACCAGTGCCTGCATCCTGGTGGCGGTTGTTGCCTCGCTGCTCGCAATCTGGAAGTTCACCGGGACCGACATTCTGTGGCGCACGGTCGCAACTTGCGCCGTGATCGGTGCCGGCACGGTGGCCTTCTACTGGGTTAACGTACTCTTCGGCAAGACCTCGGATTGATATGGTAGTAGCGCCTGCAAGTAGCCCGACTGTTAAGTAGAACTCCTAAGGTAGCCAAGACTCTGCCAACCGATCTTGCCGAGCGCTCCTTGACAGTCGGGCTGCTGCCACGGCGCTTTGCGCCTCTCTGTTGATATTACCTAGGGGGGCCGAAGTGTTAATCGGGTCGACTACTGAGCGTTACCAGCGCTGCCGGTAATGCCACTGGAGACTTGAGGCGTCGACCGCGGCTTGATGGGAACGAGAGCTTCGAAATTCTTGTAGATCTGCAGATACATTTGCGTCTCACGCGGAATGAGTGTGCGCCACGACGAACCCCCGCGCTTCAAATAACCCGGCAGACGAGCAGCGTTTGAGTTATAGCCGGCAGCGAGCAGCTCCGGTTGCGTTGCGAGTTTCGCATTGAGGGCGTATTGCACCTCTTCATTTACCGCCAGGTCGTTCCAGGTGTCTTGCATGTAGAGCAGCATCGCCTGCAGCGCATTTCCGTGGTTGCGCATGCCCGTCACGAAATCAGGCGTCAGACCCACGCCCGGATGGCGCTGCTTCATAAGGTTGTATGCCCAGGGAATCATTTGCACCATGCCCCCCGCCCCCGCACTGCTAACCGAATAGCGGTAGGTATCAAGTTCGTTGAGAGCAAAGAGCGAGTAAATCTCCTGGAACAGTGCGCTGCGGTTTTCCTGTCGAAAACGCTCATGATCAACGTGCTCAACAAGGCAAAGGCGTTCAGCGACATCGACGATCTGAGGCGAGATAAACGCACCCTTCTCACGCAAACGCTTCGCTGCCAGATCCAACATCGTGCGCACATACAATTGGCCCGAGCGGGACAGATCAGAGGAAAGCAGAGCCGGATGCGCGGAGGTGTAATAAGCCAGCTCACGAAAAACGCCGCGCTTCTCAATCGGAAACTCGACCAGAAGGGGAGTCAGGGAGCGGCCCTGATTGTCGAAGATGACTACTGCGGTGTTCACTCCGTTCGCACGCAGCACGCGAATACTCAACGGCATGCCTAATGAACTGGTCGTTGTGAATTCCGAGCCTTTGGTGAGAAATGTTGCCTTTAAGAGTGTGACGTGATGGATGCGGGCCGTGCTCTGGTCCAGAGCCGAGAGGGTTACAAATTGAATTGAAGGCCCCATCGATGTCGGCATCGGACGCGACTTAAACAGGCGCTCCGCCTCAGCAATTCTTGCGCGAATCGTATGCGGCGAAAGAGGCAGCAGGGTCTTCGGCGCTTCAGCAGCGTCTGGCTCCGTTCCCGCCAACTCGACCGACTGAGGCGGGACTACTGTTGGTGAAGACGCCGGCTGTGGACTGGGTGTTTGGAGCGGCTCTGGACTTTGCTTTTGCGGTACCGTTTGCGCAGAGGTCTGGAGGAGCTTGGTCG
>JBGTLM010000334.1:0-6143 GCA_041744135.1 Pyrinomonadaceae bacterium
CTTTAGCTCCGCCTGGCTGACCTTCGTATGTTTTTCAGGCTGATCGGTCGCGTATCGCCACCATAATAAGGCCATCAGCAGACCGAGAACTGATGTTACATAAAAGGTCTCGCGCCAGCCTCTCGTGACCATCAGCCACGCAATCAGTGGTGGGGTGAAGACCAGGCCGACGGTGCTCCCGGCAATCACTAGCGAGTTGGCGAAGGCTCGTTCCCCAACCGGCATCCAGGTAGCCACGGCCCGAGAGGCTACCGGATAGGTCGCCGCTTCAGCTGCGCCCAGCGTAAAACGCACAAACATCAACGAAACCAGCGCCCCCGCACTGGAGGTCACGATCAAGCCCGGAATCAGTCCTGTCAGCAGCGTCGTCACGCTCCACAACAATGCCGCCAAGGCCAGCACCAGTCGTGGTCCTTTGCGGTCGCCCAGCAATCCTGCCGGTATTTGAAAAATGGCGTAACCGAGCATGAACGAACTGAAGACCTGCCCCATCTGGATTTCGCTCAGGCCTAATTCCGGCATCATGAACTTGGCCGCCACCGAGACGTTCGTCCGCAGCACGTAGCTGACCAGACTGAACCCGGCGAGCAGAGCCAGGATTCTCCAGCGTACCGATGTTTGTTTTCCAGCGCCGATCATAACCACGCCAATTGTTTCCTTCTGGTCATCTCAATACACCTATAGTGGATTGGTCCGCATCGTAATTGCTGCCCACAGCGCTTTTTGCTAAACTTTTTGAAACTGAATTTGCGGTTTGATGACTGCCGAATGAGCCACATGAAGCACAGAGTGCGGCTACAAGTCATTATCATCGCGCTCTTTTTTCCTACTTTTTCCTATGGAGACGCTAAGCCGCCCGGCCAGCTACTTTTACGAGTTCGGTGCCTTCCGCCTAGATGTCAGCAGACGCCTACTGCTGCGCGATGGAGCGGTGGTGAACGTTGCGCCGAGGACTTTGAATATGCTGCTGGTGCTAATCCAGCACCGGGGGACCGTCCTCAGCAAAGACGAACTGATGAAGGATCTCTGGTCGGACACGGTGGTTGAGGAAAACAACCTCACCGTGATCATCTCGGCTCTGAGAAAAGCCTTGCATGAGAAGCCCCAAGAGCACCGCTACATTGTGACAATTCCGGGGCGAGGCTACAGCTTCGTCGCGGAGGTCAGGGAAATCCTCGGCGATGGCAACGATCGGGTTGCGGTTCCGCCCGGCAATCCCGTCCTCAAGCGGGTACTGGAACCAGTCAATGGATCGGATGTGCTGAAGAGCGAGGAAGGGCAATTTCATCGTCCCGCCGTCTTACCTCCGCCGCTTCGAACTTCAGGACGGAAACTAATATTGGTCAGCCTGCTACTGCTGATTCTCATCCCCGTTCTCAGCTATCTCTTCCTCTCCAACCAATTAAGTCCGACCGGAACTGAAACACAGGTTAAAACTATTGCGGTTCTTCCATTCAGAAACCTGGGTGGGGAGAGCGGCGATGAATATCTCAGTCTGGGAATGGCGGACGCTCTGATCACCAGGCTGGGCAACCTCAGGCAGGTGATTACCCGCCCGACGAGCTCCGTGCTCAAATACTCAGGATCGGGCGCTGATCCACTGGCAGCCGGACGAGAGCTGGCAGTGGATGCGTTGATTGACGGGCGGATTCAAAAACTGGACGACCGGATTCGCGTGACGGTGCAGCTCATCAGGGTGAGCGACGGCAAGCCGCTCTGGTCTGAGAAGTTTGACGAGCAGTTTACCAACATCTTCGCTGTGCAGGACTCTATCTCCGAGCAGGTCGCGCTTGCTCTGGCGCTGAAGCTGAGCAGTGAAGAGCGCGAGCAACTCACTAAACGCTACACCGAGAACACTGAGGCCTTCCAGCTCTATCTGAAAGGGCGCTACTTTTGGAACAAGCGGTCTGCCGAAGGCTTGCAAAAAGGCAGCGAATATTTTCAGCGGGCCATTGAACGCGATCCCGGATATGCGCTTGCTTACGCCGGGCTGGCCGACTGCTACAACCTGCTCAGTTACTACAGCATTCTCTCGCCGAAGGATTCATTCCCGAAAGCCAAAGCGGCGGCCACGAGGGCACTGGAGATTGATGAGTCGCTCGCCGAAGCGCACACCTCGCTGGCCCTGGCAACAATGGCCTTCGACTGGGACTGGGCTCGTGCTGAGCTGGAATACAAACGCGCTCTCGAACTCAACCCCAACTACGCGACCGCTCATCAGTGGTACGCCGAATACTTAGCTGCAATGGGGCGGCAACCGGAAGCCCTGACCGAAATCAGGCGAGCCGGCGAGATCGACCCGCTGTCGCTAATCGTCAGTGCGGCGCAAGGATACATCGGCTACTTCGGGCATGACTTTGATGAAACTATCAGGCAATGCGAGAAGACGCTCGAGATGGATCCGAACTTCGTTCCCGCCCACTGGTTTCTCGGCTGGGGCTATGTGCAGAAGGGGATGTTTGCTCAGGCCGTCGCTACCTTTCAAAGGGCGGTCTCACTCACTGATGGCGACTCGCGGATGTTAGCTGAACTAGGACACGTTTATGCCATTTCAGGACAGAAAGCGAAAGCGCGGGAGATTGTCCATCAGTTAGAGGTGAAGTCACAGCGGCAGTATGTCTCCCCATATGAGATAGCGCTGGTCTACGTGGGCCTCGACGAGCAAGAGCAGGCGCTGGTCTGGTTGCGCAAGGCCTTTGAGGATCGAGCCTGGCAGTTGATGTACCTCCGGGTAGAGCCGAAACTTGACCATCTCCGCGCGGAACCACAATTCACCGACCTGCTGCGCGACGTTGGACTCGCGCCCTAATATCATGGAAAGACGTCATCTTTCTTAGCCCATTTCACTGAAGTGCTGTTTGCCAATCAGCGATCACGCCGGGATGATCACGCATCTGTTTGCCTGGTTACTTAATGCGAGCGAAAGCTTGCCTGGTATTGAGAAGGGGTCAGGCTCGTGAGCCGCTTGAAGACTTTGGAGAAATGGCTCTGGTCGGCAAATCCCGCCTGCAAAGCGATCTCCACGAGAGAAATATCTGAGGTCGAGAGTTCACGACAGGCATATTCGATCCGCAACTGACGCACATATTCACCGACGGTGGACAGGTAACAGCGGCGAAACTCACTGGCCAGATAGATGGGATGCACCCCCACCGATTGGGCGATTTCGGCCAGCGTCAGCTTCTCTGAGAATCGGGCGTGAATCAGCTCTCTCGCTTGTTTGAGCCAGCGTGGGGCCCGGCGCTCCGAGGTTGGGCGCGAACGGCGGGAAGCCTCTGCGATGATTTCAAGCACAAGACCCTCGATGGCAAGTGGTGAAGTTTCATCTATCTGTAGAAATTCGCGGTAGAGTCTGGTCGCTAGCCTAGTCAACAAACCGCCATTGAAGTTGGCCGGACGGTCCAGAATCTTCGAATGCTCACGGATACACTCAAGCCGCTGCGGATCAACCTCGACCCGAAAGATGCGCACTTCTGTACTGTGAAAATTGCTCAGGTGCTCTTCTTCGGGCGGCAAGAAGAAAACCGTTGACTGTTGATGCGTGCGGATTCCCGTTCGACAGGTTTCGGTATAAGCACCTCGCCTGATCAGGCAGAGCAGGGCGTGCTCATGTCTATGAATGGGAGTCTTCAACCCTAACGGATAGAAGCTCTCCGCCAGGGTGAAATCGGCAACCCGACAGCTTCTTAGTTGCTCTCCATAAAGGTATCCGGGAGGATGCTTCAGTTCCAAGGCCTGCCACCGCCTCCAATTCATCATCGCTTTCCGACGAGCTTAATCTTAGACAAAAACCTTTCTTCGTGACAAGACGCGGTGAATTACGGCCGATAAACTGCCGATCCGTTAGGTGAAGACAAAGATCGCATTTACTACCCAGCCTTTCTTCACCGCGTGAGCGGCGCGTGGATTTAGCCCGGCGTTTCAGAGGCTGAGACAAGACTCATCATAGAAGACTATAAGCGAACATCAGTGGAAGGTCGAACTGTTACCGCCCAAAATACAGAACCGCGAGCGGTAGCGACCGGATCATAAGCTCAACGTGCCTCTGACATTGGTTACAAACGCTGGAACCTAAAATTTAGTTGAGTGTAGGATCCGGTCGCTACCGAGAGTGTAAAACTAAAGGGCCCAGGTTAATTTTTTGGACAGGATGTTGGCATTCAACCAAACAACCTGACTCAACTCACGGAACCGCTTGCGGTAGCCAGCGGATGCCAGGGCTCAACTCGCGCCTAAGGTTGAAAGGCTCAGCTGATCACGAAACGGCTCGGTGAGTTGAGTCGTTTGCGCCTAGCCGAGTTTAGCATCCGCTGGCTACCGCAAGCGGTTCCGTGAGTTGAGTCGTTCGCATCTGGCTGAGCCCTGCATCCGGTCGCTACCGCTCTCGGTTCCGTATTGAGCGGTGTTAGCGGAGTGGAGTCGGACTCAGGACAACTTGGTCCAACAAGCGCCAAACATAGCGAAGGAGTTCGACAAGGATGATGACTGGAGGACAGATCGTTGCCGAAACACTGAGCGAACTTGGAGCCGACACGATCTTCTCGGTGTCGGGCAATCAGATTTTGCCGATCTACGATGCCGCTGCAGACTTCGGTCTGCGCCTTATTCATATGCGGCATGAGTCGGCTGCCGCCTATGCTGCCGCCGCTTGCGCTGAGCTGAGCGACCGGCCGGGAGTGCTGCTCGTTTCCGCCGGCCCCGGCTTCCTGGCGGCGTTAACCGGAGTCGCCACGGCCAAAAGTCTGGAGTTGCCGTTGCTCTTTCTGAGCGGCGCATGCGTCACGACCGAGGCGGGTTTCGGCGGCTTCCAGGACCTTGATCAACGCGGCGTCTCAAGCGCGATTTGCAAGGCGGCGATGGAGGTTTTATCGGTCGAAGAGATTGGCCCCACATTGGCCCGCGCGTGGCAACTCGCTCAAGCCGGAGTTCCCGGACCCGTTCACGTCAGTCTGCCGGCAGATGTGCTCGTTGTCGTGTCGTGCGAAGGAACCCGCAGCGAAAGCCAGCCGCCTGCCGCCGGGGACCGGGGTCCCCAGCGGGGCAGCCCCGCTGGGGTGGAAGATGTCCCTGCCGATGAACCCATCCTTAAGGCGATGGCGCAGCGGCTCAGGCAAGCACAGCGTCCGCTCATGATCGCCCGCCCGTCTGCCGGACGGGGAGCGGCAGGAAAGTCGCTGCGTGTGCTGGCGCGGCAGATCGGCATTCAGCCGATCATCACGGAGTGTCCGCGAGGCACGAATGATCTCAAATATCGTGAGGTCATCCGGCATTACCGGGACAGCGACTGCGCGCTCGTTGTCGCTCCGGCTGATTTCGCTGTCGGCTTCCTGGCGGAGTCGGTTATCGCTTCCGTGGGCAGTGTCTTGCATATCGATGCTCCCGGCGACCCTCGACAACGCCGCGTCGTGGATCTACATACCCAAGTTCCCGCTGAGATCGCGCTCTCGTACCTCGTGGAAGCTACTGCCGGTCATCATCCTCGCCTCGCTGAATGGTCACAGCTCTGGTCGCTTCCGCAGGCCGATGAGACGCCGGCCGAGTCGTCACTCGAGGGATTACATCCGCTGGAGGTTGCCAAGTATGTGCGTAACCTGCTCGAGCCGGCAGACATTATCGTGCTCGATGGCGGCGAGTTCTGTCAGTGGATTCGCCTCGGACTGCGCGATCTGCCCAATCGGATGTTGTGGAATAGCAAGCTCGGAGGAATCGGCGGGAGCATTCCGATGGCGCTAGGGATTGCCGCGACCGGACATCCAGGACGCACGCTCGCTTTCCTGGGGGATGGTGCGGCAGGCTACCACGCCAGCGAATTCGAGACCGCCGCCCGTTACGCATTCCCCTTCGTCGCCATCGTCGGCAACGATGCCCGCTGGGGAGCTGAATGGCATCTGCAAGCCAGTCGCTACGGTGTGGAACGCACCTTCGAGACAAGTCTGTTACCGGCGCGCTACGACCAGGTCGCCAGTGGTCTGGGCGCGGCTGGTTTTCACATCACCGATGTAGCGTCGCTGCGCGATGCGCTTTCAGCGAGTCTCTCCGCCAATCGGCCCGCCTGCTTGAACGTTCAAATTCTTTCGGCGCGCAGCCCAGCGGTGCCGGTCTGATGGAGGAGCATCACACTATGATTAGTCAGTTGATTGAGG
>JBGTLM010000335.1:0-5092 GCA_041744135.1 Pyrinomonadaceae bacterium
GTAAAGCACCATGGGCACTACACGGTGCCGCGCGCAAATGGAGCCGCAGCGCGGGGACTCTTGAGTCTCGCTATGGCCGGCGAGAGTCTTGTTGTGGCGCGCACTGAGCCGGGACTGGCATCTGCCGTGGCCGTGAACATCGACGGCGCGGCAATCGAGGAGATTGTGGGAACGATTGCCGGCGAGGACACGGTCTTCATTGCGGTTAATGACCACAAAGCACAGCGGACCGCTATTAAGAAAGTTTGGGACTTGTTTGCGTAGAAGAACTTAGTTCTTTGAGCTTGGAGCTTTTTAGTTTGCTTCCGATCACTTCTGGCAACACAAACGAATCCAAAGTACGAAGAACAAAGTTCACAGAACAATTGATGATCATGAAAGATAAAGAAAACAAGATCCGCAAGATAGTCCTGGCATATTCCGGCGGGCTTGATACGTCCGTCATGGTGCGCTGGTTGAAAGAGCAATACGGCTGCGAGATTGTTTGCTATTGCGCTGACGTCGGCCAGGGTGAAGAAATGGATGGGCTGGAGGCCAAGGCGCTCGCCACGGGTGCCTCAAAACTCTACGTGAAAGACCTGCGCGAAGAGTTCGTTCGCGAATACGTCTGGCCTGCCGTCAAGGCGAACGCAGTGTATGAGGGTGTCTATTTGTTGGGTACTTCCCTCGCCCGCCCCGTGATCGCCAAAGGCCAGATCGAAATCGCGCGCACAGAGGGAGCGGATGCGGTGGCGCACGGGGCCACCGGCAAGGGCAACGATCAGGTGCGTTTTGAGTTGACGTATTACGCACTCGAACCCGACATCAAAGTGATAGCCCCCTGGCGTGAATGGGAGTTTAGAGGCCGCAGCGACCTGATTGCTTACGCGCAGGAACACAAGATTCCCGTCACCGCCACGCACGAGAAGCCATATTCGACGGATCGCAATCTCATGCACATCTCCTACGAGGGCGGCATTCTCGAGGATCCCTGGGCTGAGGCCCCGGAGAACATCTTTCAACTTACCAGCTCTCCTGAAAATGCAAAGGCCCAGGCTGAATATGTGGAGATCTCTTTCGACAAAGGCGAACCTGTGGCTGTCAATGGAGAGCAGATGGGACCCGTTTCACTTCTCGAGGCCTTAAACAGGATGGGTGGTGAGCATGGCATCGGCCGGGTGGATCTCGTCGAGAACCGGTTTGTGGGAATGAAGTCACGCGGCGTTTATGAAACTCCCGGAGTGACTATCTTGCTGGCCGCACACCGGGCGCTCGAATCAATTACCCTCGACCGCGAAGTGATGCACCTACGCGATTCTTTAGGAGTGAAGTTTGCGGAGAGCGTTTATTACGGATTTTGGTTTGCCCCGGAGTTTGACTTGTTGCGCGAGATGGTTGACGCGACGCAAAGAAAAGTTACGGGTGACGTCCGGGTGAAGCTCTATCGCGGCAACGTCCTCACAGTCGGGAGACGGTCGCCTTATTCGCTGTACAGCGAAAAGCTCGCAACTTTTGAGGCCGATTCGGTCTACAACCAGCGCGACGCGGAAGGGTTCATAAAACTGAACGCCCTGAGATTGAGACAACGCAACAGAGGTAACAAGAGATGAACGAAACCAACAAAACAATTGCCACGCCCTTCGCGGGCGTTCGCATCGTCGAAGCCGACAAGCTTGGTTCGGCCACTTCTCCGCTCAGTCTTGCGCGTACGGTAGCCGTTACAAATGCTAGTAGCACGCCGCAGCCCGGTGACGTTATCGCCGTGCGCACTCTAACCGATAGCTCCACTTACAACATGCTCGAACTGCCGACGGGAAGGCTGGCGAAGATTAACCTCGGCGATGTGATCATTGGCGTCCTGGGCCGACGACGTGCGTTGAAAGGATTTGTTGGCGATGTGCCGCCGACCGTCAGCGTCGGCGATCAACTTCATCTGCTTAATTTGGGCGGAGTCATCGGCTATTGCACGGGGCATCACTCCAGCCTGGGCGATGCGATCAAAGTTGAAGTGATGGGCATGGTGTGCGACGAAAACGGGCGGGCATTGAACATTGCGGATGATGCCCTGCCCCTGCGTTCAAATCTCGGTGAGACGGCGCCAATTGTGATAGTTGCGGGAACCAGCATGAATAGCGGCAAGACCTACGCTGCGGCCGAACTAATAAAACAGGCCACTCGCGCCGGCCTTCGGGTGGCGGCGGGCAAACTCTCTGGCGTCGCCTGCCTGCGCGACACCTTGAACATGGCTGATCACGGAGCGATCGCGACCGCAAGTTTTCTCGATTGCGGACTTCCCTCAACTGTAGATGCGGGCGATCTCTCGCCTGTCGCCAAAGCGATCATTTTTAGGCTCAATGAAAACTCGCCTGATTTGATCGTGATTGAATTGGGAGACGGAATTCTGGGCGGATATTCAGTCGAGTCAATCTTCGATGACCTTGAATTACGGGAGCAAACCGCCGCCATCATCTTCTGCGCTTCGGATTACGTGGGGGCTTGGGGCGGGATAGAACTGTTGCGCAAACGAGGAATCGAAATCGATGTAATTTCCGGGTCGGTAACGGATTCACAAATGGGTGAGGATTACATTAAGAACGAATTTGGCATTCCTGCCGCAAATGCCAAGCGCAACAGTGCCCTTCTCTTCGAGCTGATCAAGTCGAAGGTAGAAGCAGCGGGGCAACCCGTTGGGGCCGGCGTTTAGTCTTTGGTTACCGGCTCTTGCGCATCATGACCAGGGCCAGGACAAGAAAGACGATGCCCACGTAGATAAGCATGCATTGTCCGGTTGCACCGATAGCGATGAAGCTATCGCCAGGGCAAGGAAGGGAGTAAAACGATAGCGCACTGGTTTGTTTCACCTCGGTGATCAGTAGACGTGTGCTTCTTCGGAATGCGGATTTAGTCTCGCATGCAGCGACGTTAAGTTAAAGGTTGATGATGACGACGAGCAGGATACGAGTGGGAATTTTCGGCGGTTCGGGCTATGGCGGCTCGGAACTGTTGCGCATTCTCCTCCCGCACCCGCACGCCGAGATTGCTTTCGTAACTGCTAACGAACAAGCTGGAAAACCCATTAGCGAAGTGCATCGAAGTCTTCATGGACTGACGGACTTGAAGCTCTGCAAAGTGCCGGAGGAGCTCGAGAACCTCAGAGATCTCGATTGTGCGTTTCTCGCCCTGCCCCATGGACAGGCGATGAAGATTGCCCCATGTCTGCCGTCAAGCGTCAAAGTGATCGATCTATCCGGCGACTTTCGGCTGCAGGACAAGAGCGAGTTTGAGCAGCACTATGGCCGTGAGCACACGGCGATGGAAACTCAAGCGAAGTTTATCTACGGTCTCACCGAAACAAATCGTGACGCGATCAAGAAGGCTCGACTGATCAGCAATCCCGGATGCTTTGCCACCGCAACTTTGCTCGGCCTGGCGCCGCTCGTCGCCGGGGACCTCATAGAAGGCCGCGTAGTCGTGGACGCTAAAACCGGCTCTTCCGGTTCCGGCGCAAAAGCAGCCGCAAACACTCATCACCCCCAACGGATGAATTCGTTTTACGCCTATAAGCCATTTACTCACCAGCACGTGCCGGAGGTAGAGCAGGAGCTTCGGGCAGTCGGAAACTGGAACAGCGAACTTGTTTTCATGACGCATTCCCTTCCCGTCGCTCGCGGAATCTTTGCCTCCATCTATGTCGAGACCCGGAAAGAGATGAATGCAGAAGAAGTGCGTTCCGTTTTCACTGACTTCTATAAAGGCTCTTTTTTTATCCGGATCGTGCAAGGATCCCCGGATATAAACTGGGTGAAGACTACAAACTTTTGCGATCTTGGATTTGCCACACGTGGGCGTCAGGTGGTCGTCTTTTCTGCTCTCGATAATCTTGTCAAAGGTGCGGCGGGACAGGCAGTGCAGAATATGAATCTGATGTTTGGGCTCGATGAGAAAACCGGCCTAATGTTGATGGGTACGAATCCATGATCACGCCCGACAATACACAACATCAAGCATGTTCGTCAGTTTCATGAATGATAGAAAGGCGCTTTGAGTTTCGTGCGATTTCGCACGAAACCAAACCGTAAAGTCATTGAGAGGCACTAGACTAACAATTGCTCCTTTCAAACCAGCGATCACGATTGCCGATCTCGACAAGATCGACATTCGCGTTGGCACTATTCTGTCAGTCGAAGACGTGACTGGCTCTGACAAACTGCTGAAGCTGACTGTCGCGCTTGGGAATGTCCATCGAACTATCCTCGCGGGCATGAAACAGGAGCGAGAAAATCCGCAAGAGATCGTAGGTAAGCAGGCATTGTTCGTAGTGAACCTGGAGCCGAGGAAGATGATGGGCCAAAACTCCGAGGGCATGCTCTTCGACATCGGTTATGCCGATGGAATAACGCCTGTACTGGCGGTTCCGGAAAAAGAAACGCCCGACGGAACAAGGGCAGGGTAAATGCGGCAGCGGGAGTAGGCCGCCTTCCTGGCCCCGAGATTACGGATGGATCGAATTCAAATGAGAGCACAACCGGGAGAGCTAACAGAAGTAACTGCGCTGGAAGATCAGTTTCAACTCGCGACTTACAAGAAAATGCCGATAGTCGCCGAGCGTGGCGAAGGTGTCTGGCTCTACGCCAGCGATGGTCAGAAATATCTGGACCTCTATGGCGGTCATGCGGTAGCGGGAACAGGTCATTCACATCCGCATGTTGTAGCAGAGATAGTTGAGCAGACGAAAAAACTACTCTTCTACTCCAACCTGGTCTATTCCGAGGTGCGCGCCAGAGCCGCGGAGAAACTTGTCTCCATTGCTCCGGAGTCGCTCACTAAAGTCTTCTTTTGCAACTCTGGAACTGAGGCCAATGAGAACGCCATGCGCATGGCACGCCTCGCATCGGGCCGGGAAAATGTAATCACCTTCTCGGGCGGTTTCCATGGACGCACAGCCGACGCTATCAGCGCCACCTTTCTGGGAAAGTATCGCGAATTGGGTAAGCCGAATGTGCCAGGCCATCTGCAAGCTGAGTTTGGCGACATAGAATCGGTACGGAAGTTGGCGGACGAGTCGGTAGCCGCAATCATGCTGGAACCGATTCAGTCCATGGCCGGAGTGCGC
>JBGTLM010000336.1:0-11156 GCA_041744135.1 Pyrinomonadaceae bacterium
GCTACTGACTCCTAATAGCTCCCATCCCACCCATGTACGGACGGAGAACCTCAGGAATGATTACTGAACCATCCTCCTGCTGAAAATTCTCAAGAATAGCAATCCAGGTTCTTCCAATTGCGAGCCCTGAGCCGTTTAGCGTGTGGACAAACTCGGGCTTTGTGCCTCCCGCTCGTCGAAAGCGAATCTGAGCGCGGCGGGCCTGAAAGTCAGTGCAGTTTGAGCACGATGAGATCTCTTTGAACTCGTTGTACGAAGGCAGCCACACCTCGATGTCATAGGACTTTGCCGCCGAGGGACCCAGGTCACCAGTGACGTGTTCGACCACCCGGTAGTGCAGGGCCAGCTTCTGCAGAATCATCTCCGCATCGTGCGTTAGCGACTCCAGCTCGTTGAAGGATTCTTCAGGCAGTGTGAGTTTCACCAACTCGACTTTTTCAAATTGATGCTGGCGAAAGACACCGCGGGTGTCGCGACCGTAACTGCCGGCTTCCGACCGGAAGCACGGAGTATAGGCTGCAAACTTCACCGGCAGCGCGGACGCCTCGAGTATCTCCTCGCGATGATAGTTCGTGACAGGTACTTCTCCCGTGGGAATCAGGTACAAACCACGTTCGTCCGTTAGCTTGAAAAGATCTTCTTCGAACTTAGGCAGCTGCCCGGTCCCAAAAAGCGAAGATGCATTCACGATAAAAGGCGGCAACGTCTCCTGGTAACCATGCTCGCACGTCTGCACGTCAAGCATGAAGTTAACGAGGGCGCGGCTGAGTCGCGCTCCCGCACCATTCAATATCGAGAAGCGCGCACCAGATATTTTGGCCGCCCGCTCAAGATCAAGAATGCCTAAGCTCGTACCCAGATCGACGTGGTCCCTCGGTGCGAAACGGAATTCCGGCCTGGTGCCCCATCGACGCACGTCAACATTCTCGGAATCGTCTTTGCCCACTGGAACGCTGTCGTCGGGAATATTGGGAAGCGCCGCCAGCAGGTCGCGCATGCGCGCTTCCGCGGCGTCGCGCAATTGATCAAGATCAGCAATGTGCTCCTTCAGCGCGTTGACTTCGGCTCGCTGTCCCTCGGCTTCGTCGCGTTTTCCTTCCTTCATCAACGAACCAATCTCTCGGCTGGCCGTATTGCGCTGGGCATTCAGTTGATCTGATTCGGCAATTAGCCGCCGGCGCTCCGCGTCTGCCTGCGCAAAGGTCTCAAGTGCAGCGCCGGGCACGCCGCGACTCTGCAATTTGGCGCGCACCTGATCAAGATTTTCGCGAACGTAGTTAAGATCGAGCATTTGTTCTATTCCAGTAAAGTATGGTAAGAGAATCGCTTCTATTGTTGAGCAAGAAAAAAAGTCACGCTAGCTGACGCGGTTGGGGGTGTCAAGAACAGGACGTTTGGACGCTGGCGCAGTTGGCTTGATGCGGAGGGGCGTTTCCCTTCAAAACCATGAGCAGTGATGACGTGGAAAACCCATAAAGCCTATGTGAATTTGCCGGCAGGAAGGGTGGCTTCGGCACCCTACGCTCTGATTCGCCGGGGTTGAGCCACCCTTCCTGACTTGCAAGTTAGCGAGGCTTGAGCCGTCCTTTTGGGGATCGCTTACTTTGCCCGCGGCAAACTTTTAAATCAACAATGCAACGAAAAGTTCGTAAAGCTGTTTTTCCCGCTGCTGGTTTGGGTACCCGTTTCCTGCCTGCCACCAAAGCCTCTCCCAAAGAGATGTTGCCGCTGGTTGATAAGCCGCTGATTCAATACGTGGTCGAAGAAGCTGTAGCTTCCGGGATCGAGTCTGTGATTATCGTCACGGGCCGCAGTAAGGTTCCGATGGAAGATCACTTCGATATCTCATTTGAATTGGAAAGGCTGCTTGAGGCACGCGGGAAGCTGGATCTATTGAAGGAGATGCGCGCGATTTCCGAGATGGCCCGAGTCAGTTACGTCAGGCAAGGCGAGGCCCTGGGCCTGGGCCACGCAGTGCTGCAAGCTCGGGACCTGGTAGGAGACGAGCCCTTCGCGGTAATGCTCAGCGACGACATCATCGATGCCGAAACTCCCGGGTTGAAACAGCTTCTCGACGTCTATGAGAAATACGACGCGCCGGTCCTTGGTACGATGCAGGTTGCCGGGGAGGCAATCTCTCGCTTTGGCGTGATCGATGTCGATGAGGTGGAAGACGGCGTCTACAAAATCAGGGACATGATTGAGAAACCGAAGTTTTCGGAAGCACCTTCTGACCTCGCCATTATCGGTCGCTATGTTCTAACGCCGGACATATTTGACGAGATCGAGAAAACAACACCGGGAGCAATCGGCGAGATACAAATCACCGATGCGATGCGTTCACTTCTGAAAAAGCGGCCATTCTATGCGGTGCGAATCAAGGGCACGCGTCACGATGCCGGCGACAAGCTGGGGTTTTTAATGGCCACTGTCGAGTTTGCTTTGAAGCGTGAGGATCTGGCTCTGGACTTTCGCGAGTATCTAAAGTCGCTGAAGCTGCAAGGCATCTAGAATCCGGTGAGGAAGAAATGTTTCGCGGATGTTTGTGGACTGTGGCGAACAAAAACGGACGATCCACGAATCAACACGAATCCCGTTCGTGTCATTTCGTGATATTTCATGAATCAATTTTGACCTAGCAACGTACATCTCCAGACTACGGGACGCGTACAACAAGAACTGCCAAACATGCCTGATCAGAAACCCTTCGCCGGACGTGCTGCAATCGTCACCGGCGCTACCCGTGGTATCGGGAGGGCCATCGCGCTGGAACTTGCCCGCGGGGGCGCTGACGTAGCATTCAATTACGCAAAGAGCACCGAGGCTGCTGACTCGCTCACCACAGAACTGGAAGCCCTCGGAGTGCGTGCCCTCGCAAGGCACTGCGATGTGGCAAACACTGATGCCGCCGCGGAGATGGTTAAGCAGGTGAAAGAAGCCTTTGGAAGAATTGATTTCCTGATCAACAACGCGGGTGTCACCCGCGACAACTTGATCCTGCGTATGAAGGAGAACGACTGGGATGAAGTGATGGATACGAATCTCAAAGGCGCGTGGAATTTTGCTAAAGCAACATTGCGAGTGATGCTGAGACAGGATACTGGTGGATCCATTCTCAACATCTCGTCGATAAGTGGCAGTGTGGGGATGCCAGGACAGTCGAATTATTCAGCATCGAAGGCAGGCATGATTGGTTTAACTAAAGCCCTCGCGAAGGAAGTGGCCAGCAGAAAAGTAACTGTTAACGCTTTGGCGCTGGGTCTGGTCTCCACGGACATGGCGGGCGCACTCGATGAAACTTACCGCACGAAGATTCTCGAACAAATTCCGCTCGGCCGTTTCGCCGAAGCCGATGAGGTCGCGCGCATTGCCTGCTTCCTGCTTTCCGATGATGCCCGCTACATCACCGGGCAGGTGATTCAGGTCGACGGCGGTCTGGCGATATGAAGGGAGCGCCATTGCGAAACCGCGAGCACTAGCGACCGGATACTAAACTCAATTTGGCATGATTGCGGTTTTAGTGAGCGTCGAATGCTTGGATCCGGTCGCTACCGCTCGCGGTTCTGTAATGAGCGACAACGTTGCCTGCGCTTAACATCGCTGACACTCGTCAAAAGTGGTTCCTTTCGCGATTTGCTATTTACGATTCACGATTTTGTATAACGCTTAAACCTAGCCTCATGAAAGCCATTCAAGTTTCCAAAGTCGGTGGTCCCGAGGTCATTGAACTCGTTGATGTTCCCACACCGGAGCCCAAGCCAAATGAAGCGGTGGTCCAGATCAAGGCCACGGGCGTAAACTTTATCGACGTCTATTACCGCGAGGGTCGATATCCTGCGCCCTTACCATTCATTCTTGGGCAGGAAGGCGCGGGTGTTGTAAGCACCAGCGGTTCAGAAGTTTCTAATGTGAAGCCAGGCGACCGCGTGGCGTATACAGGCGTCCTGGGAAGTTATGCCGATTCTGCTGCCGTGCCCGCCGATCGCCTGGTTCAAATACCCGAAACACTGGATTTCAACCACGCTGCTGCTGCCATGCTCCAGGGCATGACGGCGCACTACCTAAGCCACAGCACCTTTCCGATAAAGCGGGGTCAAACCGTGCTGATTCATGCTGCCGCAGGCGGCGTGGGTATGTTGCTGGTCCAGATGGCGAAGAAGCTGGGTGCGCGCGTGATTGGCACCGCAGGTTCAGGCGAGAAAGCGCAACTGGCACGCGACGCTGGGGCCGATGAGTTGATCATCTATACGACGCAGGATTTTGAAAAAGAAACCCTACGCCTTACCGACGATAAAGGTGTGGATGTCGTCTATGACGGCGTGGGAAAGACCACCTTCGAAAAGGATCTCAAAGTCCTCAGTCCACGCGGCTATTTGGTTCTCTTCGGTGGTGCGAGTGGAGCAGTGCCTCCTTTTGACCTCATGCTGCTGACCAAAAACGGGTCGCTATTTGTCACGCGGCCCAGCCTGCCCCACTACATCGCTACCCGCGCCGAACTGGAGCAACGCTCTAGGGATGTGTTGCAAATGATTGTGTCGGGCGATTTGAAACTCCGAATACACAAAGCCTACCCCCTCTCTCAAGCGCAGGAAGCGCATCGTGATCTCGAGAGCAGAAATACAAGCGGGAAGTTATTGTTGATTCCGTAGACGCTTTGGATCTGCCACCCTTTATAGCCCGTTCCGCCAAACCCGCTCAAGCTCTTCACTGGGACCGCAGGCGTCCCGCCTGCTGCGAGCGCGTAGCGCGATTCGCACGGGAATTGAATCCATTTGCGAGTTCTTAGCACCTTGCGGTGCTCGGAGCAGGCGAGACGCCTGCGGTCCCAGTGATGAGCTTGAATGCTAAAGGCGAAGCTGGCTACTAAAGGGTTACCATCCAATTATCCATTTTGCGATTTTCGATTTTCGATTTACGATACGCCTATGATTAATCTCAAAGTTAACGGCAAGCAGCTCAACGTCGACGTCGATCCGGACACGCCTCTGCTCTGGGTACTCCGGGAAACGTTGGCTCTGACCGGAACCAAATACGGCTGCGGTATGGCACTCTGCGGTGCGTGCACTGTACATCTCAACGGAGAAGCGATTCGCTCGTGTGTCAAGCGGGTCGCTGATGCTGCCGGCAAAGAGATCACGACGATTGAAGGACTCGCCCTCAACCTGAGTCATCCCCTGCAAAAGGCCTGGATTGAAGTTGACGTACCGCAGTGTGGCTATTGTCAGTCTGGTCAGATCATGAGTGCTGCAGTTCTATTGTCTGAGAATCCGGCCCCGACCGACAACGACATCGACGAAGCCATGACCGGCAACATTTGCCGATGCGGCACCTATTCGCGCATTCGCCAGGCCATTCATCGCGCCGCGGAAATGAAGAGGAGCACAACATGAGTGCAACGGAAATGAAGCGCCGCGATTTCTTAAAAACGGGCGCAGCCCTCGGCGGCGGTTTGCTGCTCAGTCTCTACGTCCCGGAGTGGGTTCTCGCTGATAGTGTTCCCGAAGCAACGCCACTGACTCCTAGTATCCCTCGCTTCGCGCCCAACGCTTTCGTGCGCATTGGCACAGATAACATCGTGACGGTAATCGTTAACAAGTCAGAGATGGGTCAGGGCGTCTACACCTCTTTGCCGATGCTGGTCGCCGAAGAACTCGAGGCCGACTGGAGCAAGGTTCGATATGAGCCGGCACCGGTAGACGCCGCCTACAATCACCCCGTGTTCGGAATTCAAATGACTGGCGGCAGCACCAGCACGGCATCTGAGTGGGAACGGTTCCGCCAGGCGGGGGCCACAGCGCGCGTGATGCTGATTGGTGCGGCCGCGAAAAACTGGAAAGTCGATTCGGCAAGTCTGAGAGCCGAGAATGGTTACGTGATTAATCCGGCTAGCGGCGCGCGCGCGTCCTTTGGTTCACTTGCGGAGGTGGCGGCCACGATGACACCGCCCAAAGATGTACCCCTCAAAGATCCAAAAGACTTCAAACTTATCGGCAAGCCAACTCGGCGCCTGGACACGCCCGACAAAGTCAACGGCGCTGCTCAATTCGGTCTCGACATTGCGATACCGGGAATGATGACGGTTCTGGTAGCCAGAGCCCCGGTATTTGGTGGCAAGGTCTTGAGCTTCAATGCTGACAAAGCGAAAGCCGTTCCGGGAGTGAAAAACGTAGTGCAGATTCCCTCCGGCGTGGCGGTCATCGCCAAGGGCTTTTGGCCGGCGAAGCTAGGCCGCGACAAGCTGGAAATCAGTTGGGATGACGGACCCAATGCCGCGCTTTCTTCTACCGGCATGAGAGAACAGTACGCAACACTCGCGAAAACGCCGGGATTGGTTGCACGCAAAGTTGGCGATCCAACGAAAGCTCTCGCCGGCGCGACCAAAACAATTACGGCCGAATACGAAATGCCCTACCTGGCTCATGCGGCCATGGAGCCGCTAAATTGCGTCGTTGATCTTCGCAGTGACCGATGCGAAATCTGGACTGGGACTCAGTTTCAGACCGGTGACCGCGCTGCTGCCGCCGCCGCGGCCGGACTGAAACCCGAGCAGGTCACGATTCATACGCCGTTGCTCGGTGGCGGTTTTGGCCGCCGTGCGAATCCGGCTTCTGATTTTGTTATTGAGGCTGTCCAGGTCGCCAAAGCCGCTAAGGCTCCGGTGAAAGTTGTCTGGACGCGCGAAGACGATACTCGCGGGGGCTGGTATCGACCGATGTGGTCCGACCGCTTTACCGGCGGCATCGACGAAAAGGGCAACCCTGTAGCCTGGACTCATACGATTGTGGGTCAGTCTATTATTGCCGGGACCCCTTTTGAGGGGTTCCTCATTAAGGATGGAATCGACGGCACCTCAGTTGAAGGAGCTGCCGACCTGCTTTACGGGATACCTAACCTGCAGGTCGATCTCCATACGCCGAAGATTGGCGTGCCCGTGTTGTGGTGGCGATCGGTCGGCCACTCGCACAACGGCTTCGCGGTGGAAGCATTCTTTGACGAACTGGCCCACGCAGGCGGCAGGGATCCTTATGAATTGCGTAGGACACTGCTCGCCGATCAACCGCGCATGCGTGCCGTGCTGGAACTGGCAGCGCAGAAAGGCGATTGGGGGAAGCGATTGCCGGCAGGCCGCGGTCGGGGCATCGCCACGCATTTTTCTTTCAGCAGTTATGTTGCTCAGGTCGCCGAAGTCTCGGTAGACAAGCAGGGGGCGGTGCGCGTCCATCGCATGGTTTGCGCTGTCGATTGCGGACGGGTTGTCAATCCTGACACCGTCAAGGCACAGATGGAAGGCGGCATCAATTTCGGCCTCACCGCTGCACTCAAGAGCGAGATCACCCTTGATCGCGGACGCGTACAGCAACGCAACTTTCACGATTACCAAATGCTGCGCATCAACGAGGCACCGGAGATCGAAGTCTACATCGTGCCCAGTACAGAAAAACCTACCGGCGTCGGTGAGCCGAGTGTGCCGCCGGTCGCGCCCGCAGTCGCGAATGCGATTTTCGCAGCGTCCGGTAAACGGATCAGGAAGCTGCCGATTCTAAAAGTCGACTTGCGCGGGTGAGCTGACGATGTCGAGGGTGTAGTGAATGAACCCTACGTCAACGCCATTGAAAGCAATCCAGAAAACCTGCGAAGCGGACAGCGCATCCTGTCAGAACAGGGAGCGGTAGCGACCTGGTCTGATCTGCGGCGGCTCACCGAACAAAGATAGAAATCATTGAATGAACATTGCACGAACAAGATCATTGATCAAGCGAGCGGCAGAGAAAAAAAGAGAACCTAGTTGATGAAACCTGGCGCTCCAACGGAACCAGATTATTCATCTCCGGGTCGCCCGCTTCGCGGGGCTCGCAAATCTTTCGATATGCTACCTAGGGTTTCGCTTCGCTCCACCCTAGGCTTTATGCTCTCGCCACGCTTAGTGGGCTCAATCCGATTGCCGCCGTTTCGCGGGGTAAGAATTTGTTGTTAGTGAATTCACGGGTGAGGGAATCGAACATGCCGAGCAAACGAATATCCAATCTGCTAATCGGAGCCTTATGCCTCATCGCGCTTTGCGTGATTCGACCAATTTACGCATGGGACATCGAAGTTTGGCAGGTCGGCAATAGCGAACCGGCCGCACAGAAAAACGACGCGCGCGCGCGCGAGGCTTTTCTGGCAGTGATTCCAGTTCTAAAACACCCGCGCTGTTTGAATTGCCATGCAACCGGCGACTTTCCCCGCCAGGGCGATGACTTACGAGTGCATGTGCAAAACGTGCGCCGGGGAATTGACGGGAAAGGCAAGTACGGCCAAAAGTGCAGCGCCTGTCATCAGGAACAGAATGTTGCCGGACCGAACATGCCGCCGGGAGCACCTAATTGGCATCTACCGCCCGCTGCCATGCCGATGATCTGGGAGGGCCGGACGCCTGGACAGATTTGTCGCCAGATTAAGGATCCGAAACAGAACAACAACAAGACAGTCGCTCAGATCGTCGAACACGTTACCGGAGACAAACTGGTGTTATGGGGTTGGGACCCGGGTGAGGGTCGCACTCTGCCGCCGATGACCCACAGTGAATTTGCCCGGAAGTTTCAAGACTGGGCCCGCTTTGGCGCCGCCTGCCCGAACTAGGAACATTGCCGATTTCCAATTGCCGATCGGTGTTTGCGCTACTTTACGGCTCATAAGCCGGAGCGTCTGGATCGTAGGGCTTGCTCGGGTCCACGCGCTTGCCCTCGACAAACCAAGGGCCGGGATAAACATCGTCAATCAACTTCAGCCGCCAACCTTGCGGCGAATTGATCCACGTCTCGCGTTGCACTGCGCTCGTATCAACACGGCGCAGCTTTCCTTTCATCATCTGCTATGATTATTCTCCACTGTCTCTCTTGTCCTGCTTCACGTCGAAATCTCAACTCTATGCCGGTAACGATGCGGTCATATGCTCCCTGTTGAGACCGGGTCGCTACCGCTCACCCGTTCTGACAGATCACGTGGTCCTGCCTTCTGCCCCCGGCCTCCTGCTTACAGTTTCACATTGAACCCTTGGCGGCGAATGTTCATCACGCACGAAGTGTCGAGTCCCTTCACGGTCCCCTTTTCGACAAACTCCATGTTCAATCGTTCAATGCAGTCCAGTCCTTTCAGACCGCCGAATCCGTGGGCTCCGTGAGGAACTACGACATGCAGACTATTAGGAAGGTGTCGAGCAGTAGCATCTCCGTTTGACGGTGGCGTTACCGGATCCCACTCGCCAGTCAGAATCAAGACCGGAGCAGAACTGCGCACCGGCTCGCTGTAGTCGCGGGGAACGGTTGCGCGTGGCCAGAGCGCACACGCCTCTCGCTGTTGACGCAAACGATAGTCGCCGAGAAAAGTGTTGGCGGCCAGGCGTTCTCCCTCGCCTGCCTTTATCCAGGGAAGGTCCTCGGCACAGGTAACAGAGAGATACATCCCGTTGGCGCCGGACCCCACCAAGTTCCGGCGATAACTCAAGGCCGTCTCGGCAAGAGGAATAAAGTTACCTTGCGCCGCCTGGTGAAGAACGAGAGGCGCCTGGCTTGCACCGCCGGGGTGATACAACATGTAACGAACCGCTTCCGCGGCCAGGTCACGAGAAAGTTTTATCTTCACCCGTTCCTCGGGGGAGGGGGCTGGACCGGCAGTATCACCTCCTCGGTCGAAATTCTTTCGCACCTCCACTTCAACCGATCCCTGAATTAAGCGCTCAAGCACGACTTTGGTTTCCGCGCGAAGGTCTGGAAACGCTCGATTACACGCTTTATCAGCGCCGCATTCCGACAGGACCCCTTGCAGCGCCCGCTCCATGTGCTGCGGAAACGCCAGCGGCATGTACTGGTTGGTGGGCGCGACCCCTTGCAGCGTCACCGTGCGGACGTGTTCCGGATGCTGTTTTAGATAGACGAGGGAAGCGCGCGTTCCGTAAGACGAGCCGAAAAGGTTGAGGTGCTCATAACCCAAAGCTGCTCTCACTTCATCCAGATCGTCCATGGCAATCGGCGTGGTATAGAGCGTCAAATCGGCCTTCTGCTCGAGTTGTTGTCGACACTTGCGCACGTCCTCAAGGGGAAAGAAATATCCGAAGTAACTCTGGATATTGGCATCATTGAAAAACTCGCACTTGAGCGGGTGAGAGCCGCCCGTTCCCCTCTGGTCCACGAACAACAAATCTCGATGCTCACGGATCTTTGCAAACTGCGGGGCAACATAAGGAGCATCTTCTGTAGCCGAAGAACCCGGTCCACCCGGAACGTAGACGAACGGATCTAACTCGCGATGTTTGCCCGTAGCTGGAAACACAACAATTTTCAAGCTGATCTTGCGTCCCTTTTTGGAGGAACGGTTCTCATAGACGTCGTGAGTTCCACACTTAACTTTCTCGGAGGTTCCCTCGACATTGCAGGGCGAGAGCACGAGCGACGGAGTCGACATGGTCTTGGAGGATTGCTGTTGCGCCGCAGTCTCCCGTGTGATTGTTAGCGTAGCGAGAAGCGTAACGACAATTACTAGAGTTGTTCTCATTGGTAGATTGACTCTTGAGGTGGCCTTCTTTAATCAGTCCGCGTCGGGATTCCTTGCCTGGTAGGTGCTCTTTCTACCTGCGTGCTCGCAAACTAGAGAATATCTACCCCTTGATTAACACCGCAGATGGGGAGTTCGTGGAAATTATTTCCCGCGAACGAGAAGTTTCGTGCAAATTGTTTTGCGATTGCAAACTGCGGGGCGCGCTCTTACAGCCAAGGCGAGAACACGGATGTCCGACTAAGACTGTTCTAGTCGCGGCGACTTCCCGTGAAACGCAACAAAAAGAAGAACAGGTTGATGAAATCCAGATAGAGAGACAGGGCGCCAACCACCGCGTACGCACCCACTCGACCGTCCGGCAGCGTCACTGCCATTTGCTTTAGGCGTTGGGCGTCCCAGGCCGTAAGACCGGTGAAGACCAAAACGCCGACAACCGATATCACGAACTGCAAGGCGCTGTTTTGCCAGAAGATGCCGACAATCGAGGCGAGGATGAGCCCGATTAGACCCATGAACATGAATTGGCCCACCCCAGCGAGACTTCTCTTAGTGACGGTGCCGAATACCGCTGTGGCCCCGAACATTCCGGCGGTAACGATGAAGGTCGAGGTGATTGATGC
>JBGTLM010000337.1:0-3860 GCA_041744135.1 Pyrinomonadaceae bacterium
GCTTGAATGCTGATCGCGCGCCGCAGCTGAAGCGCAGCGTTATGTGTTTTCCTGTTTCGAAAAATTGACAATGTTGAAGTTGATAATTCTAATCTTATTGCCTTTTGTTTCGGTTGGCTGTTTTGACCGCCAAGACGTAACTTTCAAAAACAGCGACGTGACGTTGGCGGGGACTTTGACCTTGCCTTCCGGCGATAGTCCACATCCTGCCGTAATCTTTGTTCATGGTTCGGGTGCTGCCAGCCGCGAAAGTAATCGCTTTTACGCCGACCTTTTCGCTCGCCACGGAATCGCCACTCTGATTTATGATAAGCGCGGCGTAGGCGCGTCCACAGGAGATTGGCGTTACGTTCATTTGAGCGATTTGGCCGAAGATGCTCTTGCCGGTGTACAATTGTTGAAAAACCGGAAGGACATCAATCCTCACCAAATCGGCATATTCGGCGGCAGTCAGGGTGGTTGGGTTGCTCCGCTTGTCGCTTCTAGCTCAAAGGATGTAGCGTTTGTTATTACATCCGCCGGTTCAACTTTCACGCCAACATATCTAGCTAAATGGCGAAGCACTACATACATCCGAAATGCGGGTTATTCTGATGAAATCGTGCAGCGAGCGTCGGCGTTGATGGATTTACAATTTGACTTGGTTCGCCGGGAAGGATGGATAAAAGGCTGGGAGAAATATGAGGCTGAACTTCAAAAAGTCGGGAATGAAACGTGGTATCCGCTGCTGTCGGCGGTAAGAAACCCGGTGGGCGATTCGTGGTTTATGCCATATACGGCAAGCATAGATTTTGACCCGATACCTGTTTATGAGAATCTTCAAGCTCCTGTGTTGGCGATTCTTGGTGAAGCTGACTCTTTAGTGCCGGCGCGAGAAACAGCCGCTACTCTTGAGGGCGTAAAAAAGGAAAAGAGCAAAGATATTACCATCGCAATCCTTTCGGGAGCAGACCACAATATGAAGCGCCCAACCGGAGCAAGACCTGTTCCCGAATATGCGGAAACAATGATTAGCTGGATTTTGCGAAGGGTGAATGTTTCAAATCAAACCGCACATAAAACGTATTAAGAATTAGTGTGGGGCGTTGTGCGAATGGGAGGACTGAGGGAAGAGGAAGCCGCCACACAATTCTGTGTTGAACTAAGCCGGGTTAGAGGCTACTTGGAGTTTGAATAGTCAGCTGAAGGGAGCCAGGCGAGCGGGAAAGCGGAGCCGCGGGAAGAAAGAGAGCCGTCAGGCGAGAGATACCGAGCCTAAGGTAGAGGAAGCCAGCCTACTGAGGCTGGTTTTTTTTGGGGACGCTGACAGAGTTCGGCATTGACGGCGAGCGCAGCTGGCCGCGGTGGCTCGGTAGAGCGCGCCAAGTCGTTGTGGTCACGGCCTTCTGCGGGAAAGAGCAGCACCGGATTGCGATGTGTGGCCCAGTACTGGCGCAGCAACTGCAACGTCCGCTGCTGCAGCGGCACATAGCGATCCTTGGCGCCCTTGCCATGACGGACGTGAATCATCTGGCGGGCGCTGTCGATGTCGGCGACCCGCAGATGGGTGCCTTCCTGCAAACGCAGGCCGCAGGAGTAGATGGTGCTGAGACAAACCTTGTAGCGTGGCAGTCTGATGCGACTCAGAATCTGGCGCACCTCTTCACAGCTGAGGATGACGGGCAGCTTCGTCTCTGGTGTCGCGCGCACCAGGCCCAGGGTGGTCCACTGCCGATTGAGCGTCCGTTCAAAAAAGAACTTGATGCCGCAAATAGCGACGGTCATGGTAATGCGTGAGTAATGCTTGACGTTTTTGAGGTAGAGGAAGTACTGCCGCAGTTCCGCTTCGCTGATCTGGTCAGGAGACTTATGATAATGTGCGGCCAGTTGGCGCACAGCTCTGGTGTACGCCTCCTGAGTTCGCTCCGCCAGACCGCGGAGTTGCAGACACTCGATCATTCTCTTTCGCAGTTCGCTCATGGTTACACCTCCAAAGTAAAGTTGAGCGGTCCAGTTTCCGGCTAAGAATCTCTGGGCCGTTTTATAGAAGTGTAGTCGGAGAGGACTTGCGATTGAGAATGATCGGGTTACTAAGAGGAAGGCTTTAGCTGCGCGCAGCGCTTAGTTCAACAACCGATTGAACCCGACCGCGAATAGCATCGTTCTCATCCGCGAGACGCCGTGCCCGATGAGTTGCGTGCGCGGCGGGTGATGCTGGGCGTTATGCTTTTCTAGCAATATATGAAATACCTGACTCCCGGATTACCAATATGAGTTGGAGAGAGTTTCTAAACGACTGAGTAAGGGAGATTGTATAAATTATGGAATTGCTGGCTGACCCGCAAATTTGGATTGCGTTTTTAACTTTAACGCTTTTGGAACTCGTTCTCGGTATTGACAACATCGTTTTTATCTCGATTCTGGCAGGCAAATTGCCCCCCGAACAACAATCAAAAGCGCGGTATGTCGGATTGGCATTGGCACTTGGGATGCGCGTGATTTTGCTTTTTTCTTTGACGTGGGTAGTTGGTTTGACCGCACCTTTATTTACCGTTTTCAGACAGGAAATATCGGGACGCGATTTGGTTTTGCTCATCGGCGGTTTGTTTTTGCTGGCGAAAAGCACGCATGAAATTCACGGCTCACTCGAAGGCGAAGAAGGTCATAAGTCCGCGAAAATTTATCCTTCGTTTATCAGTGTTCTTATCCAAATTACACTTCTCGACATGGTCTTCTCGCTCGATTCGGTGATTACGGCGGTCGGAATGGTTGATAATCTCTGGATTATGATTGGGGCGGTGGTCGTTTCCATTGTTTTTATGATGGCTTTTGCGGGCAGCATCGGCGGGTTTGTCCAAAAGCATCCGACTATCAAGATGCTTGCCTTGTCGTTCTTGATTCTAATCGGCGTAACGCTGATTGCCGAAGGCTTAGACCAGCACATCCCGAAAGGCTATATCTATTTTGCGATGGCGTTTTCAGTTCTCGTCGAAATTTTGAATCTACGCCTTCGTAAAGTGAAAACTGAGCCGGTGCATCTGCATAACGCTTACGACGACAAAGACGAAGCCAAAGCATTGCAGACGGAATAATTTGTTTGCCAATAAATTTAAGGCTAGAAAAGAATGAAGCGGGCTTTAGATGGCTTCGTCTGGCAAATGCCCTAAGTGTTAAATTGCTTTCGCTGGTTTTTGGTTTTTTCTAATCAAGAACTCTTGAAAACAACGGCGAGCATAACGTATTTAGCAGTGTGGGGCGTTGTGCGAATGGGAGGACTGAGGGAAGAGGAAGCCACCACACAATTCTGTGTTGAACTAAGCCGGGGTTAGAGGCTACTTGGAGTTTGAATAGTCAGCTGAAGGGAGCGGGAAAGCGGAGCCGCGGGAAGAAAAAGAGCCGTCAGGCGAGAGATATCGAACCTAAGGTAGTGGAAGCCAGCCCATCTTGCACGCTGCTCTTTGAGATCGGCTCGGTAGAGCGCGCCAAGTCGATGTGGTCACGGCCTTCTGCGGGAAAGAGCAGCACCGGATTGCGATGCGTGGCCCAGTACTGGCGCAGCAACTGCAGCGTCCGCTGCGGCAGCGGCACATAGCGATCCTTGGCGCCCTTGCCATGACGGACGTGAATCATGAGGCGGGCGCTGTCGATGTCAGCGACCTGTAGCTGGGTTCCTTCCTGCAAGCGTAGCCCGCAGGCGTAGATCCTTGCCAGACAGACACGGTAGCGTGGCAGTTTGATGTGCTCCAGAATCTGGCGCACTTCCGCGACACTGAGAATGACGGGCAGCTTCTTTTCCGGGGCCGGGCGCACGATGCCGAAGATGGCCCAGTTACGGTTGAGCGTTTGCTCGTAGAAGAACCTGATGCCGAAGATGGCGACGG
>JBGTLM010000338.1:0-11784 GCA_041744135.1 Pyrinomonadaceae bacterium
CGCGGCCCTTGTAAAGCAAACTGTTAGTTTGCGGACGGCTCATGAGTGTCAACCCACATCGCAAACCAACAGTTTGCTTTACACGGGCCGCGCAACGACAAGATAAGGGAAGCTCTATTTGAAGTTCCACTTGATCAGATCTTCTTAAAGCTTATCGGACATCAAACCGCGAATTGTTTTCTGACAAGGAGATTCAGTCATGAAGGACAGACTTTTTTCGTTGGTACCAACACGTCGCGCGAAGCGTAAAGACTTCGTGAGTTACAAAGCACTCATCAGTATCGTTATCGTTGGCTTCGCATTCTTTTGTTTGCCGTCAGTCTTGAACAGCACTGCCTCCGCTCAGGGCCAGACGATCACTGTCGGTGTCTTCGAGTTTCAGGATGAGAGCGGAGCTGCGCAGCGCTCAGAAGTCGCGCAACAGATCGCCCGCAAACTCGCCCAGAAGTTGAATGCTAGCTACAAGGATGTGCTGGCGCGGTCTTCCAACGCGGCTAAGGACGCTTCCTCGATTCAGGCAATGACGGTGGAGCAGCTCGGCGCGCTCGGCAAACAACAGGGAGTCCAGTTCGTAGTTCGCGGGGGGTTGCTGCCTTCCGGCGATGGAAATTCAAGCGGAAACTCAAGCGGAGAGACTGCGATTGAACTCTACGCAGACATCGTTTCAGTCGCAACGCTCAGCACCAAAAGTGTGCGGGTCACGGGAGACGGGGCTCGGAAGGACCAGGCTCTGTCGAGCGCGATCGAACAATTAGCAGAATCGATTCACCAGGCGATTGTCTCACCGGTGTCGGAAGCGGCCGCGCCGGAAGAGTCACCTCAAGATACTAGTGGCGCGACCCATCAACCTGACAATTCAGCAGCGTCAGCAGAGGTCGATGCCGCGGAGACGGATGAAGAACTACAGCAACTGATCGCTCAAGCCGAATTGCTGGTGGCGGACGGATCGAGCGCCAGCGGCGAACGCCTCTCTTCTCTGAGCAAGGCCCTCGAAAGTCTCAAAGCGGCTCTCGAGGCTAAAGCCACTCTTCTCGAAGAAGGCAAAGATGCGACGTCCGCCGATCAGGAAATCGCTCAACAAAAAGATATCTTGCAAAACTCTCTTTCATCGCTCGTCGAGAGCGAAATGCCCGGCGCAGCAGACGCTCCCGGCGAGCAAGTTGAGCAAGACGAGCAGGCGAGTGGCGAAAAGAAAGGCTTGCTTGCCCGCATCGACGGATACGCCGGCGAAGCGCTAAGCATAATCCAGAAGATCCAGGAGATTCGCGCAGCATTCCGTGGCGCAATCGGGAATTCCGAACAGATCGAGACCTCTGGTTCTGCCTCCACAGACGAAGTGCCGCTCTCGGGAGAGGAAGTGCCCTTATCGACAGAGGAGTCGACGGAAGAGATCAGCGGAGTGATCACCGAGATGGGTGAGCCGGTCGCAGGCGTCACGGTAACCGAGCCTGAGTCAGGCGCAAGCGCCGAGACTGACAGCAATGGTTCTTATGCTCTGGAGGGTATCCCTGCCGGAAGATTGGCGAAGCTCGTAGTCATGAAAAGCGGCAAACAGATGGCGACTGGTCAGATTGATATTACGCGCGGGCGTAACGCAATCGCCGACTTCGAGTTAAAGGAGCAAAGCGCGGGTGTAGCTAAGTCTGCTCTCAGAATCCTACCGTCGACGGTACGACTCGCCGGTGTAAAAGCAAGAGATGGCAAGGTGGGCGTGCTGAAGGGTGTGGTTAAAGATGCGCAGGGCCGTCCGTCGGGGCGCGCGTTGGTGCGTGTGGGCCGGGCGATGGCAAGAACCGATTCTCAAGGGCGGTATGCTTTCCTCAACGTCCCGCCGGGTGCTCACAGAATCATTGTTCATAGAAGCGGCTCGAAACCGAGGACCGAGATGGTCCAGGTTGCGGCGCGGAAGAGCAGTGAATCAAAGATCCAGTTTGCGCCGGCAGACAAAATTGCGAATGTTCTAAACCGGCAGGCACTGATTGTTCGGGGAACAGGCAATGTTTTGCGCGGAGTGGTGTTTGATCCCCAGAAGCGTCCTCTAGCCGGAGCGAAGGTTACTGTCGTGCAACAGACGAGCGCCGTGTGGGTGCTCGCCGGGCCGCGGGGGAACTATCTCCTGCGAGACCTCAAGCCGGGACCATACCGAGTGCTGGTCTCCAAAGCCGGACATAAGACACTTGCGGAAGCTGTGACGCTGCGGGCGGGTGAAGTGCAGCCGCGCAATTTTCAACTACGGAAGACAGATTCTCCTTACCTTGAAAGAGCGATTGCGGCGCGCGCAGTTAATCAGAATCTGCGCGCTGGTGGTGCAGGCAAACCCGGCAAACAAGTCAGCCGCGAAAACGCGCCGCCGAACATAATCCACCGGTCAAATGAACCGTATCGGGTTGAATCCAAAATCGGCCGTCTGACAGGCAGAGTCAGCGACTCGAAAACTGGAAAGCCTCTTTCTGGCGCTACGATTTCTATTCTGGGGCGGCCACGGGCAAAGACTGACGATGAAGGAAAGTACGGCGTGTTGGAGGCGCCTGCCGGCAGCTATCAGATCACCGTAAGCCGGACCGGGTTTACAGACCAGCAAAGAACTGTCCGTGTCGACGCCGGCAATTCCACTCAAGAAAACTTCGCTCTGGTTGCGGTGAATGCCAGGGACGATCTCAGCGCAGCACGACGGCCTCTCCCGACCGAACGCACCGAGACAAGAAGTGTTCCGGCAGAGCGCGCGGAGATAAGAAAAGGACAACTGAGCGGACGAATCCTGGATGCGAGAACAGGGAGACCGGTTCCCGGCGCGTTCGTTTCGGTGGGCGGACGCCGAACCGTCACTGCCGATAGGAATGGATTTTACGCCTTCGACGACCTGGCGCCCGGCCCCTATCGAGTGGTTGCCAGGAAACCCGAGTTCCTCGACGGTCTTGCAAGTTTGGTAGTTCGGCCGGGAGAAACAACTACCGCGCACTTGCGACTGAGGCCGAAGTTGCCTGACCGAGTTCGATAGAAGCGGCTGTGCCGCCTGATGTGCGGTGGCGGCTCCGCCCCACCGGAACCTGGCTCTTCACTATCTTTTGGGCTCCGCCCATGAATTTGGGGCGTAGCCCCATCCAGGGTATCGAGAGCCCGGAAGGTCATAGAACTTCCGCACATCAGGCGGCATAGCCGAATACGGTTCGAGCCGAGACTGGCCCACTATCTGTTGCTGCCACTGCTTGCAAAGCAAAACGATCAACGGAGTGAATGAAAGGTATCCGAAATGAACATATCACGCGTAGTCATCATCCTTATCGCAGCGCTGTTGGTGTCTATCACTGCCATCGCTGCTCATGCAGCCGGGACCGATCCGATCTTTGCGGGCGTGTGGTCAGAGAAGGAGCCGGGCGCCGGTGGCATGTTCATTAACCAGAGCTGGGACAATCTGGTCTCACGCTGGAAAGAACTTGGCTCCAATCAATATCTCGCCGATGTTGAAGCCTACCGTCACGACGGGCAGTGGCGTTATGCCGGACTATGGCGCGTAGGTCCGGGCAATGGCGCGCTCTTCGCTCTCGGATGGGAAGACTTTGTAAGAAAATGGAAGGAGCTCGGAGGCAAGCAAGATCTGATCGACATTGAAGTCATCAATACTAACGGTACTTTGAAGTTTCTTGGCGTCTGGCGTGATAAGCCAGGTCCCAAAAGAGGAGCAGCGAGCGGCAGCGGAGCCCTGTTCGCCGGCATTACCTGGGAACAGCTTGTCGCACACCGGAAAGAACTAGGCGAGCATCAGTACCTTTCTGAGGTTGAAACCTACGTAAGTAATGGGAAGCGCTTGTTTGTCGGTGTGTGGCGCGTGGGCCAGGGTAACGGTGCGCTTTATTTGATGAACGACTGGGAGGAGTTCAATAAACTTAAGCGAAGCCTCAATGCGACCCAGGAAATGCTCGACTTCGAGATGTTTCAAAACAGCGACGGGGAATGGAATTTTCTCGGAGTTTGGCGAGTATCAGGAAAGCAAGCGGGTCCCCTGCACGTGAGCAGTGTCAGCAATACTTTTCGACCGCTGACAGCTGATCAATTCGTCGATAAATGGCAGGACCTTAAAGCCACGCATACGCTTGTCGATATCTCGATAGCGAACCCCTCAGTTATCTTGCGGGGGAATCTCAAGTGTAAGTACGGTGACGGGGACTGTAATCGATGCGCAAACGATGTGCCCACACAGTTCAAACTGGCCTTTGAAAAAGGACACCGGCCCTGGATCGTGTTCAAAGGGGCGTCGTGGAGTTTCAGCGGAGACCGGAGGTATCCCCCCGATAACGTGAAACCGGAAGATGCCTTCATTCCCCTCAATGCGAGCAAACACATACAGGGTCTGGTCCGGACCAACTCGTCCACCTACCCGTATGCGGGAAGCCACAGCCACACGAGTAGAGGGTCCATCTTCTTCATTGCAAACAAGGATGGCAAAAACAAGCTGTACTCAATGCACAACTCCACGCGAGATCATCCTGGCGGTGTCCACGTGCTTGGCGATGGCCTGTTCGTGCCCGAAGGTGACAGCCTTCGCTGGTTCGCTGTCGATGCGGTAGATCGCGGCGGATTCAACCAGAACAATTCATTCAAAATTCCGAAAGACGACAAAGATCCAAAGGGTCTGCAAGGAGGAGGTGGAGGTCTCGGATTGGCCAAGCTGGCTGACGGCACGTATCTGTTGGTAGTCACGGCTCCAGGAGATGGCTTTCGCCCCAAGCTGGGTATAGGAAGTTTGGGAGCGGCAGACGAAAACCGTAGGGCCAGATTCACGCGTTTCTACCGTATCACCGGCAGCGACGCTGGACATCCCGACAAACCTGTTGAGTTTCTTGGGCAGTATGAGCACGGGTATCTGAGCAAGTATCCCGAGACTCCCATGGCATATTCCGAGAACCTCTCCCTGGTAACGGAATGCGGGACGGGTCACCTCTACACGATCCACACCACCGGAGAATACAAACTCAATGGCGACGGCTACTGGCGGCTGTCCAGAGTCGAGAGCGGCCTCGACGAAGGGGAGCCTCGTTTGAAACACATTTCGATAGCCAGGCAGTCCCAGGACACTGGCGACTGCCATCATCGTAGCTCAGCTACCGTACGTGTGAATAAGAGCGGACAATTGGAGTTTCTCTGCTCAGAGCGCAAAGTCACTAAGGTGAATCATGGAACGTTCAATTTTAAGGAGGGCAAGCCTTAACCTTATCCCTTCTTCACGACGGCGGCGACACGGGTTCCACTCCCGTACGGGACGCCAAATTGCCGAGCATTTTGCAGGAGCTGACTGGTCGCTAGCCGGCGATGCTTTCGTTAATGGACTTTTCTAAACGTGCGGCTAACCCGGAAGTACATTTTAGACTTGACTCTGCGCCTTCCCCTTTTCGTCCGTCCATCTTCGACGTACCTGTCCAGAGTGCCCCCCTAGATCAGAATAATAAAGGAGTTATGTAACGAGTTGCGGTTCCCTCGTTTCCCATTCTTGTTGAAATCCAAGTGCTCCATCAGATCTCCAACGGTTCGCATACTATCCAAGGTTACCGCAGTCCTGCGGCGAGAACATGACTCCCCAAATCTCTACGCTCGGTCACAGGGTGTAAATATAAGAAGGCAAGGAATCCCGTTCCTCGCTTTCTGATTAGCTGGTGGAAAGTTCTTGTAACTTCTGCTGCGAACATAGCGACGCAAATATTCGCGCATGGACGTCACTGACATCTAGAGCGCGTTCAAGAAGGCCACCAGGTCGGCTCGTTCCTGGTCCGTGAAAACGACGCCAAGGTGAATCTCGTAGTGACGAACCACGCTCTCGATTGTCGGCGCGATGCCATTGTGGAAGTACGGTGCGCGTGCTGCAAGAGCACGTATTGTTGGCGTCTTGAAGCGACCCAGATCATTCCAGAGTCCCGTGACCTGACCACGACCGGCATCGGTCAGCTGCCGGATCTCGCCCGTCGTTCGGTTGCGGAAGGTGTAGAGAGGCAGGTCTGGAGTGCGCGCTTCGGCTGACGCGGTGCGGATGTCGAACAGGACGTTGTTAATGTTGGTGCCGTTGTTTGCGGAGTTGTGGCAACCGCTGCAGCTGCGTCCGCCGGCGTTAGTATTATTGAACAACTCCTGACCGCGTGCGATCTGCCTGCGCCTCCGGTTGCCGTGACCGGCTTATGGATCGAAGAGATCAAACCGGCCTTCCACCTTAGTCATGGTCGACAACTCCTCAGGCCCCCCACGCGCGCCGTGGGAGTCGAGACGCCCGACGCCCGGCACAGTTAGCTGCGCTGTAAACAGCGATTCTTCGAAAGCGACGATGTCGGCGATGACTTCGGGTGGGGCGGGCTGGCCCTGTTGCGCGCCAGTCACGTTACGAGTGGCCTGGTTGACGAGACCAGCGTGCTGGTCGGTGCCTATGGTGTTGCCGCCGTCCCAGTTGACCGTCGCGCTTCCCTGGGCGAAGTTGATCGTCGGCATGGCCCGCCGCCAATGCACGAGCCGGTTGAGGTTCGCGAATCCGTTTGGATCTTCGGCGGCAATCAGCTCCCACTCAGAGTTTGCCCGTGGGACACCGCCTCTGCGGAACACGCCTCGGCTCAGGAGCATGCTAAATGCGGTGAGGTTCGCCGTCTCCGGGTTGTCGGAGTCGAGCAGGTTGAAGATTGGATGAGTGCCATCCGTTTCGTCGAACAGATCCTGGATCGTGCCGGGGTTGATGCTCCAGGCTTCCTGCGGGATATGGCATGTGACGCAGCTTCTTCCGTTCGTGCCCTGAGCCTGGAAGTACTCGCCGGTGAGATCGACAGAGCCCTGAGTGCTGAACGTCGCCGCTTTTCCGCCCGGGTTCCGAAACGGGCGGTTATTGGGGATGCTGTCCTTGGGCTTCGAACTGGCAGGCGTCACCAGTCCAACGCCCAGATAGTCTGCAAGCCCCCACGCTAAACCGGCTAGTAGAGCAACGACTGCGACCGTCGCTCGTATCCGATCACCGAGCCGCCGCGAATTACATCTCTTCATCGCAATGTCCTCCTTTTGGTGTTGCAACTTTGCTATTGGGGGATTGGTTCTATTGATCAGTGGCGGAGCGGCCAAGCAATCACGCGGATATTCTCCGCAGTTTTTGTCCTCGCTCGCTCCGCCCAAGATCACAAGTCGACAGCGCCTGTCGTTGAAACTGAGGTTACAGACCCGTGGGCCCACTCACAGATCACTGATGACCATCATAATCATCGTCATGATCCCTACTATCGTTGTGATGGCCGAGACGTCGCAGCAAGTTCTCGAAGGCCCAGCCGGCCACTTGTTTGCCTTGCTTCCGAGCCGCTTCATCTGCGAAGCGGAAGTGAATGCCCTGGTAGATACGGGCGTCGACCACTTCCTGCCGCGCGTCTGAGAAACGTTTAAACGTACGAGTATCCTGGATGGTCGGACCCGCGTTGGTGGTCGTTACCGAGAAGGTCATCCGGTCTCCTCCGAAGAAGAGCTCAAGTGAACGAAGCGCGGCGCTGGAAATGGCGTTGGCGCCCGATGTGTGGTCAGGGTAGGGCGGGGTAGTGATCAGAGGCAGCCATCCTGAATCGGCTATCGTTCGCGGGTTTCCGTCAGTGTCCCCCAATTGGATGGCGGTAATCGGCCGCCAGAAAACGTCGTAGTTCTTAGTGTTCCAGGACGTGATTATTGCATCGGCCATTGCCATGTCAGCCAGGGCAAAGAGCCGGGCACTATCACTGATGTTGTCGACTCGCGCGGCGGCGATATCTCTAAGGACCTGGTTCCATACGACCACGTAGTTGAGGTTCCAGAATTGGGCCAGGTCAGTTTGCTCGGGGGTGCGTTCGCTGTTATTAAGCGCGCCCAGGGCTTTGACCTCGTTGTATTCCCTCGCGTACTGACGGCTCGTCAGCGCGGGCGGGGGATCAGCGCGGAATTGTGAAGGCCGGGTTAAGGTGAAGGGTGTGACATTGCCCAGCCACGGCGCGAGCATCGGCGCGTTAGCCGGAGGCGTCGGGCGCCAAACGCCGGGGTCGGTACCACCAGTAAATGGCGGCGGTGCAGGCGATGGAAAACTACCGTCACACGCTCGCAAGGCGATGATCCCCGCAGCGGCGGCTGCGCCAACGGCTACTCCGGGATCCGTCTCTAACAGGCCATTGTTGAAAAGATATTGCTGGTAAACCATGTCAAGCGATGGGGCTTGCAGAGGAAAGCGACTGACGAGCACATCGTGCGCGGCTTTAGCGGCGGCCGCCACGGGAGAGCCGGACGCTCCCTTGATCTCCACGTAGTACGGTTCGTAACGCCTCTCAATCGCTTGGACAGCGTCGTAAACGGCGGCTTGGACCATAGCAATGTCGAGGACGCCGGTGGGACCCGGGCGTGCGCCGGTTACGGTCGCTTGAACGGCGATCGCGTTCCAATCTGAGGCTGCGTCAGCGCTGACGCTGGCCGGGATTGCAAGCAGGATGACGAGAATGGCGAGGCTTCGCCAGGTGTGAAGTTTCAATTTCATTGCTGTTCCTTTCTTTAGTTGATTGCTGGTTATGAACGTTGTGTCTAAGGCAACTCTCGGAGTGCAGTAGCCTCTAGTTTGTTTCGCGTGCCCTCGGCAAACTTGTTTTCATTTATTAGTGCGACAGTTGGGAGTAAGGCGGGTCAAATCTTCTGGCAGACTATTCAAATTCCCTCTTACGCGGTCTGTTTCCTACTCTCTCGGCGGCTTGGTCTGAGATAACGCAGAATGGCAAAACGAACGGTAGGGGAAAAAAGTAATGCTGCTCTTGTCGCGTAGCGTTGGATTGAATATGGCCGTGCGTTTTTAACGCACGGCCAGCCGGAGAGATTATTCGTCGCCCCAGTGGGCCTCATCTCGTCATCCACAGGCTCCTCGCGTGATCATTCGATCGTGCGATCCATTTCCTGGAGCAGCCGCTCGTAGTTCTCTCGACAAGCCGTCACCTTCGGATGCGACGGCGAGAGCACCGCCTCGAAGATGGCAAGCGCGCGGCGGTAGAGCAGCGCCGCCTCATCAAGCTTCTGCCGCGACTTGTAAAAGACCGCCAGGTTGTTCAGCGTCATCGCTACGTCGGGATGTTCGGCCCCGAGCAATTTCTCCTTGACGGCGAGGGCGCGCATATAGAGCCGCTCGGCCTCTTCAGCCCGCCCGGTGGCGTGGTACAGCGCCGCCAGGTTGTTCAGGTTGATGGCGATTTCGTAATGCTCCGGCCCGTAGGCGCGCTCAAAGACGGCGAGGGCACGGTGGTAGAGCTGCTCGGCCTCGTCGTACTTGCCCTGACCATTGAGGAGCGCGGCGAGCGCCGCCACGTCCGCCGCCGTGTCCGTGTGGTCCGGGCCAAACAGTCGTTCGCGGAGTTCGACCGAGCGGCGGGCGTGTGGCTCGCCCTCCTGGAAGCGCCCGCGGGCGTGTTCCAGGCCGCCGAGGTTGTGGAAGAGTGTGGCGGCGAGCGGGTGTTCGAGGCCAGCACGCTGCTCCGTGATTTGGAGCGCGCGGCGATAGGCGGCTTCCGATTCGTCGAACCGTCCATCGTACTTGCCGAGCATACCGAGTTGGTTGAGGACGGCGGCCACTTCGAGCGAGTCGGAACCGAAGGACTCTTCGGCCAGCGCCAGCGCTTCCTGGAAGAGCGGCAAGGCCACCTGGTAACGGCCCGCGTCGCGTAGTTGGCCGCCGCGCAGGGTTAACGACTGGACGCGGAGTTCGGCTGATTCGCCACTCGATGCGGCCGGTGACCGGCGGGATTGTGCGGAGGCGTCGGCGCGGAGTGGCGCACGGTCGCGCACCGCGCGGACACCCGCCCCCGCAAGGCAGAGAGCGGCGGCGAGTGCGACGGGTACGATGATCTTCAGCGATGTCGGATGCGCATTCATCTCCGTGTCTCTTAGGCGCAATGCTTATCAGTTCATCGGTGCCGTGTCGCGCACCATCGTCTCGTTGTGGTTTGTGGCTAACTTCGAAGGGGTGATCTGCCTCGCCGGCGGGGAACTCACCCCGACTGGCGCTTTGGCCGCGCCGCCGGCGGCAGCCAGTGCCAACAGAATGGAAACTATCGCTACGAAGCTCGTTACTGCGTTCATGATCTCATCTCCTTTTAGTTCATCGGTGCCGTGGCGCGCACAAGCGTCGCGTTGTGGTTATTGGTGCTGCAAGAGCCGCAGGCCGCCTGGGGTTTGGCCGCTTTCCTCTGAGGTTCATTAGGTCATTCAAGCCGTGATAAGCTCCCGTAAGCAGCTCGCATTGCAAACATCATTCAACGGCAACTCTTCTTTCTAATTACTAGTGCGACAGTTTGGGGGAAGGCGGGTCAAATTTTTCGGTGAATTATTTACATGCTCCTCAAGCAGCCCATCTCCTCCTTTTCGGCAAGCCTCGTCTGAGATAACGAAAGGCCTAAAGGATGGAAGGCAAGAAGCCCTCAGCCGACAACATAACTAAGCTGTTGCAAGATTGGAGTGGCGGCAAGGATAAGGAAGCGTCCGATGCTCTGCTGAATCTCGTCTACGACGAACTGCGCCGGCAGGCGCGCCGGTATCTCAGTCGTGAACGCGCCGGGCACACGCTTCAAACCACAGCCCTGGTGCATGAGGTCTATCTCAAACTCGTCAGGCAGGAAAACATCGCCTGGGAGAGTCGCGCGCATTTTTTTGGTATTGCTGCCAGGTTGATGCGGCAAATATTGATTGACTATGCCCGGACGAAACACCGGGTGAAACGCGGTGGCTCGAAGGATAAGGTGTCGCTGGAAAACGATTTAACGGTGGGTATCGGCCACACAAATTTTGATTTACTAGCACTGGACGAAGCTTTGACGCGCCTCGAAGCCAAAGAAGAACATCTTGCCAAGATAGTCGAACTGAGATTTTTCAGTGGTTTGAGTGTCGAAGATACCGCAGAGGTCTTAGGGATTTCAGATTCAACCGTCAAACGCGATTGGCAGATGGCCAAGACCTGGCTTCACCGCGAGTTGACAAGGTAAAAAGAGATAGAAGCCTATGTGTCAACCAGAGCGCAAGTTCTATGGCTGATGAAAATTGGCGAAATGTAAGAGAAGTCTTTGATGCCGCCCTGCGGCAGGAACCCGAAGCACGCCAAAAATACATCAGCGAAGTCTGCGGCGATGACAAGGAGTTGCTGACGGAAGTTGAATCTCTCTTTTCATCTTTCGCTAAAGTTGACGACTTCATGGAAACGCCCGCCGTTGCTCAAGTCGCCGACATAATTGAATCCGACACAAAGACACTTGAAACCGGTACACGCTTCGGTCATTACGAAGTTATCCGGCAAATCGACAGAGGCGGGATGGGCGAAGTTTATCTCGCCAAGGACGCCCGCCTGGGGCGCAGCGTAGCGCTCAAGCTACTGCCCGCGCACTTCACTCAAGACAGAGGTCACGTCCGCCGGTTCGAGCAGGAGGCCCGAGCCGTCGCGGCCCTCTCGCACCCGAACGTCTGCACGATCCATGAAGTGGTCGAAACCGGAGAAGGCCGCCACTGCATTGTGATGGAGTACGTCGGGGGGGTGACGCTGCGCACGCGCATGAGGGGCAGGGGGGTGTCGCTCGCCGCCGCCGTAGACATCGCGCTGCAAATCGCGGGCGCACTGGCGGCGGCGCACGGCGCCGGGATCGTGCACCGCGACATTAAGCCTGAGAACGTCATGGTGCGCCCCGACGGGCTGGTGAAGGTCCTCGACTTCGGCATCGCCAAGTACGCCGGACCGGCCCGCGGGCGCGACGCGGAAGAGTCGTGGGTCAAGACAGCGACGGGCGTCGTCGTCGG
>JBGTLM010000339.1:0-9245 GCA_041744135.1 Pyrinomonadaceae bacterium
GGACACGCTCTATCTAGTTTTCAAACATCGATTCCAAACTGTATTGGATTGCCTTACAGAACGGCCGAAACTCGTCCTAAGCAAACGGAGACTGTAACCTATGAGGTTAACTCTGTCAAGGCGCGTTTAACCATAATTTAAGGTTATTTTTAGTGAGCGAAAGCGGCGCCGCCCCTCTCCCGCAAAACTCCAGAGAGAAAAGCGACTCTCTCAGCGCCTCGGCATCCGTGTCAATTCCCGTCTCCGAAGGAATCGGCATGTAAGAGGACTGAATCAGTTGTCAACAGCCTCTAAAACCGCGAATAAAAGATGCGACACTGGTGCAGGTCACCGAAGTCCAGTACCTCAAACGCTAGGGAAGGCTTAGGCCCGATTAACCTGCCAATGGTTTAGTGAAACCGTTCCTCGGTCTCTACTTTACAGCTGGTTCAACTGACTAAGGTGCTGTAACGAGGAACACGTCCCACGCCCAGCGCCCGACATGAGCACCTCGTGCATCTTTCACCTTCGCGCGATATCTGAACCAATTACCATACTCGTCGGTTCGTCTTGATTCTTTGTAATCAAGCTCCATCTTAGCAACATCGAGCGACGACAGCGTATGCAACTCATTTACCTCTGAAATGCCGTTATGGTTGATATCCTGCCAGAGGCGTAAGCTGGAAAAGATCGGGTCACGATTGTCAATTACTCCGTCACCATTACCGCCTTTATCTACTCTATCGAACCACCCAAGAGCAAGAAATCCGTTTGGAGTTTGTGACCAAAATTGCCACGTGAAGTTGCCGAATAACTCCGCGCCACCATCTATGTTGCCGTTGCCATTACGATCCAATGCGAGCCACGCGTCATCGCTATTGGCGACAGTCCATGACAGCCTTTCCTTAATGCCGTTGTTATTGAGATCAAACTCTACTCCAATCGCTCCATCCGTCAGGTGGAACCCATTGCCTGCGATATCAATCAAGATAGGCGACGAACTCCCACAATCGGAATTCCAACAAGTGTTCAAGTCAAGGTCTGCCAGACAAGACCCTTGATTGCCTTCACATTCAGTCTCTCCTCCACCGCCGCCTCCAGAGGAATACTGACCCACTTGGTTGACCTTAGTGTTGTCGCAAGCCGTAGGCCCGTAGGTGCCGTTCAAGCTGTTATAGCCGTTTGTTCCAATATTCATAACTGAGCTATCACTTGGGCAACTGGAGCATTCACCTAATCCAAAGCCGTGTCCTATCTCGTGTGCCGTCGTTTGAGCTAAGGCGCATGAATCTGTAGTTTGCGTATTGATCCAGATTTCCTGGCTAATAATGTGTGTCGCGCCAGCGTTCTGGGTTACTGCATTGTCGCCTCCTCGACCAGGGTTCTGTGGAGAGTTCCTATTCCACACCTGAGCATTATAAGTTCCGGCGGGAGGAGTCATAGACGGAGGATTTGGGTTGGAACTGAATGTGAATGTTACACCGGAGTTGTTTCCCCCAGAAGCACCGGCGCTTTGCCAGTTCTGAAAAGCTCTCATTGCCGCCGCTTGTTGTTCCGGGTTGAATGAAGGGTCGATGTTGACATTCACGCTAGACCCTTGCGGCCAAGTCCGGCCGCGGTTCGTTATGCCCGCATTTGAGCATTGAGTCGGGGGTGTGGGAGGGCAACCAAGTGGCTCAACAGACTGAGCCTTAACATCCAAAACTAGCACCTCAAGAATCAGAAGGACCAAACACAGGAAGCTCGTTGATAACCGCTGAAGAACCTGTGCCTTCATCGGCTTGCCTTTGAAGAAACTTGCGGTGCTTGCGCAATGGTATCTCGAACTATCTTCAGAAAAACGGTCGCATCGAAACCTTCATATTCATCAAAGGGAAATTTCTGCGTTCCTTCTTCCTCGCTTGCGCCATCTAACGGAAATACCTCGCCTCCGCGAAGTTCATATCCCGTTATTAGAGAAAAGTCTTCTTCCAGCTTGATGCGTTTGAGAAAGAGGACATATCGGCGACCAATGCGAGGCATACGTTGACCAGCGGTTTCGTATCTCTGAATCACTCCTGACGGAAATCTAACCGCCCCGCCAAAACGTTCAATGGTAACCCTGCTTCCAGAGGGAAAGGAGGTGGCTGCATCGCCCTTAAGCGCTTCTTCCACAAGAAGCGTGAACTCTGAGTAAATGCCAGTCTTGTCATTTGAGAAATATGCTTGGGCATCTAAAATCTCGCCTATTAGAACCGTATCACTTTTGTCAGCGGGAATTGCTGTAAGACCTTGTGACCAATGGCTTGACCAGATGCGACCCGATATCGAAGGTGCCTCCTCAATAGGTTGTGAGCTTTGCCTGTCATGACGTTTCCCCTTTAGCTTTCGGTTTGATCTTGTTTGGGAATCCGGTGATTCTGGGGCCCAAGAATCGACCACAGGCATTCCGCGATGCCGGTCCCCCTCTTGTTCCTTAAAGGTCGGCTCCTTTTGGCTTTGGCCGCGCAGTGTCATGGTGGCAAGAACTGCTACCAGAGTTATCAGTATCACGAATGTCGAGGCGGTTTTCTTGTGATTTTTCATGAAATAGTCTTTCCTAGTAGATTGAAATAACCGGTGATGTATTCCTACGATGGCGACAGATGCCCCTAGAACACCCAGTTCACAACTCTGGCAAATCACTTGCGGTTAGTCGTGAGGCCGTGGTCAGGGAAGGTTTGATGCGCAAAGGCAGTGTTGGTTGCCTTATCTATCTGGAATCCTTCAGACGGTAATAGCCCCCCATGGCGCAGGGTCTACAGACGACTTGGTCGTCATCAGATAGGCGGGTTTCTCGCCCGTCGTTAATCCCCTCCCCGCAACGCAAGCAAACAACTCGCGAACGTGGCTTGCCGGGGACATCGAATTTACTATACTGAACTTCCACGTGTTCCATTTTGAAGAGCTCACTATCCATTGCCTCACGATAAGTCTGAAACTGCCGGTCGCTGCGGCGGGGAACGTGCGGGTGCCGCCTGTCTGCCAACTCGCGCGAACTCTCAAGGGCTACGATCCGCACAGCTTGATTGGTCTCGGTATTGAGAAAGGTCGCTGCGACCTTTCCGTAATCCAAATACTTGAGACTTCGTTTGCCAAGTCGAGCCCCGGTCACGGCGCTGATTGCATCAGCCATACAACGATCGATCTCGACCCAAACTATAAGTTTCTTTCTATCAGCCCCCTTCGGATCGTCTAATCCAATTGCAGCGCACCCAAGTAGGGCCATGCGCGCGCCCAACAACTGCCCTGCACACATGTGGCCGTGCAAAGCCTCACAGTCCGTAAGCACTTCATCCAAAGGCTGCATTTCGATTACCTGAGTTTGAAGGGGAGCGCAAGTTATTTCAATTCTACACTGAGACAGGGGAAACAACTTTGCGCAGATCGGCTAATAGCCGAGGAAGACTTTCTGGAGTGTATACTTGAAGACTATCCACAAGATGCCCCAGTTCGCAACTTTTAGCCCATTTACTGAACGACTGTATGATGTCGCCATCGGGTTCTGGGCCACCCCATAGATACAAAGCAGAAGCTTTGCTGAGAGCGCGCCTGGCTGAGCCCTTAATTCTCAGATCGCTCCCGTGAGCGACCATTATCAAGTAATCGACGTCAACAAATTCCGTAAAACTGTTCCCTTCTATGATGACTTCTTCTGATCGCACGCGCTCGAGAGCCTGATGAATTCCCTTCTCTACTTGATGCTCGGTGGCGATCATCCAATGCACATTCCTCGCCCCCGCATCCCAGTAACGTCCAGTATCTTTGCCGTCCTCGTAAGTCTGGTCGCGTCCAGATCGGACCACCGGCTCATCGCCCAGCAAATGGCTCACACAGCAAGCGTGGGGATCCTTACCGCAGGATCTATAGTGCCCCCGAGTTGTCTTAATTGCTTCCCAACCCGGCAGACTCTCCAATATCCGACACATTAGTGTTGTCTTTCCGACGTTTGAAGCAAATCCCCCGACTGCGACTATTGTTGGACGATTCATAGAGACCGCTCTTAGGACCATCGACGACGCGGAAAAATAAGATTTCGTGCTGCGGCGTGTTGAGGGATCAAGCTATTTCCGGCGCTTCTCGTCGACAGCACCGGGAGCCGCCACTTTCAGTATTCCCCTACCGTCCTTATAAACACTATATTGCGCGTCCGTGATCTGGCTTCCTTGATCTTGCACACGGATAGTAAAGGTCTTGTTCTCACCCTGCCCTTTCACTCTCAGCGGCAAAAAACCTTTTACATCGGAACTACGGTAGGCAGTGTAGTGCTCTTGATTGCGCTTGTCGTATCCGACCACATAGATACGATCGAAATCGGGTTCCTCAAGCGTGCGAGGCTGGTTGGAGCTGCTCTTTTCCAGAATTATCCAGCTCCCGGGCCGTGCTTCCTTCCCCGCATTCTTGTCGGTTAAAGATCCTTCAGCTTCGCTCGAACTACCGTCAAGCCTTTGCCAAGCGACAAACTCTCTGCCTGTGCGATAGAAAATAATATCGCTAGGTACTGCCAGTTCAACTTGTTTGCCATAAATCCAGCCGGCGGGTGCCGGAGAGATGGCAGGGGGCAGCCTAACTTTATACCAAAGCTCGTTAGCATCCTCAGTCTGGTTCTCTTCCTGACCACGACTCGCTCCCCGGCTGGCCGCCGGTTGGGCGCTTCCCGCCTTAGGCGCCACATCGCTTTCGATTGCTTCAGACGACTTAGGCTTCGGGATCCGTTTCCAACCAACGATTTCAAAACTCGACCCCGTGTCCAGTCTCATCATAATGTTTTCGTTGCCGCTTCGATCAGGAGACAGCCGGAGATTTGAGCTGGCGCGGAGTTGCCCGGTGGCTTGTGCGGCGATACTCTTGTCTTCCTCGGCCAGTCTACGAGAAGCATCAAGCACTTCTTCCGGCATGACATTGCGAGCCTCAATCCAGCCCTCAGTGTTCTCCGCGTCGTTCAAATGAACGCGAAGCCACCGCTCTTTCCGCGTGTTGTCACTTGGATCCTGCACATCGAGCGACTCAAGAATCTCAACCGCGTCTCCGCGGTTAACTTCCAACAGATCCGCTGCGACCACTGCGGTCGAACTACGAATCTGAGCGCGTCGCGCAACCACCACACCCGAATCGTTCCTCTTCGCTAGGGTGTTACAAGCCACCGCCAATCCTAAGAGCGCGAAAATAAAAAGAGTTTGAGAAAAACGGATCGACATTTCGATTCTAGATGTACTGCCCAACCGGCGACTACCCCTGATAACCCAAGGAGCGAAGTACCCTGCCTTGGTCAACTGTTAGTTCTTTGTTAATGAGAATGCGTGTTCGAAAGGCCTTGGTTTCGACCCGAAGGCCATAAGGGGCAAGGGTCGCGTCCAGCGCGATATCGCCGGGGTTCCGTACATAACGTTCAAAAAAATGCTTCATTCCCGGCGGCTGGTTCAAGATCGTCATTATAACCTCGTTCGCATTTCCTGGTCTCGTTTCGCCCTTTTGAAAGAGTTGCGGGTAGATATCAGCCCCCGAAGTTCCATTCCGAGTAAGCTGCCGCAACTTCAGATCATGGATAAACGCGACCAACATTCCCTTGTCATATACAAAAGTCGGGGCGGCCGTCCAGCGTCGCTCCGAGGCCTCAATCAGAGACAATCTATCATGGTCCGGTAGGGAGCGGTATGAGTCATAGACGCGAGCCATCGTGTCCAAGTAGTCGTCAAATTTGATCAGGTTAAGACGGAGACAAGTGAGCAAAGCCTGGTAGAGAGTAAAACCTTCGAAAAACCAATCATAGTCACCCTCGAGCTCGAGCGTGTTTGGGACCCATAGATGAAGCAGTTCATGCGCTAGCACCACGCCCAACCTCGCCAACAGGGCCCGGCCGCTCGCATTGCGCCCTAGTAGCAACACAACGCTCGCACCGCGTGTGTCGGCGGTCCACCGTTCAGGTCCAACCGCACCGTTAAAGGGCGCAAGTAAAATCACCGATCTGCCGTAAAGCCGATGCTTCGTGAGTTTCGAGTGTTCCTGAACGATCTTGCCCGCAAGCTTTAGCGCGTCACCATCCGCGAAAGCCCAGTCACCCGAAGTAACCAGAGCCAGATCCATAGAGTCGGAACGCACGCGCGTTTCGCGCAACTCGCGACCAATATAAAAGACCGCGCTATCGATTTTCGTAACGGTAAACTGCTGATTCCTGCCAGGCAGAAGAGCCGATGCGACCGTCCACCCTGCGGGGAGCTTAAACTCAATGGTGACAGATGCTGGAACCAGGCTCTCTCTGCCAAGCCGTGGCAAGAGGTCTGCCAGCATCAGGAAGCCTCGCTCCTGATTTATCCAAGAAACGTGGGACAACTCCGCCAGTCGTGAGCGCTCCTCTAGCTGGACCTCATAACTAAAGGTTGAAACCTCCTTGATCGAGCGAAACTCACCCGGGGCGAGGTTTCGCACTGAAACCGTTTCCCCTTGTGCGCCAACCTTAAAACTCTCAACGCGGTAACCGAGCCCGGGGATCCCGGCGTATATATTGCGAAATGACCAGGTTTCAGCGAGAGGGCCTTCAGCTTCAATTAGGACCCTGGCAGGAGATAGTGAGGTAACTATGACTCGAACCTTAAGCGACTGGGCATGAACTTCTTCACTGGTTGGATGGATGAGAAATCCGAAGATCGCGATGAGTATTCGCAGATGTTTGATATGGGGAACCTTTTGTTCTGCCAACCGCATCAAACCACTCTCAAATTGATAAGAAATCCGGGGCGAACATTTCAAAAACAGTCAACGACCGCTAAGCAAGGCGTGTTTGACACTCCGAATAACCACGCTTACTATTGCATCATCGGACTGTACCACAAACGCTTGGAATCGTGACTAGAAGACGACACTCTACAAGCTTCTCTCGACGCACCCTTTTGGCGCGGGCGCTATCGTCGGTGCTGCTTGTTCTCATTCTTTACGGCTCAACAATAGAGTCAGCACACAGGCACGGAAGGCTTCTCAAGGCTGAGGGTTCCGCGCAGGCTCTCTCAGTCTCGCATCCCAGTATTCCCACAAATTTGGGAGGCCGTCAGTTTGGATGTAGTGAATGCCTCATCTGTCAATTACAAAAGAGCTTTTCAGCCACACTGGTGACGGTCCGTGCAGTTAGTTCCCGACCCCGCTCTCGACTAGAGCTTCTCCTCCCTGAAGCCATAGCTTTCAATTCCCAGACCAACGCACCACGCAAGGGTCGCGCTCCTCCGTTTACCTCCTAATCTAACTAACGCTGCCTTTTCGCGAGACAGATCACAAACGACGACCTACCGGCAATAGGCTGGTGAGAGTTTATTCATCGCGACGGCAGTCCGTATTCTTCCGTTGGATTATTTTGGAGAGGTAAACGCCATGATTAATGATCTTTCAATAAGGGCTTTAACGGCGGGCTTGCGTCTCGCGGTTGTAGTCGCCTTCGTTTCGTTGTTGAGCTTGCCGGCATTTGGCCAGACGGGCGTCACTTTAAGAGGGGCGGTAACTCTGGGTGAAAGTGGCAAACCGATACACAACGTTCTCATTACCGTAATGCAGTTGAAGCGGACTGTTGGCACCGATGAACAAGGTAACTACGAATTCAAAAACCTTCCGCCTGGCAGGTACGAGGTTCTTGCCCATTTGGATCGCGTTCCGGACATCGTGCAGACCGTCGCAGTCGCTGCAGGTGCGACTGCGACCCTTGATTTTCGAGTGCAGCTCAGCGGGTTGTCTGAGCAAGTCACGGTTACGGCGAGCGGCACGGAGCAAGCCCTATCCAGTTCAATTCAATCCGTTGACGTAATTGGCTCAATCGATCTGGCAAAGAAGAGCCCGGTATCACTTGGCGAAGCGCTGGACGGCGAACTGGGTGTTTCGAAACGAAGTTTTGGCCCCGGCACGGCGCGGCCGGTTATCCGCGGCTTTGATGGTGACCGTGTACTTGTTCTGCAGGATGGAAATAGGATTGGAGGGCTGGGTTTCGAATCGGGCGACCACGCCGAGCCGATCAATGTCCTGACGGTGGAAAGGATTGAAATCGTCAAGGGTCCGGCCTCGCTGCTATACGGGAGTAACGCCATCGGAGGGGTGGTGAACGCTATCACAGGCCACGACAGCGCCCACAAAGGACTGAATAGTTACCTCACTGCGGTCGGCAGCACCAATAGCCGCCAGGCAGGCAGTACTGCCGGTATTGAGTTTGGAACGGAGAGATGGCTCTTCTGGGCCAACGGTGGCGGTCAGCGGGCGGGTGATTACACCACGCCCATCGGCCAGGTGAGAAACTCTTTTACTCGTGAGGGCAATATTTCGGCGGGCGTCGGGTATTACCCACAGAAGGGATTCTTAAGCTTCAATTACCAGTTCGACAAACGGCGTTACGGTATCCCAATTGACCCTGCCGAGGAAGATCCGGAGATAGTCAATCTGAATCCGCGCCGGCACAGTTTTCAATTCAATGGCGGCTTCCGAGAGGCGAAATCGTTTTTGGAGGCCGGGAACTTCTCGGTACAATACAACGACTACCAGCACTCCGAAATTAACTCAGCCACCAACGAGGTTGGCACCCGGTTCATCAATAAGACTTCCCTTTACCGAGGGATGTTCGAGCAGCGAAAGAGGGGTCGCTTGTCAGGCCGCTTCGGTTTCTGGGGCCAGCACAGGGATTTCAGCGCACTCGGCGCGGAAGCTCTTGCTCCACCAACATCGCATAATGCCTTCGCTCTATTCACTCTCCAGACACTGGATTTCGAGCGCGCTTCCTTGCAATTCGGCGGACGCGTCGAGACAAATCGCTACAATCCAACAGCAACTGAGGCAAGGGGAGTTCTCCCCGGTCGAAGTTTCACAGGGGTTTCGGGCGCGCTTGGCTTTCGCATTCCGACCTGGAGCGGTGGAGCATTGGTTGCCAACTACTCACATTCCTACCGTGCACCTTCGCTCGAGGAGCTCTACAACCTGGGGCCGCATCCGGGAAATCTGGCTTTCGAGATTGGTGACCCTAATCTGAAACGTGAGCTTGGTAATGGTCTGGACTTCGGAGTTCGTCATTCATCAAAGCGATTACGCTTCGAAGCTAACGGATTCTACTATCACATTAACGATTTTGTTTTCCTGGCGCCTACGGGAGAGGTGGACGAAGAATCGAACCTGATCATCGCGGACTATCGGCAGGAAAATGCGCGCTATACGGGAACCGAAGCCCAGGTTGATATTGGATTACATCCAAACATCTGGCTCAATCTAGGTGCGGACTATGTGAATGC
>JBGTLM010000340.1:0-3093 GCA_041744135.1 Pyrinomonadaceae bacterium
CGCCACACTATATGCAGATTTCGTCTCCTGATCGGAATTTGGAATAATGTTTCGATCAATCACCACAACCATTTCGCCGCGCGGCTCTTGTACCGCTTGAGAGAACCTATGCGCGAGCTCGCTTAAACGGCCCCGCAAAATCTCCTCGTGCAATTTGGTAAGTTCTCGAGCGACAACAGCCTCGCGTTCGCCCAAAATCTCACGAGCGTCTTCCAATGAGGCGACGATGCGATGAGGCGCTTCATAAAAGACCAGGGTGGATGGAAATGCTGCTAAGTCCGCCAGACGGGTCCGGCGTGCGCCCGAACGCGCCGGAAGGAAACCTGCGAAAAAGAATTCGTCACTAGGAAGGCCCGAAACCACCAAAGCTGAGACTAAGGCTGTAGGTCCAGGTATGGGGACGACTCGCAGGCCCGCTTCCAGAACAATTCGGACCACCCGGAACCCTGGATCACTGACACCGGGCGTCCCCGCATCAGAAACAAGCGCCACATCTAAACCCGATCTGATTGATGCCAGCAGCTCTCCTGCGCGGTCGCGCTCATTGTGTTCGTGATAGCTGACTGTCTTTGTTTTTATGCCGTAGTGATTCAGGAGTTTTTGTGAGTGGCGGGTATCTTCACACGCGACAATATCGACTTCGCTCAGCACTCGCACGGCACGGTACGTCAAGTCCTCAAGATTGCCGATCGGGGTCGCGACTACATAGAGCGTTCCGGCCATGCGGCTATTCTGGCACCAAGCTCCAGCATGCGAAAGGCAAGGTTGGTTAGGTGCTTTGTAGGGGCGTCCCTCCGTGGGCGCCCCACGTGGGCCATAACTTACCTTAACGAGATCACCCGGTCGTCCTCTGCGGAAGCGTGGGGTGCCCACGGAGGGACACCCCTACAAACAAAAGCCTCGCCCGCTCTCCTTTAGAACGGACGAGGCTGTTCAAATAATCGGAAATTACCAAGCGCGCTTAGTAAGGGACCGGCAGTCTGCGCCACCAATCATTATTGTTGCGTCGGTTGCCATCGTTGTAGCCGTAGGTTCCATAGGCCTGCGCAATCACATTCAGCTCCTGGCGAATCTGTGACCAGAGGGCAGACAGCCGGTAGTCAGAACGGTTTCCTATCCGATCCAGTTGCCGCGCTTCTTGTAGCACGCGTTGGGCTTCGTTTCTACTGCGATTTAGATCACGTCCGTTGCCCACGCGAGACTTGAGGTCGCTCACTGCGTTGCGGAATTGCCTAGCCTCACCGTTGATGCGGTCCTCACTGCGGGTGCCATCTCTACGACTGCGATCGAGCGAACGGTCCACCTCTCGTTCGAAATCCTTCGCCAGTCGATCCAGCCGATGGACGGAATCGCGCACATAGCGATTATCGTAACGACCATTGCGGTCGTAATCCCGATCGCGATTACGCTGATTGTCCGGGTAACGATCCCATTGCGCGGCTGCCACTGCAGGCAAACATAACGCTAACAAAGCGGCCGCGAAAATTGAAAAACTCAGTGTACGTCGGTTAGTCATGATTCTTAGTCTCCTCATCAAGCTCTCGTCACGAGCTGACCACTCTCGCTGGTAGCGAATCTGGTAGTTCGTTCAAAACGCTTTGCTTCGGGGTGACTTTACAGCTAGCGTTACACGGCAGGATCTTAGCAAGCACCATGCCCACGTGGTCGCAGGCGGCCAGGGTGCTTGTCGACGTGAGAAAATTGTCGCTTTTTTCGCGAGTTTTTAGGTGTTTGTGAAGTCTTCTGAGGAGCAGTGATTCCGAAAACGTGCAATGGCTGGCGTAAATGGTTAGGTCTAGATGAGCCTGGTTAGCCGGAAGCAAGCAGAGCGGCGATGTGTTTTCGCAGATTCGTTTCATGAATCTCGGCTTGTCGTTCTCCCTTCTCCCCTAGCACCCACGACGGCGCGCCCTGCTGCGATTGGACCAGCCGGAGGTCTTCGCTCGCCGACCTTATTCCAAGATGTCGGATGTTCGCGGCGGCGAGACCGCCGCCACGAACTACTCCATCCCGGGGTGTCCGTGGCCAGCCGGCTTCAATGGACAGCTGTCTCACGCCAAAACGGAGAATCAAAAGCCTTCCCACCATGGTTGAATTGCCGGCCCGAAAGCGGTGGTTGTCTTCTTTTGTGATCTGAATACTCCCTCCCCGTCGATTCGCTTGGCCGGCCAGAGTCTCGAAGGTTGAGGTGAGCCAGTCAATACCGGTTCTGCGCAAGAGATCGTTAGAATTTCGCAGGGCCAGGTATGCGGCTATATCCCGGCGACCTGAAAGCCGAGCGCGCGATTCGGCCTCTGCCAGGGCGAGGGCCCATGCTTCGTCAAGTTCGCTCACGTTACTTCGTCGATCGTCAAAAAGGCTTTATTGTGGAACGCGCCGGCAGAGCGAAGCGGCGACGGCGCTTTGAATTTAGTTCCGGCTCATTACATCCAAAGCTGGTTGAGTTAACCCGGTCGCATCCACCACTGCAAGCGGATTGCCGCTTGGAACCTGGATCCCGCTCGACGGCTATGTCGGTTCGTGTGATCTTTTGAGCACCGCAAATTAAAGCGATGGCTTCTGCTCGCTCACCGCGCCGAGAGGATGGTATCATGCTGCGCGAATCGTCTTCCATTTCTATAGAAACCCGACCGGAACTCGAAATCAACTGCGCTAGTTCTCACTTTGCACATTAAACGCGTCAATTATCAGAGTCAGAAAATGAAACTATCAAGTCATCGCAATCTCTGGAGCGCGCTGTTCCCCTCGCTGGTGGTCGGTGCCGTCTTCTGCGCGGGGTACCTGGGCACGCACTCTAGCGCACAAGAGATGACGCGATTACCTGCCCGAACCGGTTATGTAAACGACTTTGCTCACGTTGTCGACGACGCGACCAGACAGCGGCTTGACATCATTCTTGATAACGTCAAGAAGAGAAGCGGAATCGAATTGACCCTGGCTACAGTGCAGACCACGGGCGACCAGGACATCTTCGCATTCTCGCGACAGCTTGCCGGCAACTGGGGCGTGGGCTCGCTGGGCAGTGCCAGGAAAACTCTCTTGCTGGTGGTCTCGGTGGATGAGAGGGCAGTGTTTACACAGCTCAGCAGGTCC
>JBGTLM010000341.1:0-38032 GCA_041744135.1 Pyrinomonadaceae bacterium
GTCCCTCCGTGGGCGCTCCAGGTTGGGTAACAAGGAGCGCCCCCAGATCGCGTAACCTGGGGCGCCCACGGAGGGACGCCCCTACAATGAGGGCTTCGCGGCTTAGCTTGCGTACCCACCAAAAAGCGAGGCGGACCAAACTCTCGGTCCGCCTCGCCATTTATAATATAGGTTAAACTTTACTTGGCCGCCGCCTGATTTGCGTGAGCCGTCAACCGCGATTTGTAGCGCGCGGCAGTGTTCTTGTGGAGCACACCCTTTTGCACAGCCTTGTCGATAGTCGAAACGGTCGCCGGTAAGAGTGTCTTTAATTCTTGCGCGTCCCCCGATTCGAGTACCGCCCGCAGCTTCTTTATAGAGCCTCTGACCCGGGTGCGATTGCTGCGATTAATCTGCTTGCGCTTTTCGTTCTGGCGCATCCGCTTCTCTGCTGACTTATGATTTGGCATCAAACTCTCCCGATATTGCCTTCCCACTGCTGCTTCGAGCTAATGTTTATGACATCGGACGCGTCTCAGGGTGTCATGCGCAAGTGACGGAGTATAGGGGTCACCCACGCGGGTGTCAAGGATGAACCCGTCGGACCGACCCCTTAAATCAGGCAATGTTTGACACCTAAGTGAGCCCTGTAGTAGCGTGCCAGCCGTACCATATGTCAACAATCTTTCCCCCATTTCCACCCGGTAGCCCTCCTCATAATTCAACAAGAAATGAAAGTGAGCGTTCTTGAACAAGATTGAGCTTCCGCCCAGGGGACTGGAAACGCTGTTCGGTGTTCACGACCAGAACATTAAGTACTTGGAGTCGCTTCTGGACGTGCGGATCAACGCCCGCGGCCAAGACGTTTCCATAGACGGAAATCCCAAAGACGTCGAGACTGCGGAACGGATTCTCGAGGACTTTTCCGAACTCTTCAAAGAAGGCCGGCAGTTTACTGACAAAGAACTTCGTGAAGCGTTTGCGCAAATCGCTGAGGACCGCGCCTTCAGTCTGCGGGATTACTTCACTAAAACGCGCTTCAATCCAGCCGGGAAAAAGCAAGTAGCTCCAAAATCCGCCAATCAGCGCAAATACATTCAGGCCATACAGGAAAGCGACGTAGTCTTCGGTATCGGTGTAGCCGGCACCGGCAAAACATATCTAGCAGTAGCGATGGCTGTGCAGGCTTTGATGCAGAAGCAAGTTAACCGGATCGTGTTGGCGCGACCCGCAGTGGAGGCGGGGGAGAAACTTGGTTTCCTACCCGGCGATCTGCAGGACAAGGTGGATCCCTATCTGCGGCCGCTCTACGATGCGCTCTTCGATTTAATCGACTATGAACGGGTTACCAGGTTGCTGGAAAAGCGGGTGATCGAAGTGGCGCCCCTGGCGTTCATGCGAGGTCGCACTCTGGCGGATGCCTTCGTGATCTTGGATGAAGCTCAGAACACCACCAGCGAACAAATGAAGATGTTCCTTACGCGTATTGGTTTTGGGTCCAAGGCCGTGATTACTGGCGACGTTACGCAGGTAGATCTCCCGGCCGGCAAACGCAGCGGTCTAATTGAAGCTGAGCGCGTACTCTCAAACCTGGAAGGCATCGAGTTCGTTTACTTTACGGAGAAGGACGTAGTGCGCCACAAGCTCGTCCAAATGATTATCAGGGCTTACGAAAATCATTCCCAGAAGGCCAATATCTGAACGGCTCACCGTGCGCCTTACTTGTAGGGGTGTCCCTCCGTGGCACCCCAACGTGGTACAGGCTCGGTTGACCTCGAATGATCTGAGTTGCGCGACAGTGGGGCGGCCACGGAGGGCCGCCCCTACAATGAATCTGCAAACGACTATGATTGAGGTGGTGAGCAGGCAGCGACGACGACAGATCGATTGCGAGCTCTGGCAGGTGTTCGGCGAAAAGGCATTAAAGGCAATCGGAAAGGCGGGGTACGCCGCCACGATTGCTTTCGTCTCGGACCGGCAGATTAGGATCTTAAATAAAAGGTTTCGAGGATTGGACAAGCCGACTGATGTCTTATCATTCCCGACCGGTGACGAGGAGTTTGGAGAAACATCACAGCAAAGCCTGGGCGACATTGCGATCTCGGTTGAGCGTGCGGAGACCCAGGCAGTGGAGAACGGTCTCGCCTTTGAAAAGGAAATCGCCCAACTCATCCTTCACGGGCTGCTGCACCTCTGCGGCTATGACCATGAAACTGATAAGGGGGAAATGAATCGGTTGGAACTGCACCTGCGGGACCAGATGGGTATATAAATTTGTAGGGGTGTACCTCCGTGGGCGCCCCAACGCCACATTGGCAATGTGCAACCATTTCAGATTTCTTTCAGGCTCATGCCCAATGCGAGGTTGGGGTGCCCACGGAGGGACAACCCCTACAAATTTTCGCAACTGACAACTGACATTCTTCCATTTACCATTTACGATTTACACTTTACCATCCTGTAGCGCATGCAAATTGAATTCGTACTCACCCTTCTGCTGCTCGTTGTGCTGTCCGTACTCGCCACTGTCGACATGGCCTTTGGTCAGTTAAGCGATGTTGGGCTGAGACGCTTAATTAGTGAGGCGGAAGAAGGAACGAAAGGCCGTTCGGCGGTCTTTTTAAAGCAGGTCCTGGAAAATCGCCCTCGATTTAGTTTTGCCATCTCCGCAACAATTCAGATTCTACTGGTGGTCGTTGCGGTCTTAGTCACCTCCATCTCGCTCAAACTGTTCTCGGAGCGACGTTTTGTTTTGGTGGGCCTGCTGGCCGGGCTGTTGCTGGCGGGAATGTTCCGCCAACTCATTCCGCTCTTTATCTCGACCCGCAACCCCGAAGCTACTCTGCTAATCCTGTTACCGGTGATGCGACCCTTTTTGCCTCTGATGGCCTTTGCCGCAGATCCCTTCCACAAACTCTTCGATCGCACACGGAGCAAAGAACAAGCGCCTGAGAACGGCGAAGAAGACGACGAGGAAGACACCGGTGACGACATTCAGGCGTTGATCGATGTCGGCGAAGCTGAAGGCATTTTGGAGGAAGAAGAAGGCGAGCTGATTCATTCGATCATTGAGTTCGGCGACACCAGCGTAAGCGAAGTGATGACCCCTCGGCCGGACATAGTGGCGATACCGGAAAGCGCCACCGTGCGGGAAGCCCGGGACATCATGCTTGAGTCCAAGTATTCCCGGCTGCCGGTCTATCGCGATCAGATCGACAACGTTGAGGGTCTGATCTACGTTCGCGATCTCCTGCAACAGTGGGCCGAAGGCAAAGAAGATGAACCGATTGCACGGCTGGTGCGCCCGGTCTATTTCGTACCCGAGACTAAACCGGTCGCGGAGTTGCTCGAAGAGATGCAAAAGGCCCACGTCCAACTTTCAATCGTGATCGATGAATACGGCGGCGTCGCGGGGCTGGTCACGGTTGAGGATATTCTCGAAGAGATTGTGGGCGAGATTGAAGATGAGGATATCGGGCGGGATGAAGAAGAGATTGTTGAAAGTCGTGATGGCGCCTATGAGGTGCTCGGTTCAACTGAGATCGGGAAAATCGAGAGACTGTTTGGAGTGGATATAGAAGACGACGACTTCACGACCATTGCCGGGCTGGTCATTAACGAATCGGGGAAGGTGCCGCGTTCGGGTGAGCACTTAACTTTTCGGGGCCTCGATGTCGAAGTCCTGGAAGCCGACGAGCGCCGCATCGGACGTCTGAGACTGAAACGCGCGGCGCCAGAGAATGGGAGCGAAGGTCAAACCCGCTGATGACCACCCGACTCAAGAGATTTGCAGCGGTTATTTCCCCTCGCTGGAGCGAGCCCTCCGCTTGCGAAGCGTGTGAGAGCCAGTTTACCTGCGGCGCCACCCTTGGGGGTTGCTGGTGCTTGGAAATAAAGTTGAGCGGTGAACAACGCGATGAGTTGAAAAATCGCTATCGCAGGTGCCTATGTAGTGAATGTCTGCGGGCGGTAGCTTCGAGTTCTGGAGCGATCAAATCTTGAGCATGCTGGGTTCCGATTAAGACTTGACCATGGCGACTAGAAGCAAATTTCTCCGGGGACGAAAAATCGATCCCGCCCCAATCACCTCTAATACGACTGTGACCAGTCTTGTTGATGAAGCCTTTCTGGCCTACAACGCGGCGCGTTTGCGGGAAGCCTGCCAACTCTTCACGCGGAAGATGCTTGAGCCAGAAGTCACAATAGGTCTCTCGCTAACGGGCGCCCTAACCCCTGCGGGCCTGGGTATCTCAGCCCTGATTCCCTTGATCAAGGCTGGCTTCATTGATTGGATTATTTCCACAGGCGCGAATCTCTATCACGATACCCACTTCGGCATCGGGCTCTCAATGCACCAGGGTGATGCGCAGACTTCCGATATTTTGCTTCGCGAGGAAGAGGTGGTGCGCATCTACGACATCTTCTTCGACTATTCCGTTCTGCTGGATACCGATGCTTTCTTTCGAAAAATCATCGAAGCCAAAGAATTTCAAAAAACGATGTCCACGGCAGAGTTTCATTTCCTCTGTGGCCGCTACGTGCGTGAGCGCGAGCGAAAACTGGGACTGGAAGATAAGTCTCTACTGGCCGTCGCCTACGAATATGCCGTGCCAATCTACACTTCATCGCCTGGTGATTCGTCCATTGGAATGAACGTGGCCGCGAAAGCTCTACAGGGTAACAAGTTGGCCTTCGATCCCTCGCTGGATGTAAATGAGACGGCCGCGATTGTGCTCGCGGCTAAACGTAACGTCGGCATTGTCGGGAAGAAAAAGTCTGCGTCACGCAAACGCAAGCCTGGTCAGTCAGCGGTGTTTATCCTGGGCGGCGGGTCCCCAAAAAACTTTCTACTCCAAACCGAACCACAGATTCAGGAAGTGCTGGGAATCGACGAGCGCGGCCACGACTACTTTCTGCAGATAACCGACGCGCGCCCCGATACCGGCGGGCTCTCCGGAGCAACACCCGGCGAAGCCGTCTCATGGGGCAAGGTTGATCCTGATCGTCTACCGGATGCAGTTGTCTGTTATATTGATGCCACAGTGGCGCTGCCGATCATCACCGCTTATGCTTTGGCGCAGCATGCACCACGCGAGCCCAGGCGACTCTACGAACGTCGTGATGAATTCATGGCTCTGCTGCTTGATGAATACAGAAAATCGAAGCGGCGTTAAGAAATCTCAGAAGTGTCTTAGGGAAAGCAAAAGGTCCGCGTGTTTATGAGTACGATCGTGAGTGGTTCCCCGGCAAACTATGACTGCAGCAAATGTCCGGCCTATTGCTGCTCAATTTATGAACGCGTTCAGGTTACTAAACGGGACATCAACCGGCTGGCAAGGCATTTCGGCGTGGATTACGAAACCGCTCTGGTGCGGTATACTCGCACCTACAACGGTACCGAACGAGTTCTGCGTCGCAAGGCAGACCCGGTGCTGAGACAATCCTGCACTTTTTTGAATCCGGTAACTCGCCAGTGCAAGATTTACTATGTCCGGCCGGCTGTGTGCCGAGAGTTTCCGACCACCGAACGGTGTGCTCACTTCGATCTTCTCGAGTTCGAACGTACGCAGCAGGACGATCCCGATGTTTTGCCTTTGATTCAAATTACCTTCAGGAATGGAAACGGGCGGTAAGGCATGCCTGATGCCGCGCGGAAAAAGGGATGAATTAGATGAATGATCTTCTTTCAAAACTTGTTGGTAAGAAAGTGGACCTCCGCTGTGAGGGCTCTGCGAGTCTCCGAGGCGAGGTTATCAAGGTGGAGGACGGCACGGTTGAGCTCAGAGATTCTGAAGACAAGATCTGCTTCGTGGCGATAGACAAGATCGTGGTGCTCTGGGAGGCGCCCGACGAAGAACACCGGGCGGGCTTTGTATCGTAGTCGGAAACCGCTACCAGTCAGCTAAAGCAGAAAGCAAAACGCCGGCGCTCTAATCGACGCGCCGGCCTTCTGCTTGGGGGAAACAATTGCAATCGTTAATCGAGCGTTGACTCAACCTGGTCTGACAAGGGCACCCGGCGAAAACCATCTATGCGAGACAGCCAGTAACTATTGAAAGGTGAATAGACCACGCCATGGCGACGCGAGGCATGGTAGAAACCCTGGTCGTCAGCGACAATCCCAATGTGGGCTAGCCCGTTGAAGAAGACCAGTGTGCCAAACTTGAACTTGTCGTCCGGCGCCGCAGGAGCAAAGCGTGCCCAAAGTGCTCGCGCGCTGGTGCGCTCAAAATCGATTCCTACCGACTGAAAAGTACTCCAAACGAATCCGGAACAATCGAATCTGGAAGGTCCGTTAGCACCCCAAGAGTAGGGAGTCCCAAGCCTCTGATCGATCGCTGAAGACATCAATTGCTGGAATTTGAAACCGGCACTCGCTGTCGTCGCCATGGCCGCCTTAATCTCCTCAGGGGAGGCCAGCGAAATGATGATGGGGTCATCCGCCGAGATCGGAGTCAGCTCATCTGTGGTAAAGGTGTTTCGCGCGACTTGTCGTTCGCGAGTCTCAATGCCCTGAGCTTGTGCCGAAATAGAGCAGAAAAGGGTAAGACACAGGGTCAGCGCACAGGGGCGTAGCTTTCTTAAATGCATCGAAGGGAACTACTTTCCGAGAGATTTTTTTGGCTTATTTCTTGCTTGAGTGAGGGGGCACTGAAAGCAAGTGAAGAATAGCGGCTGCTCAGGGTGGCGACAAGTGGCAATGTGACTGTTTTGTGACGACTCACTTTTCGGCTCGCAGTTCGAACCATTATAAGTCACGAAAAGTTGTTGACGGAGAGTTGTCGCCCGCGTGGTACAGGGCGAACGTTCTATCGCGAAACACAACGGTCAATGTGATGGCGATTAAGGCGTTATTTAGCTCGTCGATGCGAATTGGCCTCAGCCGACGGTACTTTTCAAATACCTTCACGTTTCACGTGCCAATATAGATTGAGCGCGAATAGCAATGTGAGTGCGACAATCATTAGGGACAAGCTTCACTAATTGACAGGAGGTCTGGGTTTCAAGAACTGAAAATGATCAATTCGCCTCGTATTCCGATTCAGGGTACCGTTTTGAATCTACGTAACCTGACCGGAGCCCTGGTAGTTCAAGCCTACAGTGATTATTTTTTGAAGTAGTTGATCGTAGGGGACGCCTGAGTGTGCAGCGGAATCGGCAAAGTCCTCTTCTTCAGCGATTTGGGGGTTAGGATTAGCTTCGAGCAAGTAAAACTGCCCTTCTTCGGTCATACGGTAATCCAGGCGCGCATAACCGCTGAGGAAAAGATAGCGGTAGATTCGCTTCGAGAGACGTTCCAGGGTCTTATGCTGCTCCGGGGTAAGCTCGGCTGCTCTGGTTGCTAATCCCACTCGCTCCTGGTAAGCCGGGTCCCACTTCACTTTGAGCGTCGCAATATTCTCTGAGCCTTCAGGCAGCTTCTCCATGACTAACTCCCAGGGCGCATATGTCTGAATATTCTGGTTGCCAATCAGACCCACGTAAATCTCGCGACCTTTGATGTATTGCTCTGCAATTGCCGCAGTCTTGTTCTGCCGGTGGATGAATTCCACGCGCTGAGTGAGTTTTTCGTCATCGTGGACGAGTGAGGCCTGAGCGATTCCGACCGATCCTTCTTCGCTTATCGACTTCACCAGCAGGGGAAACGTCAGACGCTTCGGCCGCCGTACCTTTCGATTAATTTGAAACACCGCAAAGTTTGGCACTTGCAAGCGATGATAAGCCAGAATCATCTTGGTCAGTGCTTTGTCATGGGCAAGAGTCAAACCGCGGGGATTACAGCCCGTGTACGCCTGCTTCATCAGCTCGAGATAGCTGACGACGTGCTGGTCGTAGAGAGGGTAGCCATGGAACTCCTCCAGTAGATTGAAGGCGATGTGGGGCTTGTGCTCCATCAGCGCGTTCCCGATTACATTCAACTGGTTGTAGAGCCCAATCGGATAGACGTCATGGCCCATCTTTTTCAAGGTCGAGATGACGTCATACTCAGTTTTGACCTCGAGTTTCTCTTTGTCGCTCAGACCGTCAAGCGAATCCGGCGGCACCAGGTCCTGGTGCACGAGGACAATTATGCGCAGCTTCTTTTTGGGTTCGAAAGTCATACGGCTATGCGATGGTAACCGGAGTGAAGGACGTTCATGACCTGGACCGTCAACACAATCATCATTCGCCGGCGAGCTTCCCGTGGCGGAGTCACCAGGCGCAGCTTTAACTCTTGGCAGCGATCGATCATGTTTTGCAAAACATGATCGATGGTGTACTGGTGCACGCCGGTCCCGTCGGCAACGATCTGGCGAACTTCGCTACGAACGCTGCGGAGAAAACTGGCAGCGCTGGGCCGCAACCGATCCTCCGGATCGTCGGAAAAGATCCGCTTTAGGTCCCGGTCGTAAACAGCCGGCCAATCAAAATCATATTTCTCCCGCTTGCGACGATAGTGCTCGCGCAGCGTTATTCTTAAACTCGAAAGCGGCTCCACCTTAGTTCTGGCTCGGTTTCGCGGTTTTGTGCCGGCCAGTTCCTGCATCACGTCCTCAATGTATTCCAGCTTGCGCAGTGCCGGCCATCCTTTGTATCGGCGTCGCCAACGGGAGCGTGGTGTGAGCCAAACCGCAAACGTTTCAGCAAAATCTTCGGCTGGATGTGCCTGGGCGTACCACGCGCGCAGGTGCAGGACGTAGTTGCGGCTCTTTGGTTTGGGCTTGTAGAAATCGGGATAACGCTGTGCGAAGGAACCGAAGAGTTCGCGCCATCGACGTTTGAAGTGAAGCCGGAACGCGGTGTCGAGCGCATGACCCGCTTCGTGCCGCAGGATGCGCATGCACTCCTTATCAGTGCCGCCTTCGACCTCGAGCATTTGCTTGCGCTCCAGCCTCATCAGGCGCGGATGAGCAAGGTAAAACGGAATCGCAATGCCGGGCACGCCGTCTGGTGAGAACCATTCCTCGGACAGCCAGACGTGCGGCTTGAAGCGAATGCCGCGCTCATTGAGCTCGCGGTAAAGACGTTTGATATGCGGCTCGAGGAAGGAATCCTTGATTTTGATGGGCAGATCGGAAATCCGCATGTCGAGCAAACGCTCGTCAGTCAGACGGTCCCACTGAAACTGAAACTTGTAGCTCAAGTTGCGCCAGCCTCCATCTCCCCGTTTTGGGAGCCATTAGCGGGCGCTCGGTCTGATGACGTGATGGTGTGCGCGAGGCAGAAATACAGAATAACCGGCATTCTAAGCGGTAAAATGGCCAATCGAAACAAGGATAACGGAGCGAGGCCCATTGTAGCGGCGTTCCCTAGGTTGTGCTAGAGGCACTGCGAGCACCTCCTTTAGTAGTTACCTGCGCTTGACCACTCGAGCTCTTCACTGGAAGCGGCAGGTTGGGGTTGGGCCCCCCGGCCGGGCAGCCCGGCTGGGGTGCTTGACCCGCCTGCAGTGAGCGTTACCGAACGTCTGAAGTCGAGCACTTTGCGAGATCCTAGCACCTTGCAGTGCTCGAAGGGGCGGGACGCTCGAGGTCCCAGTGGAGAGCTCGAGGGGTCAAGCGAAAGTCACTACTAAAGGGTGGCAAATAAAGGGTGGCCAAAATGTTGACCACTGCGCTTTAACGGCCCGGTATGACGCCTGTTTTGAGATAAGACGAGGGACAATACTCTTCTAGGACACACTCGGCGCAGAGCGGAGTCCGAGCCTTGCAGGTCTTCCGGCCATGGGCGATAAGCAGATGCGAAAAAATCACCCAATCCTTCCTGGCCACGATCTCTACCAGATCGTTTTCGATTTTTTCCGGATGTTTTTGTTTAGTCAGGGCGAGCCGTCTCGAGAGTCGAGTCACATGAGTATCAACTACGATTCCGGATGTCACGCCAAACGCATTGCCCAGCACCACGTTCGCCGTCTTGCGAGCAACACCCGGCAAATCAAGCAGTTCTTCGATTGTCTCAGGCACTCGTCCGGCGTATTGCTCAGTTAGCATCTTAGCCGTGCCCTGAATCGACTTAGTCTTGTTGCGAAAGAATCCTGTTGTGCGGATGTCACTCTGCAACTCGCTCGCAGGTACCTTAAGATAGTCTTGCGGCTTTCGGTACTTTCGAAAAAGATCTGCGGTTACGATGTTTACGCGCTCATCTGTGCACTGAGCGGAAAGGATAGTCGCGATCAGCAATTCAAATGCGTTTGAGTGATTCAGACTGCATTTCGCATCAGGATAAGCACGTTTGAGCAGTTGAATGATCTTTTTCGCTCGGGTTCTTAGACTCTTAAGGTCGCTCTTAGAGGTGTTCTCGTCTTTGCTCACTCGGATGCGTTTGATGGTCATCTTAGAAACTTGAGAGAATTGTAAGCCCGGGCGCCCACGGAGGGACGCCCCTACAGTCTCGCGGTCGCCCCAGCCGCACAGGCCCATGCGGGTTGTGGGCGCGTCAGCCCGTTCTTTTCAACTTGCCCGTTCGCTTGGCCCAGATCTCAATCCTCCCGAAGACCCAAAGACCGAGCGGCATCAGTACGGCGCCCATCAGGGCCAGTATGATCAATTCCCTCATCACTGAAGAGAGCGGCGCCCCCATCAGGTTGCCGGGTACCGACGCGGGGTTTCCGATGCCCACTAATTTCCGACAAGCCGACAGAGTATACGTTGCCGGCGACAACGCCGACAGCGGCTGCAACCATCCGGGCAAAACGTCTACCGGATAATAGACTCCTGAGACCAGCAACAATGAACCCTGGAAAATATGCGTCGCCTCAGCACCGCGCTCCGGACTCATTACCGGCAACGCCGCCGCCATCAACCCGAGTCCCACGAAGGCAATGGTGCTGACGGCGAGCACAACCACCACTCCCTGCAGATTTGCGCCGCGCAGATTCAGATTGGTAAACAGCAATAAGCCGATTAGCACGATCACGGTCTGCACCATGCTATTGAGCAACGAAAACAAACTAACGCCAGTGAGGTGGATCAAGCGCGAAACCGGCGCCATGAATGTATACTCAAGAGTGCCCTCCCATCGTTCGTAGGCTATCGACATTGCTATTTCGTTGTAGAGAGACGACATGAAATTCCACATCAGTGCCCCCACCACAAGAGTGAGCGTCAGTTGATAGTCCTGGGCTGCCACGCCGATGAGTGCTACAGTCGCTGACGTCACCAGCGCGTAGAAGTTGAATACAATGACCCAGGATATGTACCGGCGGGTCAGATGATAACCTCGGAACATGAAGGCCCATGTTTGGCGAATTGTCGTTTCCATTACACACCCTCCAAAACCGCCACCTCCTCTAGTGGCTCTTCGTCCTTCGAAAGCCCTTCGCCGGTTAACTTAATGAATGCATCATCCAGCGTCGCGGTTGCGGCCTGCTGTTTCAATGCCTCAGCCGTACCCTCGGCCACGATTTTGCCGTGGGCCAAAAACCCGATGCGGGCACAAAGTCGTTCGGCTTCCGCCATATCGTGTGTGGTGAGCAGGATTGTGGTTCCACTCCGTTGCCGCAGTGCCTCAAGAAACGTCTGCACGTCCCGACGACTCTTCGGATCGAGACCCGTCGTGGGCTCGTCAAGGAGCAACAGAGGTGGGTCTATGACAAGTGCTCTGGCTATGCTGATCTTCTGCTGCATGCCCCGACTCATCTCCTCGAGTGGTGTTGAGAACTTCGTTTTCTCCATTCCCAACTGCTCTAGAATGTCCATTGCGCGGCGCTCCGCCTCGCCTGGCTTCTGGCCATACAGCAAGGCTGTGTAGAGCAGGTTCTCCCGCGCTGAGAGCTTCTTATAGAAGGCAGCGTCAACGCTTACGCGTCCAATGATCCGGCGCACCATCTCCTGATCCTTCGGAAGCGAGTGGCCCATGAGACGCACCTCTCCTCCATCGGCGGTAAGCAGAGTCGAGAGAATTCGGATTAAGCTCGATTTGCCTGAGCCGTTAGGCCCGAGCAAACCGTAGGTTTCCCCTTTATCGACCTCGAATGACACGTCTTCCAGAGCCCATAGCCGAGATTTCTTAAAGAAACCCTCGCGCTTTCGAAAGCTTTTCTTTAAATTGCAAACCTGGATGGCTGGGAATTCCATGAGTCACCTCAAAAAGTGGATCGCCAAACGACGCCACGGGAAAAACAAGTTGATGGAAAGGGGAAAAGAAGGTAGGCCTGAGTAGCGCAACAAGTCCGGTCCGCAAGGGCTGCGAACATTGACGCACCGCCGCTTGCCGGTTGACGACAACGGAGCGTGCGGGACTTTACCCTTACTCAGTACTTAATGATGGGATCGCATGTTAATCACCTAGGCCGCCAGACTATCGAAACCCTTTGAATTTTGCAAGCCAGCTTGCGATGGATATTGGATCCACTATTAGCACGCGACCCACGGTAATTTGCAGTCAGGAAAGCGGACCCTGTCCCCGCCTTCAAGGTTGAGAGCTATTCCTCGATAAGGCGGGCACAGGGTCCGCCTTCCTTACTGCATTAGCAAGGCTTGAGCCTATTAGCGGCGCCCTTGCGCAATCTTTACTGCCTCGGGCAGGCTACGCAGACGCAGCATGGCTATGACACCTAGCAACGGTCCGGGCGCCAGAATAATAAACGCGTAGCGCCAGCCGACCAGGTTGACGAAGTGAGGAATGAGCTCGATTGAGATGCTAGTCAAAAGGAACCCGATGCATGTTTGAATCGTCAAGGAAGTGCCAATGTATTGCGGATTCCCCAGCTCAGTAACGCAGGTTGAAAACTGCGCGGAATCGGCCACGACAGTCGCTCCCCATATTGCCGCTACTAATAAGAGCAGTAGGGGGTTCGCTTCAAATAGAAATCCGATCAGCAAACAACAGCTGCCGCTGATCGCCATGGCCCATGAAGTTACCAGCGTGCGACCAACCCGATCCGCAATCAGACCAGCCACCACGCACCCGACGGCGCCGCAACCAATCACGAGAAACGAGGTAACCTCGGCGAGATGTCCCGGGCTTCCCTGTACTGCCAGACTCGCGCGAATCATTACCGGCGCCCAGGCCCACATTGCGTAGAGTTCCCACATGTGACCGAAGTAACCGAAGTTTGCTAGACGCACACCACGATTGCCGAAGACCTTGACCGCCTGTTTCCAATCGAAGCGGGCCGCGGGCAGCGTAAACGGTCCCTCTGACACGAACAACAGCACGATAAGAGCGCCCACCCCAGCGAGCAGCGAGCTAAGAAGAATATTGTGGCGCCAGTTCTGACTGCCCAAACCGTTAATCAGATAAGGCGCCGCCTTCCCAAGTGTAAGCGCTCCCACGAGCACTCCCAGAGCTGTTCCGCGAGAACTGCGAAACCACGAGGCCATGATTTTCATACCCGGAGGGTAGACCCCCGCCAGAAATACTCCCGTGAGGAAGCGCATGGTGATACCCAACTCGGCGCCCTGGGCGTAATAACCGAAAGTAGCGTTCGTCATCGCCCCGGCAAAGGCACACGCAGCGATCAGATAACGGCCCCTGAGAAGATCAGGCAGGTTGAAAAAGGCGCTCAGCAGCGTGCCGCAGACAAAGCCGAGCTGGACGGCAATCGTCAACCAGTTAGCATTCGAAGCAGAGAGATTCCATTCCCAGCGCAACGCCGGCACGACCGCCGAGCCACTAAACCACAGCGACATTGCAAGGAGTTCCGCGATTGAGAGCAAGGCGAGGATCCGCCATCGTTGCAGTGGGGCAGCGTCGGTCGCATCGGCGGGGGCGCTCATAATGAGCGCAGAGGATACTACAAAAGAAGAAAGGCAGGCTTTCGGAAACGGTTGGATCCAATGTAATTGGAATCGGCCTCGCAACTCAGATCGATCACTCGGGATCAGTAGACCCAAAGGTCAGCAAGGGTGGTTTGTCCTGCCTGACTTTCGGAACAGCCACGCGGGACTAAACCAACCTGCAAATTGATTGAGTGCCACTAACCGAATGACAATTAAGCGACAGCTTCTTCCAAATGGTCGATGTCCGGCAGCGCAAATGTCGTCTTTCGTTTCCGCTTATTCTCGTACATGGCCTGGTCGGCGCGGGCCATCAGTTGCTCAACTGTTTCGGCCTCGTCGGGATTCATAATTGCCAGTCCAATGCTGATTGAGAGTTTGTACGGCGCCGAATTGGCCGCATTGAAGGAAGCAAAATTGCGGTTTAAACGGGCTATGGCGCTTTCGACGCCACCGTCGGGTTCCACGGCCGCGAAGACGGTAAATTCATCGCCGCCCAAACGCCCAAGCACATCGGAGGCGCGGAACGTTTCGGTTAAGAGTTCCGCGGTCTTGGTCAGGGCACGATCGCCTTCCATGTGACCGAACGAGTCGTTGATTTGCTTCAAGCCATCGAGATCAGCATAGACCACCATGAGATTCTTTTTAGTTCGCTGGATTGAAATGAGATGTTGTTCAGAGAAGGCCAGAAAGCCGCGGCGATTGTAGAGTCCGGTCAACTCATCTACGACGGAAAGAGCCTGAATCGCTGCCTCGGCACGCTTTCTTTCCGTGATGTCTTCAATCTGAAAGATGAAGTGCAGTGGTTCGCCTTGCGCGTCGCGCACCAGGGATGCGCTCGTTAACGCCCACACCTCGTGACCATGTTTATGGACGTATCTCTTCTCAAGCTGACAAGTGAGAATCTCTCCCGCCAGCATCCGGTAGATGTGGGCCAGGTCAGCGCCCAAGTCGTCTCGGTGCGTCAGTTCCTGAAAGTCACACCTGAGAAACTCTTCTTCCCGAAAGCCCAGGATCTCGCACAGAGACCGGTTCACCCTCAACCAGGAACCTTCGGGTGAAACCAGAGCCATTCCGATCGCGGCATAGTCGAAGGCCGTCCGAAAGTGTTCCTCACTCTCCTGCAAGGCCTTGCTGATTCGTTTCTGTTCTGCGATGAAGCGATTGAGCTCTTCGACGTGGAGTTTCGCCTGCTCGGCCTGGGCAGCGGAGGTTTCAATATTTCGCAAGTAGGTGCGGTAGGTCAGATAAATAATGGCGATAATGGGCGCGGTAGCCAGGAGAGCGTAGAAGCCCGTCTGCTCAATCACGCGGGCAACGAATCCTGCCGCCGATGCTCCGGCAAAGTAAGTAATGGAGGTCCAAAGGAAATTGGTGCGCCAGGTGAACCATAATGGCTGGTTAAGCTTTAGGGCGGCGCTCACGGCAACCAGGCCTGAGTTCAAGCCATACTGCGACAAGGCCATCACAGACAGCGCCATCACCAGGTTATGTAACTGTCCTTCTGGTAAGCTGGTGAGAGATCCGAACGCAACACTCACAACTGTTGCCGTGATCGCTGTCGAGCAGGCCATGACCCCTGCATTGAAGAGGCCCACCAGTGGCCGCTTGCTGAAACGGATTGTAGAAGTGAACGCTTCCATCGAAGCCAGTAATATTGCTGCCTCGCCGCCAAACATCAGCATGGTCAGGAAAATAAAGGTATCAGAGACGGAGATGTGCCCTTTGGCGCGCGGAATCTGAACCGTGACTCGAGAGCCAATAACAATCGTCACCAGCACCAGAAAAGGATACCTGAGGTCCAGTTGTTGTACTGGCATCCTGTAGACACACAAGACCGTAACTACCGCCCCAATTAGGGCGATCGTTCTCATAAACCAATTCCTAATGATTTGGCGGTTCATGTGCGCAGCGTTTTCCAGGGTTCTCTCCATCGGGGCGCGATCGCCCACTTATCCGAACGTACCAAGAGCAAACGGTATTCCCGAGCCTATCTTGCGTACCCTCGCCGAGATTGGGGGAATATCTATCGCTTTAGGAGGTTTTCGGCCTTGTCGCTCGCGCATGCGGTGACACCTCAGTCAATTTGAGCAATGCTCCTTAGCAATTTGACGTAAACGCCGCCGCTATTGATCCACCCAGCAAACGAGATGGCGTTGCCGATTTTCGATTCCAAATTGCGAATTTGCGAGCTTTGGACCCTCGTGCTTTGTACTCTGATGAGAGTTTGGCGACCAAATTCCTAAGCTGTTGACTCTTCGACGCTGCCAATCGGCAATTGGCAATTGGCGATCAAAAATGTTCCGCGCGACTAGGCTGAGTGCGACCCTTGGATTTCAGTCCATCCCGGGCCTATCTGTTCGTGATATTCTGAAGCCAAACTCTTAACTGGCCGTGCTATACGTACACCGGGATCATGCCGCTGTAGTTGCGCGCTCAATTCGGCTTTCACGGTTTTTCAGGTTATGGCTGATTTTTTTGCATCGCTAAGAAGAACATCCGCCTATGGCGACGAACAACCGATCCGTGAGGAAATCTTTAGCGTCGAACGCCTCGAGCAATACGCGCAGACCCTGGCCGCCGAACATAAAACCGTCAGGAAGAAGGGGCGTGCCTACCTACTGCCTCGGCTCGAGGACAACGGCCGGAAACTCGTTGCTGCATATCGCACTCTGGTGGAGTCGCTACGCGGCGGCCGTTCGATCTCTCCTGCGGCGGAATGGCTGGTTGATAACTTTCACATTATCGAAGAGCAGCTCCGCGAGATCCGGGAAGATCTGCCGAAGCGTTTTTACTACGAACTACCCAAGCTCGCTGATGGAGAGCAGAAAGATTACCCGCGAATCTACGCGGTGGCGATCGCTCTGATTGCTCACACCGACAGCCGCCTGGAGACCAATACGCTGCGCAGGTTCATTGCCGCATATCAAACGGTCTCACCGCTCACGATCGGTGAACTGTGGGCAGTGGCTATCAGCCTTCGTTTGGCGCTTGTGGAAAATTTGCGAAGGCTGGCCACCAGGATTGTTGGCGCCCGTGAAGAGCGCGAGCAAGCCGATCAATTGGCTGACAAACTACTGGAACTCGCCGCCCGCCAGCCTCCCGCACTGGTGCCCCTGATTACCGAACGGCTGGGAAAACGAGACCACCTACCCCGATCATTTGTGGTTCAACTGACGCAGCGCCTGCGTGAACAGGACCCTGCCTTGATGCCGGTGACTGACTGGATGGAAAAGCATCTCGCGCGCCAAGGGACCAGCATCGAACAAGTTATTCACACCGAGCATCAACGGCAGGCTGCGACCCAGGTTACGATCGGCAACGTCATCACGAGTATGCGTCTCCTTTCAACGCTCGACTGGCGTGATTTCTTTGAGAGTGTGAGTTTGATCGATCCGCTGCTGGGTAAAGATCCGGCAGGTGCATATTTGAAAATGGAGTTTGCCTCCAGAGATCGCTACCGCCATGTAGTGGAGCGGATTAGCAAGCGAACATCGTTCACGGAGCTAGAAATTGGCGAAGCGGCAGTCGAGATTGCTACTAAGGCGTCCACCGGAGCCAAAAACAGCGGTCCGCAAGCTCATGTCGGCTACTACCTGGTTGATGACGGCTTGGTACAGCTGGAAGCGGCTTTTGGGTATCGACCACGACAAACGGAGAGCGTCCGTCGATGGTGTCTGCGCCACCCGACGCTCGCTTATGTGGGCACGTTGACTTCGTTGACGGTCCTGATCATTGCAGTCCTGGTCTTCTCGATGTATTTAGCCGGCGGGGGCTGGGTTTTATTGGCGGCCACTTCGCTGCTGGCCCTGATTCCTGCCAGCGATCTCGCCCTTAGCATCCTGAACTGGGACGTAACCCATCTCCTTGAGCCTCGCCTGCTATCCCGGATGAACACTTCCGCAGGTATCGGAGAAGACGCCTGTACAATGGTTGTGATTCCCACGCTTTTCTCCAGAGAAGAGGGCGTGCGCGAACTACTCGAAAGACTGGAGGTCCATTTCCTGGCCAACCAGGACGAGCATATTTATTTCGCCCTGCTCGGAGACTTTGTAGACGCTGATGCGGAAGAGCTGCCCGAAGACGGCATCCTTCTTGATGTGGCCCTGAGTGGCATTGCTGACTTGAACCAGCGTTACAACCACGACCCTCAACGGTTTCATCTGTTTCACCGGCGCCGTCAATGGGATCCGGCCGACGGGAAATGGATGGGTTGGGAACGGAAGCGGGGCAAGCTTCACGAATTCAACCGCATCCTCCGGGGCGCCACCGATACCAGTTTTATGGTCCAGACGGCGGAGCAGGTACTGCTCTCGCAGGTGCGCTTCGTTATCACGCTAGACTCCGATACCGTTTTACCCCGGGAAGTTGGGCGCAAACTCGTGGGTACTGCCATCCATCCGCTCAACCGACCAAGCATTGACCCGGATACCAATCGTGTCACTTCCGGTTATAGTATTCTGCAGCCTCGCGTTAGCATTTCACTCGAGAGCGCTTCCCGCTCAAGATTTGCGCGCATTTTTTCCGGGAACACCGGAATCGATCCCTACACCACCGCAGTCTCAGATGTCTATCAAGATCTCTTTGGCGAGGGCAATTACACCGGCAAAGGACTCTACGAAGTGGACGCGTTTGAATCCGCCCTGGACGGACGCGTGCCGCAGAACTCGCTGCTCAGTCACGATCTTTTTGAGTCGCTCTACGCGCGCGCAGCTCTGGTTACCGACATCGAGCTTTTGGACGACTATCCCGCGCACTACGATTCTTATGCTCACCGTCAACATCGCTGGACGCGAGGCGATTGGCAGATTATTCGCTGGCTCTTTCCCTTCGTGCCTGACGCACAGGGACACAAAGTGCGGAATATCCTGCCACTGATCTCGCGCTGGAAGGTTCTCGACAATTTACGACGAAGCCTGGTTGCGCCTTCTCTGTTCATCTGGCTGGGGGTTGCTTGGACATTATTTCCGGGCTCGACTCTGATTTGGACTCTGTTCGTGGTGCTGGCGGTTGCCTTTCCCGTTTATCTTCACGTCACAACCAGTCTCTTAATACATCCGCGGGGCATCCCCTGGACCAGTCATTTCTGGAGTGTCTGGGGCGACATCAGAACCAACACCGCGCAGGCGGCCTTGTCGATTATACTTCTCCCGCAGCAGGCTTATCTGATGCTGGATGCAATCGTTCGCACACTGTATCGAAAACTGGTCTCGCGGCGGAAGTTGCTTGAATGGGTAACCGCTGCGCAGGCGGAACGTTCGGCGCGTCACGATCTGCCATCGTTTTTATGGTTCATGCTGCCGGCTGAGTTGCTCGCTCTGGGAGCCGCTGCCCTCACCGCCTTACTGCGGCCTTCGTCGCTGAGTGTGGCAGCTCCCTTCCTGGTCGTCTGGGCGATCTCACCCTATGTCGCCTATTGGGTTAGCCAACGCACTGCGCCCGCCCGCAGAGAACTGGCAGGTGAGGATTCCCGCTTCGCCCGTTTGGTGGCCCGCCGCATCTGGCGCTTCTTCGAAACTTTTGTGGGAGTTGAAGACAACTGGCTACCGCCGGACAACTTCCAGGAAGACCCCAAACCCGTAATCGCTCACCGCACCTCGCCGACTAACATCGGGATGTTGATGCTTTCGACGCTGTCCGCGCATGACTTCGGCTATATCGGTACCCTGGAATTCGTCGAGAGACAGGAGCTGACTTTCGCAACACTTACGAGGTTGGGAAAGCTTCGTGGTCATTGTTTCAATTGGTACGACACCAGAACTCTTGAACCGCTGGTGCCGCAGTACATCTCGACCGTCGATAGCGGCAATCTGGCCGGTCATCTAATCGCCCTTAAGCAAGCCTTCATTGAGCTGCCCGAGGTCAGGCTTCTAGACCAACGCGTTATCGACGGTCTCAACGATACGATCCTTGCCATTAGCGAAGAAACGGGGAGGCTGGGGACCGTCCGGCAACGAACCGAGGTGGTAACAGTCAGGCACTTGCGTGGCGAAATTGAAACATGCAAACAGCTACTCACGTCAGATTCGAACAGATCACCGTGGGCGTGGCTCCTCCTTTTCGACTCGCTCGAAAAGCACGCCGCGGAAATTACCGACATTGTGGATGCACTATCAATTGAGCACGGCCTTGAGAGTTTTCAGGACTTGCGGTGGTGGGTGGGAGCATTGCGGCAGCAGGTGCGGTCATACCGACGTGATGTCATGACGCTTACGCCCTGGGGGCAGTTATCGCTATCTCCGATCGAGGCCACCATCGAAAGGCTCGAAGAGGAAACAAAGGCTCAGTGGCGAGAGGTCGCGGGCCTCCTCCATGCCGTGCCCACGCCGTTGGAAATACCTGAATTGGCTGATGAGGCGCTAATCAAACTTGCTGCTTTACAAGCGATGCTGGCTGAGTCGTCGGCGGCGGGCGGTCATGAAACGCAAAGCGCAAGTAGCGCGATCTCACGTCTAGCAACAGCCATCGAAAATGCATCAGGCGCCGCCAACGACTTGCTGTCACGACTCAGCCGTCTGGCCCATAAGTGTGAACAGATTGTCGAAGAGATGGACTTTCGCTTTCTCCTTGATCCGGAGCGCAAGGTCTTTACCGTCGGCTACAACGTTGGCGAGCTTCGCCCCGACAACTCTTTTTACGACCTGGCGGCTTCTGAGGCGCGTCTGGCGAGCTTTGTAGCAATCGCAAAAGACGACGTCCCACAGGAACACTGGTTTCGCATGGGCCGCCCACTCACCTCCGTAAATGGTGGTCGCGCCCTGATCTCATGGACCGGCACGATGTTCGAATATCTGATGCCTCTCTTAGTGATGCGCAATTATGAGGGTACGCTACTGAACGAAACCTATCGGTCAGTAGTGGCAAGACAAATCGAGTACGGTCGGGAACGCGGCGTGCCTTGGGGTGTGTCTGAATCAGCCTACAACGTGCGCGACCTGCAACTTAATTACCAGTACGGACCATTTGGCGTGCCGGGTCTGGGTCTGAAACGAGGACTGATCGAGGATCTGGTTATCGCTCCCTATGCCACCATGCTGGCGGCGATGATCAGCCCCGCCGAGGCGATAGAGAATTTGCGGGCGCTGGAAAGGGATGGAGCGCTCGGCAGGTTTGGGTTTTACGAGTCAATCGATTACACGAAGGAGCGGCTGCCCCAGGATCAAAGACGCGTAATCATTCGTGCGTTCATGACTCACCACCAGGGCATGAGTCTTGTTGCGCTCATCAATGCGCTTCACAACGGTCGCATGGAAAATCGCTTTCATGCCGATCCACTGGTGCGGGCCACCGAACTGCTGTTGCAGGAGCGAATCCCGGTGGGCGTGCCCGCGGCGCATCCTCGGGCCGAAGAAGTGCTGACGGGTCGCGTCGCGCAATCGCTGCCCGGCATGGTCACCCGCGTTTACAACACACCCGATCTGGAAACACCCCGCACGCAGCTCCTTTCGAATGGCACTTACAACCTGATGATCACCACTGCCGGGGCCGGATATTCCGCCTGTGGCCCAAACGCTGTAACTCGCTGGCGTGAAGACGTGACCAGAGATAACTGGGGCACCTTTATTTACCTCCGGGACGTGCGTAGCGCCACGGTGTGGTCGGCGGGTCATCAGCCGGTTCAACGCCGGCCGCAATCGTACGAAGTCGCCTTCTCCGAGGACAAAGCAGACTTCTGGCGGAGTGATGCCGGTGTCGTCACACACCTCGAAGTCGTAATTTCAGCCGAGGACAATGCTGAGGTAAGGAGAGTTTCAATTACCAACAATTCCGTGCGGGCGCGGGAAATTGAGCTCACCAGCTACGCCGAGATCGTCCTGGCCCCGCCTCAAGCCGACGCGGCACATCCCGCGTTCAGCAATCTCTTTATCGAAACTGAATTCTTCGCAACTGAGAACGCGCTTCTGGCCCATCGGCGGCGACGCTCATCTGAGGACAAACAAATCTGGGCCGTGCACGCCGTGGTTGCCGAAGGTGACACCCTCGGAGCCGTGCAGTATGAAACGGACCGTGGTCGTTTTCTGGGACGCGGCCACACTCCCGCCGATCCGGTGGCAGTGATGGAAGAGCGTCCATTGTCCAACACAGTCGGAGCGGTGCTTGATCCGGTCTTCAGTTTACGGCGTCGCGTTCGCATCGCCCCCAACGAAACTGCTCGGGTAACGTTCAGTACCGCCATCGCCAACACCCGAGAAGAAGCGATTACGCTGGCCGACAAATATCACGATCCCAGTATCTTCGAGCGCGAATCACGACTGGCATGGACTAAGGCCCAAGTTGAGATGAGTCACCTGAGCCTCGATGCTGAAGAGGCGCACCTGTTCCAGCGCCTGGCCGCACGCATCATCTACTCTGATCCCTCGCTGCGGCCGCGGCCGCATGTGCTGGGTCTCAACACAAAAGCGCAGTCTAGTCTTTGGCCCTACGCCATCAGCGGTGACCTGCCGATTCTGCTGGTGCGCATCAACCGGCTCGAAGATCTGCCGATGGTCCGCAAGATTCTGCGCGGGCACGAATACCTGCATTACAAAGGTCTGAAGATCGATTGCGTGATTCTCAACGACCATCCGGCGGGCTACATTCAAGAGTTGCAGAAGGAGCTGGAAGCGCAGGTGCGGACGAGTGGACTGCAAGGCCTGCAAGACAAACCTGGCGGCATCTTTCTGAGACGCGCGGACATCATGCCTGAAGCTGATCGCATCCTGCTTCACGCCGTGGCAAGAGTGGTTATCGTTACCGAGCGTGGGCCATTAGAAGATCAACTCGAGCGTCTTCCCATTGAAGAACCATTGCCGGCCCCCTTCGTTCCCCGCCTGGCCTCCCAGACCTATCCCGAGCCAACCGTAGCCTTGCCTGAATTGACTTTCTTTAACGGCCTGGGTGGTTTCAATCATGGGGGACGTGAGTATGTGATAGTGCTCGGCGAAGATCAGTGGACGCCGGCACCCTGGGCCAACATCATTGCCAATCAGAGTGCGTTTGGATTTCAGGTTGCTGAGACTGGGGCCGGCTACACGTGGTCGGTAAACAGCCGTGAGAATCGGCTGACCCCGTGGTCCAACGATGCGGTAAGCGATCCTCTAGGGGAGATCATCTACCTTCGGGATGAAGACACGGGCTCGGTTTGGTCCACCACTCCGGCTCCGATCCGCGAGGCGGAGCCCTACACGATCCGACACGGCCAGGGCTATTCAGTCTTCGAACACTCCAGTCACGGCATCTCGCAAGAGCTGCTCCTGTTTGTGCCCCTCGAGGGTTCGGTGAAGATATCGCTGCTGCGCCTGCGCAATCGTACGGAGCGAAAAAGGCGGCTCACCATTACTCTTTTTAACGAACTGGTGTTGGGCACGCAGCGTAGTACTTCCGCCCCGTACATCATCACCGAAATCGACAAGCAAACCGGTACGGTCTTCGCTCGTAATCCTTTCAACAACGAGTTTGCGCATCGCGTCGCGTTTGTGAATACGAGTGAAAAGGTCTCCAGCGCTACCTGCGACCGCAAAGAGTTTCTCGGCCGAAACGGTACCCTCTCCATGCCTGCGGCCCTGCGCCGTGTGGGCCTCGCGGGCCGCGATGGTGCGGGATTAGATCCCTGCGCGGCGCTCCAGGTCACGGTCGAACTTGCACCCCGAGAGGCTCGCGAGATTGTCTTCCTGCTTGGTGAAGGCGACTCGAGACAAGAAGCCCAGGAGCTCATCTTGAGGTTCACCCCTCCCTCGGCCATAAACGCGGCATTCGAGGGCGTGCTCTCTTACTGGGATGAAATGCTGGGCACAGTGGAAATAAAGACCCCCGATCTGGCGATGGATACGATGCTAAATCGCTGGTTGCTATATCAAACGGTGGCCTGCCGAGTCTGGGCGCGCTCCGCGTTCTATCAGTCTGGAGGTGCGTTCGGTTTCCGCGATCAGTTGCAAGACGTGATGGCTCTGGTTTATAGCAAACCGTCAATATCGCGCGAGCAGATCCTGCTCGCTGCTCGCCACCAGTTTAAGGAAGGCGACGTGCAGCACTGGTGGCATCCGCCCACCGGACGCGGCGTGCGCACACGTTTTTCCGACGACTTACTCTGGCTCCCCTTTGTTACGTCGTTCTACATTAATGTCACCGGTGACCTCTCTGTTCTCGATGAAGTAGTTCCCTTTCTCGAAGCGCCGCTCCTCGGACCGGAAGATCACGAATCGTATATGCAACCTGTCGTGTCGTCTGAGACGGGAACTATCTTTGAGCATTGTACCCGCGCACTCGATCGCAGTTTGGCAGTCGGTCCGCACGGATTGCCGCTGATGGGCGGCGGTGATTGGAATGATGGCATGAACCGTATTGGGCATCAGGGCAAGGGTGAAAGTGTCTGGGTAGGCTGGTTTCTGCATAACACGCTGGCCAAGTTCTCGCCTTTCTGCGATCAACGAAACGAAGTCGCCCGCGGCGATAAGTATCGCAGTCACATGCAGAGTTTGAAGAAGGCCCTTGAGGAGCACGGCTGGGACGGAGACTGGTATCGACGCGCCTATTTCGACGATGGCACTCCGCTTGGCTCGGTGCAGAATGAAGAGTGCCGCATCGATTCAATTGTGCAGTCGTGGGGTGTCATCTCCGGCGCTGCTGAACATCATCGAGCGGTGCGTTCAATGGCTGCCGTTGAAGAATATTTGATCCGACGGGGTGACGGTCTGGTTATCTTGTTCACTCCACCATTCGACAAAAGCAATCTGGATCCGGGGTACATCAAAGGCTACGTTCCCGGTGTCCGCGAGAACGGGGGGCAGTATACTCACGCGGCGTTGTGGACCTTGATTGCGTTCGCAATGCTTGGAGACGGCGAACGCGCTGGAGAACTGTTTTCCCTTTTGAATCCCATCAATCACGCCTCGACCCGCGCCGGGCTGCACAAATACAAAGTGGAGCCTTACGCTGCCGCCGGCGACATCTACGCTGTCCCACCTCACACCGGACGCGGCGGCTGGACCTGGTACACGGGCTCTGCAAGCTGGATGTATCGCGCGGGCCTGGAGTCTATTCTCGGTTTCCAATTGCGCGGGGATCGGCTAAAGATAGATCCCTGCGTGCCACGCTGGTGGCGAGAATTTGAGATTACATATCGACGCGGACGGGCGACCTACCGCATCAAAGTCGAGAATCCGCTGGCTGTCCATCGCGGCGTGATCAGTGTGGAGGTCGATGGCGTTTTGCAAACTGTGGCTGAAATCTCTCTGACCGACGACGCTCAAACGCACGCCGTGCGCATCGTGCTGGGCGATAAACCTGCTGAGCTGCCGGAAAATCCGAAATCAGCTGTCGACAACCTGCAAAGACGGGCCAGCAGCAATCAATAGCAATAGCGCGAGCAAAGTTACGAATTTCGATCCTCAAGACACTTTTCTAAAAATTTACATTCGGAGCTCCTGGAGGGTCTATGGGTGACGAACGCAGAAGACAAGGACGGGTGCAGGCTTATATCGAAGTGTTGTGGGAAGGGACTTCAGGCAATCACGACGCGCGCACCGGCGACATTCATACCGGCGGCTGCTTCATTGATACGATTGGCGAGGTCGTAGTCGGTGAAATCCTCAATTTCAAGTTACGCCTGCCGAGTGAGGACTGGATAGAGGTAAAGGGTGTGGTTGCCTATACGTACCCAAACGTTGGGTTTGGCGTGCGTTTTCTAAGTATTTCCTCTGAGGCTGATCGAAAACGTCTTGAATGGCTTGTCAAAGCTGAAACATATCGAGCGCAAAAAAAGGAATGAATGGGTCGCGAAAAGAGAGCGACCGCACCAGTACCCGCCAAAGCCGCTCAACGTTGAATTTACAATTCGAGTTCAGCAAATTTGCAGAATTATCTTGACCCTGCAATTAATAGGCTCTTGCGGGCGATTTTGAAAACTGCACCAGTATCGATGGGGTTTCCCCCACTCAGTGAAGCGCTACAGACCGATAATCCCATTGTCCAGCATGGATTTGATCATCCGTAAACTATCGGCTTCGCGGAACGGGCATATGGAAAGTATCGATTCGATGTCCCACTCGCCGTTCATGCGAGAAAGAACAAATCCCTCCTGCGGTCCAATCTCTCTCTTCGCCAACTCTTCGGGCTTAAGAACTATCCTGGGTATCCCGGTGGGTGAAATTTTTGCATAAACCTGCGAGATAAATTTCCTCTCGCCTTCAATCAGAAGGTTTTCGGCTGCGATGTTCTTCGGCTCCCTTCGCAGCACAATGTGGATAATGGACAACGCTCTTTCTGCCTGGTCGTTATCCAACTCACCACGGGCGAGCAATAGTAGTTCGGCTGCGGCTTCGGGAAGATTCGGCATATGGTCGACGAGATCGGGAATCTCCGGGAGTTCACCGGCCACATTTGCCAGGCCTTTGTTGATGAGGTCGTAAAGCTGTGCGTAAACTGCAAAAGGAGATGTGTGCATGTTGTAACAGATTTCTGATACCGACATGCGCTTCTCCAGAAAATAGAGAAGCTGGCGAGTTTCCTTTCCTATAGCCAACGATGAAGTCCAGCCAGCACCCAACTCCATGACCGTTCGATCTGAGGGAATCAAAGTTCGGTAGCGAGCCAGCTCATCAGCTCGATAGATTCCTTCCATAATGACCTTGGTAGGCTCGACGTCTACTCGGGTAAAGTCCGCTGGAAGAGGATCTTCGATGCAGAACTCAAAGTGCGCTTCTTTCCACAGAAACAAATCGTAAATGATCTCTAAGGTACGAATCTTGAGAATTTCTACGACCTCATCATCCCGAAGGACGCCCTGCTTCATCAGAATCTGCCCCAGCCTTGGGCCACCCGCCTTTCGTTGGACCTCCATAGCTTCCTGAAGCTGAGCTTCGCTTATCTTTCCATAATGGATAAGCACCTGCCCGAGGTATTCGGCGGGATCGTTAGTGCTCGAACCGACGATGAAGCCGTTCTCAAAATAGATCCCCTTGACGACTTTCCCGTGGGTAATATTCAGCGCTCCCGTTTTTCTACCTACTGCAAGAAACTGCAGCAGGTCGGAGACACTCATCGTAGACAAATTGCCAATAATTCCCATTTTTAGTCAGTGATTCTGTTGGTTTTTGCGCTGGGCGTCACTTAAACACCGGTGAGGAGATTCGCACACTGGCAGGGCAAGCTGGAAACCGTTAGACTCGTCAGTCACGTCTTAGAGTACATGCGATTCGAATCGGGATTCAAGTATTAAATATTTGAGCTAGTCTAATGAAGGTAATGTCCTTCATCGCGAGGTTTTAGCCTGAAGGCTGAAACCGAAAGCTTCCTCCTCGTTACCGATATTAGGAGAAACTCAAAAAACGAAGGAAAAGTTAATGGTTACCGTTCCCATGATTAGTCTGTGGATATTGTTCGGGCTTGCCTGCGGGCAAACGGCCTCGGTACCAAAACCGACGAATGAATCCGGCAATCCACAGCGGCCGCGCCCGGTTAAGGGGCAAGTGTTGACGTCCACGACGATGCCGGCCGCCAGGCTCGCATTTGACAAAAACTTCAAATACGTTGGTGCCCAGTCTTTTGTACTCTATGACGTGGCGAATACCGAACAGCACTTCTTCGTGGACGCCGACAAGGAGGGGCGCGTCAAGCGATTTTACTGGATTCAATTTGAAGGCTACTTACCAACAAATACTCACGCTTACCGCTACAAAGCGAATGATGTAGTTAACATCGGCGGCTTCGAATTTATCGCAGATGCATTCGCGAGAAACGTTAAGGCGAATCCGTCGCCAGCTAATTCCGACGGTAGTCGTGCCCGCGCGTTTTTGGGGAAGAACGGCTATCGCATCGCCGGGGATGAGATCCTGATGCTACGACTGGTTCACCTGGTGGATGAAGCCAAACGCAATGAATTAATGATCATCTACATGGAAGATCTTAGTGGACTGGGCCTCACGGCGGCAGATCTAGCGCCTGATGGTCGCGCTGCACCGAGGTGGAAAGAAATATCAAGAGGTCTGCTGGAACGCGCCCAGAAAGGCATGAAAGTTGTACGTGCCGGTACGGGACAGTAGCATAGAGACCCCAACGACGCTCAAGCCCGCTAATTCTCAAGTCAGGAAGGGGACCCTGTCCCCTCTCATACGACGAGAACAAGAATTGCTTAGACTATAATTCATCCGCAGTTGCTGAGTGGCCTTCAACCTTAAGGCGGGGACATAGTCCACCTTCCTGAACGGCGATTTACCTTCGGCCCGTTTTGGGTTTCAGACTTTACCGATCCTGTTGACAGCGTCGTCTGCACTTCCCTATAGTCATCCTAGCGGTTGAGCCTACTGCACAGTCACAGACTAGACCGCGCTTGCCTCAAGCAATCTCACCCAATTCAGCCAAAGCAACTTCTTATCTGGAAGTATGTCATGAACCGAATAGTTCTTATCTGCTCGTGTTTGTTGTTGCTGCAGGGTGCAAGCCTGCTGCCGAAGAGCCTGAATCCATTGCTGGCCAGGTCGCCTTCAGTGTCGGAACCGAACTCTTCGACGCTTGACCACGGCGGCAAGATTGAAACGAAGTACGACGGCTTTAATCATGAGACCGTGGTGACGCTCAAGAAAATGCGAGTCAACTGCGGGGGAGCCAAGGGTCTACGGAGTACTCTTAAACAAACCTGCGTCAGCCTAGTCGCGTCGCTTCATTGTCCCGGAGCGCAACTTGATTATGTTCGCTACGCAAAGTTGCAGTTAGTCTTCGAGACCAAGGATTGGGACCAACGACATCCTCTGGAGGAGCGGGAATTGGTTGTCGTGGCTGACGGACAGCGGCTGAGGTTGGGCAGGATGGGGCTTGTGACTCAGGATGTTGCCAGCGATCGAGGGATTGATAGGATGAATGAAGTGTTGGAGATTTCGGTGCCGTATCAAGCGTTCAACACGATCGCCTTGGCCCAGACGGTAGAGATCAAGGTGGGTAAAACAGTATTTGCGCTGCAAGAGAAAAACCTTGACGCCCTGCGCGATCTGAATATTCGGGTGAAATTCTGATCGCTGGTTACCTCGATTCCAGTCCTTGTGGAGCACCTTACTTGGGTTCCAGCGGCATTCCGGCTTTTTCCCATGCCTCGAATCCGCCAAAGAGCGGGTGAACATTCTTGAACCCGTGACTGATCAGCTCCTGCGCCACACGGGCGCTTGATGCTTCATGCGGTCAAGTGCAATAAGTAATCGCCGTGCGATCGCGAGGTATTGGGGTGAGGTGCTGTTCAACTTCATCGGCTGGTACTCGGATCGCCCCAGGCAGTTTTGTCTCAGCTTCACCCCAGGCTTTTGGGTTACGTGTATCGACAAAAGCAAACTGCTCACCGCGATCCATTCTTTCCTTAATTTCGTCGACCATGATTCTCGTTGCTTCCATTTTTCCTCCTCTCAGCAGGGTGAGAAAGTGCGGGGGCAAATTTCCCACACAATAATCAGGCTCGCATAGTATATATCGGGCCGTCAAAATAAATGCTAATCCATTCTGCCGCTAGAAAACTCCGTCTTACGCCAAATCAAACAAGAGAATTTCCGCGCGTTCTCCCGCGTCGACCACTAAGGCTAATTCTCCGCTAATCGCAGCACCGTCACCCTGGTCCAAATTCTCGCCGTTGAGCACTATCGCGCCGCGCGCAACCTGAATCCAGGCGTGTCGAATCGGCGCCAGTTCAAGATTCACTTCCTCGCCGATATCCAAAACTGCGGCGTAGACTTTTACATCCTGGTGCACGGTGACTGAGCCGTCGCGGCCATCTGGAGAGGCAATCAAGCGCATACCAGCCTGCTTCTCATGTTCGAAGAACTTCTCCTCGTAACCGGGCTTGAGTCCTCTTTGCTTCGGCAAGATCCAGATCTGCAGCAAATGAACGGCGTTTTCTGACGAGGGGTTTGCTTCGCTGTGGGAGACGCCGGTGCCGGCGGTCATTCGCTGGACGTCACCGGGGCAGATAACCGAACCGTTCCCCATGCTGTCGCGATGTTCCAAAGCACCTTCGAGAATATAGGTGATGATCTCCATATCACGGTGGGAGTGCGTGGGAAACCCGCGACCGGCGTGCACAGAATCTTCATTGATCACGCGCAAACTGCGGAAACCCATGAATGAGGGATCGTAGTAATCCCCAAAAGAGAACGTGTGATACGTATCCAGCCAGCCAAAATCAAAGTGGCCGCGATCCTTTGCCTTGCGGATTTTGATCATGATGTACCTATACAGTTGTAGGGGTGTCCCTCCGCGGGCGCCCCACGTGGCGATCGCAAGGGGCGCCCATGGAGGGACGCCCCTACAATTCTAAGGTGGTCGATTCTACGAAGACTTCGACCAACTCGTTCAGACCGCGCGCGTCCTCTTCATCGAATCGTCCCACCTTTGGGCTGTCGAGATCGAGCACGCCGATCAGACGACCGTCTTTGATTATGGGCACGACAATCTCTGAATTCGATAAGCTGTCGCAAGCAATGTGTCCGGGAAAGTCGTGGACATTATCAACAATGATTGTCTGCCGCTGTTGGGCCGCAGTGCCGCAAACGCCTTTGCCGATTGCGATGCGAACGCATGCCAGTTGACCCTGAAATGGCCCCAACACCAATTCGTTATTTTTGTGAACGTAGAACCCAGCCCAGTTCAGATCCGGCACCGAGTGGTAGAGAAGTGACGACAGGTTGGCTGCATTGGCAATGAAGTCGCGCTCGTCCGCGACCAAGCTGCGCAGTTGCGACCGCAAATGTGCATACAGCTCCGGTTTCGTGGCGCCTTCATTAAGAGTTTGAGCGTCCAACATAAACCACCAAGCCGGTCAGGCTGCGGCAGAGTTAAAGAACGACCCACTAAATTACCCGAAGCGGCTCGAAAAGAAGCTAGTTCGAGTCATTCTTCCTTAGAATGGCCCAAGCCCTTTTCAGCAGCCTGCTGGAAATATCAGTCCCGTGGCGCAACGTTATCATAATTAAACTTCTGCCCCACATTGACTGACGGCTTGATGCTGATTACAACCGACTTCGATACCGGCGTATTGCTTTTCTCCGCTACGCTTCTGACCGGCACGAGCACGTTTGTTTCAGGGAAATAGGTCGCCGCACAAAGACGCGGGATACTGTAAGGCACCACTGTGAAACGACGTGCAACTCGCTCCTCTCCTTCGAAGTGGCTCGTAAGATCAACTGTCTGCCCTTCGCTTAAACCGGCCTGCAGCATGTCGTCCCTGTTGAGGAAGACGACGCGCCGCCCGTTTTGAATGCCGCGATAGCGATCGTTCAGCCCATAGATTGAGGTGTTGAACTGATCGTGGCTGCGAATTGTCATCATCAAGAACTGTCCCGGCTTGAGATTGTGTCTCGGCATTTCATGAACAGTGAACACCGCGCGATCGCTCGGCGTTTTGAATACTAGCTCCCGCGGAGAACTGGGCAGATAGAACCCACCGGGCTGGTGCACGCGTTGATTGTAATTCTCAAATTGGGGAATCACTCGAGCAATCAAGTCTCGGATGCGGTCGTAGTTCGCGATTAACTCTTCCCAGTCAACTGCAGTCCTCCGTCCCAGGGTTGCCCGAGCAAGACGCGAGACGATCGCCGGCTCGCTAAGCAGATCTGGTGATGCCGGCGCCAGAAAGCCGCGGGACGATTGCACCACCGCCATCGAATTCTCGGTCGTCACAAACTGAGGCCCAGTGGCTTGCTGATCGACTTCTGTGCGACCAAGACACGGCAGAATCAGCGCCTGCTCGCCGGTTATTAAATGCGCACGGTTTACCTTAGTTGAGACGTGCACGGTCAGGCGGCACCGCCGGAGCGCCTCGGCCGTGTACTCAGTGTCAGGAGTCGCGGAAAGGAAATTTCCACCGAGGGCGAAGAACACCTTGCCGCGGCCGCCATGCATCGCCTGAATCGCCTGAACTGTGTCCAGCCCGCGGGTCCGCGGTGGTTCGAAATTGAGTTCCGTTCCCAGTCGATCGAGAAAGTTATCTGTCGGCCGCTCCGTGATGCCCATCGTTCGATCGCCTTGCACGTTGCTGTGACCGCGAACGGGGCACAACCCTGCACCCGGTTTTCCGATCTGGCCGCGCAGTAACATCAGGTTTACGATCTCCTGGATGTTGGCCACCGCGTTCCTGTGCTGAGTCAGTCCCATAGCCCAGCAGATGATTGTGCGTTCTGAAGCGATAAAAATCCTGGCGCCTTCCTCGATCTGCGATTTGGGAATACCGCACTGTTGGATGATGTCTTCCCACTCAGTTTTCCGAACAGCATCCGCAAACTCTGCAAAACCAGTCGTGTGTTTCTTGATGAAGTCCTGATCGAGAACGCCACCGGCCATACGGTTATCTGCGGCCAGGACCTCTTTGATGATCCCTTTCAGCAGTGCAACGTCGCCATTGATCCGTACCTGGAGAAAAAGATCTGTCAGTTGGGTTCCTCCACCCAGCCAACCAAGGACGTCTTGCGGGTGTTTGAAGCTGGACATTCCGGCTTCCGGAAGCGGATTGACATGCACGAGGGTGCAGCCATTCTTCTTGGCTTTCTCGAGAGCGGAGAGCATGCGCGGATGGTTTGTGCCGGGGTTTTGTCCAATCACAAAGATCGCCTGAGCCAACTCGAAGTCTTCAAGCGTTACGGTTCCCTTCCCGGCTCCGATGGTTTCAATCAAAGCCCAGCCACTCGATTCGTGGCACATGTTGGAACAGTCCGGCAGGTTGTTGGTGCCGAACTGCCGTACGAAGAGTTGATACAGAAAAGCCGCTTCGTTGCTCGTGCGTCCCGAGGTATAGAAAATTGCTTCGTCGGGATGAGCAAGCAGGTTTAGGGCTTCGGCGATTAACTCAAACGCTTTATCCCAGGGGATGGGTTCGTAATGCGTGGCGCCCCGGCGAAGGACCATTGGACTAGTAATGCGTCCCTGTTTTCCGAGCCAGTAATCGGATTTGTAGGAAAGATCAGCAACGCTCCAGTGACTGAAAAACTCTGGTGTAACGCGTTTGGTGGTGGCTTCATCAGCCACATGTCTCGCGCCATTCTCACAGAACTCAGCGTGCGATCGCGCTTCGTCAGGCTCCGGCCAGGCGCAACCCGGACAATCGAATCCTCCCTGCTGATTGAGTTTTAGGAGGGCGCGCAATCCGCGCACAGGCCCCATTTCGTTCCAGGCGCTTTTGACTGCTGAAACGATTGCCGGCACCCCGCCCGCTGATTTGCTGAGCGGGTTTATCTGGACCAGGTCAGTTTCTTCTGGAGGTTGGGCGCGCGGGGGGGCGGTCGCGAACTCTTGATCTGGCATCTTGGCTAGCAACTTGTCTGGCATCGATACCTAATTCTATTTGCTCGATGTGCAGGTTACAACTAGCCGGGGTTGCTTCCGTTTAGCAAACGCACTGCTTGACCGGCAGTGAGACGCCCTGGCTGCAACACGCGAGCGTAGACGCGCGAGTAGCCAGGATAAACTTTCTGAGAGATGCGTTGATACTTTCCGTCGGCAAAAGTGTCTGCGATGGAGTTGCATGGCGAGGTATAGGTGGTTATTTCGATCAGCACCTCCTCGCCCAGGACCAGCCGTAGGCCAGGCTTCATGCGGTCCCAGTCGAGTCCGGAGATTGTTACATTTTCCCCGACCGCTCCGGGGAAAATCGAGTGGCCCTCTCCCTGCAGTTCGAGGATCCGATCAAGAGAGAAAAGACACAGCGCGCGTTCAGGCCCTCCATGAATCTCGGGAAACCTGTGGTCGTCGCCAATCAGACCTAACTCGGTTACCACAGCTTCGCGTACTGCCAGCTTGGGGAGACCACCGGGAGAACAATTCAATTGAAAAATTCGGGGTTGCATCGTGTGCATCTCAGGTAAAAGGCACGATACCGACGTCAGTGTTTTGCGTCAACTCGGGATGGTTCACCTAGCGCCGGAGTCGGGGCAGAAGCGGCCAGGGGCAAGCGCTTGGCGCGTCTCCCCTGGGTTACATCAATAACACGATCCGCTCTGAAAGGGCGTAAAGCTTGTCGCAAATCTGAAATATCTGGAGATGTTGAAACTGTCGCGCGATTGACTACGACGAGCGCAATGTTTGGCGACGCTTGCTGCGCCCCTTAGGAGGGCCAGGTCGTGCTATAGCTCGATCCAGGGGCGGCGCGCCAAGCGCTTAGCCCCGGCTACCTTTCTGCCCCAGCCTCCAGCGCTAGGTGAGACCATTTGACTTACTTAATGCATTTAGCTTAAAAGCGTTCTGCTCCTCTTTTAATGAATTCTAAACAACCAAGACTTCGATTCGATATGAAGCTGGTTTGCCTTGCGGGCGGTACCCAAGCGGGCGCCCGTCCATCGTTACGCACATTCTCTTAAGACAGACCTGAGGAACCCGAGATGAACCGCCACCTTCTCCTTCGCGTCACTCTTTCGTTCATTGTCATAGTTACTACGGCAGCAATCTTAACAAATGCCCAGGTGAAGCCTGCCCGCGATCCGAAGCAACCGGTGGACGAGGAATACTCGAAGAAGATTCGCGAGTATACATCTGAGACTTTTTTCAACTCGCCTCTGACCGACTATCTACCAGCCTCGCCAAACGTCCCGACGCCGAAGGCCGTCCTCGGAGATATCGCCGGAGCGCCCGAAAAGTTGCCCTACTCTGCGGAAGTTTATAGCTACATGCGCATGCTTGAGAAAGCTAGCCCGCGCGTTAAGGTTTACTCAATTGGCACTACAGAAGAAGGACGTGAGATGATCGCGGTGGCGGTGGCCTCAGAGAGTTTACTCGGCAAGCTTGCTGAGAACCGCGCTCGGCTTGCCAAACTCGCCGACCCACGCACTATTAGCATGAACGATGATGAAGCCGATCGGCTCGTGGCAGCGACATTTCCCATCTATTACATCACCGGCGCCCTTCATTCGAACGAAACTGGTTCACCGACAGCGCTGATGGAGCTTGCCTATCGGCTGGCCGTGGACGAAAGCCCGTACGTGCGTACGATCCGTGACAACATGGTCACCTTAATCACACCCGTCGTCGAGGTTGATGGCCGCGATCGTATGGTAGATGTCTACAACTGGCATCTGGCTAACCCCGAATCAAACTGGCCGCCGCTGGTGTACTGGGGCCGTTATGTGGCCCACGACAACAACCGTGACGCCATCGGACTTTCGCTGAAGCTGACACGCAACGTGCTGAATACCTTTACGGGCTGGAAGGCGCAGGTAATCCACGACCTGCATGAGTCAGTCCCCTACCTCTATGACAACACGATTGGCGACGGTCCTTACAACGCCTGGGTCGATCCAATTCTTACCGATGAGTGGCAGATGATTGGCTGGAACAATGTTTCGGAAATGACCAAGTTCGGCATGCCGGGCGTGTTCGCCCACGGGAATTTCGACACTTGGTCGCCCGGATATCTGATGTTTATTGCGGCTACCCACAATGGCATCAGCCGCCTTTACGAAACGTTTGGCAATGCCGGCGCTGATACGGTCGAACGCACCCTCTCCGCCGACGACTATTCGCGAACATGGTATCGCCAGAATCCACCCCTTCCGCGGGTGAAATGGTCCCAGCGCAACAACAATAATTATCAACAGACTGCGCTGCTAATCACGCTCCATTACTTCAGCAACAACAACAAGCTCTTTTTGAAAAACTTCTACATGAAGAGTAAACGGTCAATCGAAAAGCCAAAGAACGAGGGTCCCGTCGCGTATGTTTTCCCCGGCGACGATCCGCGCCTCGGTAATCAGGCGGAACTACTGCGGACACTGCAAGCGCAGGGGTGCGAGATCCATCAGGCCACTGCGCCATTTACCGTCACAGTCAAAACGAAGAAGTTGCCCCCCGCTACCGGAGCAACAGCGACTAAGTCAGAACCGGGAGCGGTAGCTTCCGGATCGCCATCGCCATCGCCATCGCCATCGCCGAGCCCTTCCCCGCAAACTAAGCAGCCTGACGTGCGGCAATTCCCGGCCGGCAGCTACCTCGTGCGCATGGACCAACCTTACAGCCGTATTGCCGATGCGCTGCTGGATCATCAGTACTGGGCGCCTAACGATCCGCAGCAGGAGGTCTACGACGACACTGGGTGGACCATGGGCGAACTAGGGAACGTGCAGGTCGTGCGCGTGACCGACGTGAAAGCGTTGAGTGCGGCCATGGAACGCGTTACTGGCGAAGTGCGGGCTCCGGCAGCCGTAAACGGCAGCGGTTCGGTCTACCTTGTCAATCACAACGCCGACAACAGTCTCGTGACATTCCGTTACCGATTGAAGGATTTAGCCATGGAAGCAGCGGAGGAGCCGTTTGACGCTGCCGGCCGCAAATTCAATCGCGGCTCATTCATCATCCGTAAAGCCTCAGCTTCTGAAGTACAAAAGGCGGCGACAGATCTGGGTCTGCAAGTCTATGCGGTCGGTACAGCTCCGTCAGTTAAGACTCATCCCGTGAAGGCGCCGCGAATTGCGATGCTCCATACGTGGCTCAGCACCCAGGACGAAGGCTGGTGGCGTTTGGCTTTCGATCAGTTGGGAGTTCCTTACGCCTATATCAGCACTCAGGATGTGGCCAAGGATGCAGAGTTGAGACGCAAGTATGACGTAATTATTTTCGGTCCGGTTGGACGTGGTTCAGACATGATCATCAGCGGGATGCCGATGTGGGGCAATCCCATCCCCTGGAAGACCACTGCTGTGACTCCCAACCTCGGAAAGATCGACTCGACGGATGATATGCGCCCTGGTCTGGGTTACTCCGGTCTGTTGAACCTGCAGAAGTTTACCATCGATGGCGGACTCTTTATCGGCGTGATGGATACTGCCGATCTCGCCGTCAGCGCCAACTTTACACCCGGAGTCTCCATTGCTCGATCTCAGCGACTGAAAGCGATCGGCGTCGTATTGCGCTCGAAGGTTGTCGATTCGAGCAGCCCCATAGCGTACGGCTATGGCGATACGCTTCCGATCTATTGCTTCAACGGTCCCATATTCAACCTGAGCAATTTTGCCGACGGCAGGGCCGGGCGGCCGCGTCCGAGCACACGGATGACGGGGCGCGGTGCGCCTGATGATCCCGACACGGTCCAGGGTCGATCTCCGGTTGAAGCCCCGGAGCTGCCAACCGCGGAACTGTGGGAGGCGATGCCTTTGATCGACGAGCAACGGCGCAACGGGATTAATGTTATTCCCCCGGCGATGCGCCCGCGTGTCGTCTTCCGTTACGCGGATAACAAGGAGTTGTTTGTCTCAGGATTGTTGGATGGCGGCGATGAGATTGCGCAGCATCCGATGATTGTCGATGTGCCTTCCGGGCAGGGCCATATCGTGCTTTTCTCAAACAATCCCATCTGGCGCGGTCAGACCAAGGGCAGCTATTTCCTGGTGTTTAATGCGATTCTAAATTTCGATAACTTAAACGCGGGCAGGAAATTGGCCGAGAAGTAAGAGGAAGTGCGAGACACTGTCCCTCCTAAGGAACTAGACGCGTAGTCTAGTGATTTCAATAACGCGTGATTGCGTCTTGTTTCTTTCAATTAATAACGCAGGCCGCCCGCGTCGGATGCTGAAAGGGACAAGGCGATCTTTTCGCCACGTTCTTAACTTCGCGGCAGCATTGCAGCAAGCATCTCGAACTTGTCGTGAACGGCGCTGTAAGACGCTTTGAGTTGATCGTTCGTCCCCCGCCGCGCGTCGGCTCTGAACTTGGCTAACGTTTCGCGAAAACTGTCCAGCTCTTTTGCAAACTCCTCTTTTCTGTCTTCACTTATACCGTTGGGCACACCGAGCTTAACAATCGCATTCCCGCGCTTTACTAGTAGGTTCGCCTGAGACCTGATGCGCCGGTAATTCTTCTTCGGAAGCGCATCATGTTCCAAAGGATGAAGCACATCGTGGAACTTTTCATACTCCCGAGAGCTGAATCCATGTTGAGGAGCGGCGTTGGTTGCTCCCGGAGCAGAAAAATTCGCGGTTGATAGCAAAACTGCCGTCAATACAAAGAAGGTCAATATTCGAAGTCGCTGCACGGTTAGTCCCTCCAGATTCGATCAAGTTAAGACTGCTTCCCTGCTCCGTTGTCAGTCAGATCTAACCCGTTTTCTAACATAGCGACGCGCGATCCACGAAGGACACGAAATGAACACTAACAAGAACCTCGTGTTGATTCGTGTAGTTTCGTGGATCGGCGGTCGATAGACTGGAAAACGCGGTCGGAGAGATTATAATCCGAAAAGTCTTCTTGCCAACGACGCGTTTTTCGGATCTAGCAGGCTGCTGAAAAACTCATTTTTGGAGTGCGGAGGCAAGCGTAGCGCGACTCCGCTTTGGATTGTCGACCAATTAAACCCCAAAGAATCCAAAGCGCCGTCGCCGCTTCGCTCTGCCGGCGCACTCCACATTTTGCTCTCTTCGTACGCT
>JBGTLM010000342.1:0-10674 GCA_041744135.1 Pyrinomonadaceae bacterium
GGCGCCGGACTCGGCCACCACGTCGGGCCGGAGGTCGCCGTCAGCGACTGGCTTGAAGTGTCGCAGCCTTTACAGGGTGAATTCGCTGCCGGAAGCGGCGTCGAGCCGCCGCGGGCAAAAGCGGTGACAGGTCACCGCACTCCAAAAAAGAGGCACGCCTTGAATAAACGATGAGTGACGAACCCAATCCCGCCAATGCATATTCTACGCTGCGCGGCGCGGCGCTCGATTCGTCGGACACCAGGCCCGTGCGCGCGAGCGAGCAGCTCGATTGGGACTCGCTCGCCGCTTACGCGCGCGAGAAACTGGCCGCCGTGGTGGGCGGGCAGTTCTACGCCGCCGCGCCCATGACGGTCGAGCAGTTTCCCGGCGGCCACTCGAACCTGACCTACCTCCTGCGCTTCGACACGCAGGAGTTCGTGTTGCGCCGCCCGCCGTTGGGGCCTGTGCCGCCGAAGGCGCACGACATGGCGCGCGAGTATCGCATCCTCGAAGCCGTGTACCCGGTCTTCCCGCTCGCGCCGCGCCCCTACGTGCTCTGCGAAGACGCGAGCGTAATAGGCGCAATTTTCTATATCATGGAGCGGAGGCACGGCCTCGTCGTGCGCTCCGATGAGCCGCCGGAACTGGCTGATCACCCGGCAGCGCGTCCCCGTGTCAGCCAGGCTGTGGTGGATACACTCGCGAGACTGCACACGGTTGACATCAATGCGCACGGACTGATCGCTCTCGGCAAACCCGCCGGGTTCGTCGAGCGGCAGGTGCGGGGGTGGAGCGAACGTTGGAAACGGTCGCAGACGAGCGAGCTGCCGGAGATGGATTCGCTCGCCGCATGGCTGACCGAGTGCCTGCCGCTCGACGCGCCGAGGCCGACGCTTGTGCACGGCGACTTCAAACTCGACAACGTAATGCTCGACGCGCTCGACGTGGGGCGCGTTGTCGCCGTCTTCGATTGGGAGATGAGCGCCGTCGGCGACCCGCTCGTGGACGTGGGGATATTGCTGGCCTACTGGGTGCACACCTCGACGGTGTCGCAGCGCAACGCCCTGACCTCCGTCACCTACGGCGAGGGCTGGTTCACGCGCGCGGAGATACTCGAACGCTACGGTGAGCGGACGGGTCTCGATTTGACCAACGTCACCTTCTATGAAGTGTTCGCCGTCTTTAAACTGGCCGTCGTGCTGCAACAGATTTTTTACCGTTACCACCGCCGGCAGACCGACGATCCGCGCTTCGCCGAACTTGACAAGCGCGTCGCCTGGCTTGCTCGGATCGCTGCTTCGCTCGCCGGAAAGGCTTAACGTCGCTCGATGATGAAAATTAACGCGCTATGCAACGTCTAGTTTTACGATTGTCTTTCGATTCGGGCGATGTAACAACCCACGGACGCCGTGCGAGCGTGAAGATATTGGACGTTGGGATTCTCGAATATGGTCCCGATTACGTCTTCGACCGGTCGCTGGCCCACAAGCTGCCCACCGACCATGATGCCGTCAACGGCGTAACACCGCAGGGTAAGCGGCGTGCGACTCCTCAGTTCTGGGGGAAAAGTTTCGTGATCAGCATAGGGTGAGCACTCCTTTTCGTGAATGTAGATTGGTCCTATTTCATTGTACGGATGGTCATGTTGGTTTGGCGCATACGAGAAGAGAAGGCGTCCTTCACCAGGAGCGAATACGGTAAGACAACTTCGACATGGCCCGGTATCGTTTTCCCTGGCTACCGAGACAGATAGGCGGTGTCCGAAATCATCTACTCTCTTTTCTCTGATGCTACGGACGACTGAAGTTGGAAGTGGGAACACCTTGAAGTTGCGCATTATTGCTCTCCTTTTAGATTAGCGATCGCAGCTTTCCGAGAAATCCATCCTAACGATATGTGAAGAACGAATCTATCCGATTGTTGCGGTCAAATTTCGCTCTGTGCTGTTACTAGCGGGAATTCGCTACCGCATCTAAAGTTCCGGAGCTGTTAGTTTCAAGAATGATACGACAACTATAAACTCTATTTCCCAGGCAGCGGGGCCATCATTCAGGTCACTTAGAGGAGGCGGCCTACTCAAGAGCACGTGAACATTCGAGACGCGTATACCGACTGGTCCATCACCTACGATTCTGATCGCAATCTGACACGCGATCTCGATCAGGTCGTAACCAAAGAGACTCTAAACCGCCGGCGCTATCACACCGTTCTCGAGGTTGGCTGCGGGACAGGCAAGAACACTCTCCTACTAGCCCAGCTTGGTGAGCGAGTTTGTGCAGTCGATTTGTCGGTGGGTATGCTCGAGCAGGCTAAAAGGAAGATAAAATCCGAGCGCGTCCTATTCGCCGTTGCTGATCTCACCAAAGACTGGCCGTGTAAAACCGAATCCGTCGACCTGATAGTCTGTAACCTGGTACTGGAACACGTTCGCGACCTGACCCCAATTTTTTCCGAGGCCCATCGCTCGCTGGTGGCCGGGGGTCAGTTTTTTATTAGCGAACTTCACCCGTTCCGACAATATCAAGGGACCAAAGCCAATTTTCAACGCGGGCAGGACACGATTGAGATTCAAGCGTTCGTGCATCATCTCTCTGACTTCACAGAAGGCGCCGCTCAGAATGGTCTCTCGGTCCAAAGTTTCAGGGAGTGGTGGCATGAGGCCGATCAAAACAAGCTTCCCAGGCTGGTGTCATTCATGTTTAAGAAACGGGACTAAGACCAATGCACACACATTACTCTCCCAAGGTTTTCTTAGTCGTTCCCCTAGCTTTTTGAAGTCGTTGTTCGATGAATTCAATCGATCTGAATTTAGAATGTTTGCTCTTGACGCGTAGCGTTTGGCGTGAGTTTAGCCCGGTCTTTCAAGGCCGGGGAAACAAAGCTGACAAAATATCCCGTCGCGTCAGCGACGACTGATCCGAGCATTCAACTGTCGCTGACGCGACGAGCCGGAGTGGTTGCCTCGAACCCGGCGTTGAAACGCCGGGCTAAATTCAAACCGCGCCGCTACGCGTCGAGAACTTCGTCTTGGAGTTTGCTAACTATCTTGCTAACTCATTGAAAGTGCCTTACTTCCCGCCTCTTTCAAAGTCTCCATCACGAGACGATAAGGACCCGCTCCATAGCTGATGCGCGCCACCCCCAAGGCAGCGAGTTGTTTTGACGAAGGCACATCCGGCATTACCAGTATGTTGACCGGCAACGGAGAAGCTTCACATAGTCTTTCAATGTATTTGGCATTTATCAGCCCTGGGGCAAAAAATCCACTTGCCCCGGCTTCTGCATAAGCCGTGGCCCGGCGTATCGCCTCTTCAAGGTGTTCCTCGCTGTGGCTAGCAGGATCAACCTTGAGAAAAACGTCAGTGCGCGCGTTGAGAAAGAGGGAAATCGATGTCTGTTCCGCCGCCTCACGGATCGCTTCAATACGAGCGCGCTGACCTTCCAGTGAATAGAGTCCGGTTCCGCCCACAATCTGATCCTCAAAATTTATTCCCACTGCGCCGGCTTTGATAACCCTGGTGACAGACTCTTGTAGTTCGTTGGCACTATCCCCGTAGCCGCCCTCCAAATCGATCGTCACTGGAAGATCAACACTGGCAACGATCCGTTTGAGATTTGCCACCGCCATTTCAAATGGGAGCTCTTGACCGTCGGCATAACCCTGAGCAGCAGCCACTGACCAGCTGCCCGTGGCAATTGCTTTAGCCCCAATTTCTTGTACCGCTCGGGCGCTGCCGGCATCCCAGACATTGAAGAGAATCAACGGTTCACCCTTGGTGTGGAGACGCGTGAGTAAATTCGCACGCTCTGTTTGATTTGTTGTCATCTTTATAATTCCCCGTAAATAGTCATCCCAACTTTCCTGCCGCCGTCCCGAACACGTCGCGGTTCGATACTCCGATTGAGAAGTGGTGCTGCACGATTCGCCACTCGCTTTTTTCCCGCACGAAAACCGAAGTATGCCGGCACAACGCAGTAACGGATCCTAGCTTAAGCGTTGGCTGATCCGCCACCCAACCCACTTCTCCTTGGCGGTAGGCGCGCACGTCACCTGCGACGAGCTCGACTACTTCGCCCACCGAAGCCATTTGTTTCCGGATGGGCTCGAGCGCTGCAGCGCAATCTTCCCACCACTCATCCGGCGCCGTGCCGATAACTACACAGCTCTCGCCTCCCGAAAGGTACTGCTCGAAAAACGCAGCATCAGCGCTGGATACTGCCTCGTACAGTTTACGTGTCAGATCTTCAAGTTCCGGGGATCGCTCCATAGTTTCACCAGAAGTTTGCTCGCAACGGATCCTTCGCCTTCGATTTCTTGGTACTGGTAATCTTCGATCATCGTTACGACTTCGCCGCCTGATGTGAGGAAGCGGCTGCGCCCTTCCGTCAATGTCTCCCTTAATGACGGGGGCTCCGCCCCTTTAGGGCCACGCCCCGGGGCATAGCCCCACAAAATCAAGAGTCAAACTAACGGGCGGGAGTAGCCTCCGCCTCACATTAGGCGGCATGCCCGTAACGACAGCCGGAGGCCTGTTCGGATCGCTTGCGGCGAGATTGAACTAGTACCAATTCCTTCAATCCTTCCTCAAGCGGGCCTTGTTTTGCTAAGTTTAGCCTCTCAATGACTGCAAGGCTATCCAGAGGAGCCGAATGTTCTACCGATGTGGGTGACGCAAGCGATCTATTCCGCTTCTACGGCCCTAAAATTTCCTCTGGTACTTCCAGCCACTAAATATTTGGTCCCTAGGAGACAGTGAATCAGAAACTTGCTATTTTAAAAGAACTTTTAAGCAACTCCCCAGATGGAGGAAGCAATGTCCCGTTATTCCCCGATTGACAGAGGCACCTATCAGTACCTTCTCACTACTTCTATTCGCGAACCGGAGGTAGCTCGGCGCTTGCGCGAGGAGACGCAGCAACTGGAAAACGCGGGAATGCAGATTGGCCCCGATCAGGGTCAGTTTATGCAGCTACTGGTTCAGGTGCTGCGTGCGACGAAAACGCTCGAGGTTGGAGTCTTCACTGGGTACAGTGCCCTCTGGGTCGCTTTGGGTTTGCCGGACGACGGTCGCATCACCGCATGCGACATCAGCGAGGGATACACAGCCGTCGCCAGGCGCTACTGGAAGGAAGCGAGCGTGGATCAAAAGATCGACCTGCGGATTGGTCCAGCGCTGGAGACGTTGGATACACTGCTGGGGGCAAACCAGGGCGGGAGTTTTGACTTCGCGTTCATCGATGCCGACAAGACCAACTACGAGAACTATTATGAACGCGCCTTGCAGTTGCTCCGCCCTGGGGGTTTGATCGCCATCGACAACACGATCTGGTCAGGCAAAGTTGCCAATCCGGATGTGAATGATCCAGACACGGTTGCGATTCGTCAGTTAAATGAGAAACTGCATCAAGACGAGCGGGTGACACTTAGTATGCTCACCGTCGGCGACGGATTGACCCTGGCAATGAAACGCTAGCTAAGCTAGGGCGCTACTCAACCTCCAATTAACAGTTCAAGCTTTGCAAATTCGCAGGTTGGGAAGATGGGCGCAAAGCGCAGCGCGCCCCGCTCCAGCGTAGCGTCTTGGGCTGACTACAAACCCGCTTAGCGCTTAAGGCAGACTCGGTCCAGTGAGTCTTGAGGAGAATTAGAATTGATGACGCTACTCTGCAGCGGAGGCGCTGGGCTTTGCCCACCTTCCGAAATGCAAATCTTCTCCGCTTGAGTGGCCGATTCGATACTAATGACTTCCATCTTGAGCCGTATGAACATTCCGCTCTACAGCCTTCTATTGGCTTGAGCTTTTCTTCGCTCGATGGGTCGAACTGGTGCTTCGCAGGTCGCGCAATATTCCCGCCAAAAGTTCGTTGAAGCGAACCGGATCCTCGAGCATGGGATAGTGCCCAACGCCCTTCATGATCAAAGCGTCGAACTGCGGCGCATACTTCCGGTTACCCTCCAGATTCGTGGGAGATAGATCGGAATTGATTGCCCGTATCGGTGCCTTGATCATTCGCATGGTTGGAATAGGATCGTACTGCGAGGCTGCCTTGATAATCGGCATTCCAAGCTCTGGAGCCATCGATACGGCTTGGGAGAGGACCCGCTCTTTGACGGCCGCGGGGGTGCCCGGCGCGAAGAGATACTGATTCGCGAACTGTGTGATTTGGCCCTTGTAGTCGGATTGGATCTGGGTAACCATGGCCTCAATCTGTTCGGCGGACATCTTCTGCTCCACGTTTTGCAATGTGTCGACTGGGACAATTGCAACCACGCGCTCCGGCATCTGGCGCGCCGCCTCCAAAGCCACTGGCCCACCCATGGAACTCCCGATCAGCACGACTCGCTTCAGACCGAGTTTTGCCACCACTCTCTTAACGTCTTCGCCGTAACTCTCCATAGACCAGTCGGTCCTTCCCTTGCCCGACTTGCCATGGCCGGGCAGGTCGATGGTAACCACTCGATGATTCTTAGCGAAGAAGGCGACCTGGTTTTCCCACAGAGACCGGTCACAACTCCAGCAGTGAATAAACACCAACGCCGGCTCGCCCTTCCCTTTAACTTCGTACTGAATAGGAACCCCGTCCGCGGCAGTCACAATAGAGGCCAGCAATAAGATCACACTTAGCAACATAAAACCCTTCCTTTCAGAGAATATAAAGAGACAGAAAAACTTTGACGATCCACGAAATCACACGAACCCTTGTTAGTGCTATTTCGTGTTGGTTCGTGGATCGTGTCTAAACGTCATGAAAGCGATGCCTACCTAAATTTCGAAGCCGAATTGGGAAAAGATTATTCAGTCTGCCGCTGAAAGAGCGCCGTCCAGCAACAGGCCCTTTTCCAAATGGCGCTCGTGCGTTGCGTACGCGGCAGCATGCGGATCGTGAGTGACCATTATGATCGTTTTCTTCATTTCCCGATTGAGCGTGGCAAGGATGTTTAGTATTTCCTCGCCTGAGCGCGCATCGAGATTACCGGTTGGCTCGTCGGCGAGGAGCAGATCGGGATCAGCAACAATGGCCCGCGCAATAGCGACACGTTGTTCCTGGCCCCCCGACAATTGACGCGGTTGGTGGTGCATACGATCGGAGAGTCCGACCAACTCGAGGGCTGTGTGAACATTCTCGCGGCGCTTAGCTTTTGATAACTTGGTCAGCAGCAGCGGCAACTCAACATTCTCAAAGGCCGTCAACACGGGAATAAGATTGAACGTTTGGAAGATGTATCCCACGTGGCTATTCCGCCAAACGGCAAGCTGGCTCTCTTTTAACCTCGCCAGATCGGTTCCCAGCACGTTAACCTCACCCTCAGTACAGCGATCAATGCCGGCCAGCAGATTTAGCAGGGTGGACTTGCCCGAGCCGCTGGGCCCCATCAGCGCCAGAAACTCTCCCGGCTGGATGTCAAGATTTACATTATCGAGCGCTACCACCTCGAAGCCGTCACGGGCGAAACGCTTACTAACTCCGCTAACTTGCACTATCGGTCCAGACATATTTCTTTAAACCTCATAGTCGCGAATTACATCAAGGAGTTTAGAGTTCAACCTTAAGGTTGCGGTTTCGCAGCCAAACTAAAGTTTGAACTCCAAACTTCCGGACTCAATCTAAAGCTAGTTGCCTATTTTCACGCGATCGCCATCGTTCACCTTGTCGGCGCCAGCCGTGGCAATCGACTCGCCACCGCTCAAACCTTCCAGGACCTGAAAGAACCCCCCGGTCTCTTCACCCACGCGGATTGATCGCAACTCGACCTTGTTGCCTTTGATAACGAATACAACCTCTTTTCCATCTTTTCGAACGACTGCGTCTTTGGGGACCACTACCCGTGAAGCAGCTCTCTCCCCGGCCGGTGAGGCATCCGCGAGAAAATTAACGCGCGCATTCATCTCAGGCCGCAACTGGTCATCCGGATTCTCGACTTTTACCTTCACTTGCACCGTAGCTTTCGCTCGATTGGCTTCCGGGGCAATCTCCGCAATAAAGCCAGAGTACTTTAGATTGGGAAAGGCCTCCGGGATTATTTCCGCGCGCTGATCCATCTTCAATCTAGCGAAGTCCGCTTGACTTATATCCAGCTCGATCTGGAGATCATTTAGATCGGCAAGAGCCACCACGGAGGTTCGAGCACCCGATTCACCAATGGCGGATGGGGTCACCATCTCACCGGTTTCCACTATTCTCTGCAGCACCGTTCCTGAAACCGGCGCTTTGATTTGGGTGTCGCCCAGTTGAGTTTGCGCATAGTCCAAGGCAGCTCTCATCTGCTGAACTTGGGCGGCCCCAGCGCGAATCTCTTCCGCACGTGGTCCAATATCGGTTATGGCGCTCGCCTGCCGGGCGGCTTCAACCAGAGCTCGCGCAGTGTCGCGTTGCGCAGTTGTTTGATCGAGTTCGGATTTAGATGCCACGCCGGCACGGTAGAGCTTATCGGTGCGCTCGTATTCAGCTTCCGCATTGGTGAGTGTGGCCTGGGCCTGCAAGACTCCTGCTCTGTCCTTCAATTTCTCTTGTGGTCGCGAACCAGCGCGCAATTGATCGAGGCGGGCTTGGGCGGCAGCAAGATTGGCCCGCGCCTGATTAACCTGCGCGCGAAACTCATTGTCTTCGAGGCGGACGAGTATCTGCCCCTGCTGGACCCGGTCGCCTTTCTCTACTCCAATCCACTTCACGCGTCCCATCACTTTCGCGCCTACAGCTATCTTGTGGTGAGCGACTACATATCCAGAGACAGACAGGACAGTGCCGGCTCCCGAGCTTCCACTGTTTTCCACTTTTACCTCGGCCGCGGAAATAGACTTAGGTGCCGAAAAGAAAAAGACGTAACCAATCGCCAATAGGGCGATGACGGCGGAGAGCGCAAGCAAAAGGAGCTTTGGTGAACGGTGTCCGGATCCAGGAGAGTCGCCCGGGCCGCGATCAATCTTCAGGCTTCTCAAGCGCTGATTGAGGTCCTCCTGGTCTTCCTGAGTTTTGGGGTTAGTAACCATCCCGATTCCTTAAAAACGTGAGTTGTTTATGGATGTCTCTTTCTCACTCTACGATGCACGAAGGGCATCGACAATTTTGAATCGTGACGCACGAATGGACGGCAGCAGCGAGCCAAGCAAGCCTATTCCCACACCGAAAATTAATGCCGACAACATCAGGCCCGGAGTGACGCGAAAATTAAAGGCAATCTCGCTGAAAGTGACAAAGTTGCTCGTGCCGGTCGAAACGAAGTTCAAGGGCAAAGCCAGCAGAATGCCGATTCCAACTCCTAGTATCGCGATGGCCAACGATTCCAAAACGAAAGCTACCAGAATACTGAGACGACCGAAACCCAACACTCGGAGCGTGCCTATTTCTTTTGTGCGCCTGGCTACGGCCGCATACATCGTGTTCATGCCCGCAAACCCGGCGCCGACCGCCATGATGATGGAAATGAAGACGGCCAGGCCCTTAAGAACACCGGAGGCGACGCCTTGCTGGTCCTCATAAAAGTTCCGCTCAGCCATGGCTTTCAAATGGAGTTTCTGGTCTTCAGTTATTCGCTTCGCTAGAGCCTCCAAGGTTGGCTGGTCTTTCGCCCGCAAAAGGACTGAAGTAAAGGAATCACGTTTCGTAGCGGTAGCCAGAGAGTTCACATCCACCCAGATCTCCGATTCAAAAGCTTTGCCCCCTGCCTCGAAGAGACCCACGACGGTATAGTCCGTGGCCTGAATCCGAAATTTATCTCCCATGTCCAAACCTTGGAATCGCTCAGCGATGCGCCGGGAAACGATCGCCTCGGTAAGTCCGGCGTGAAACATGCGACCTGAAACCTGATTGAAACCTGATCGCAGTTTGGTTGACACTGGTCCGATGCCCCGAATGATAACGTTCGATCCCTGACTCATTCCCTTTCGCGGTTTATAAATGAGTGTCATAGATTCCGGGGCCGCCAGTGGTTGATCCCCTTCTCGCACGATACCGTCGAGGAACTTCAGATCGTTAAGGTTTTCTCGGGTCACCGAGCTGTTTAGTTCGGCAGTACTTCCTTCGCGCAGCACTATAAGATTCAGGGGTTCTCCGCTGCTCGCCAGGGTCAGATCGATGCCCTTGGCCAGGGCCATCACCATCAGGAATACGCCCACCGTGAGGCCAATGGTCATTGCGGTCGCGAAGGTGCTCGATTTGCGCACCGTGATATTGCGAAAATTGTATTTGAGAGGTAGAGCCACTATTCAGTGCTCCGCAGGGCTTCCGCTATCGTCATGCCGGAGACCCGAAACGCCGAATAGCTTATGCTGATTACGCCCACTAGAAGGGAGACGACAAAGGCGATGAGCAGCGTTGGCCCAGCAGGCACAAAGGATTGAAAATTTGGGATGTACAGACTCAAGTCGAATGAGCTGAACAGGACCATAGCTCCGGCGATGCCGATTAGCGCGCTGATGGTGGTAACCAGCAACGCTTCACCGAGAAACAGTCCGGCAATCGTCCCTCTCTGGAACCCGAGGGCCTTGAGCGTGCCCACTTCCTTGGTTCTCTCGCGCACGGTCATCGCCATGGTGTTGGCCATCACCAGTAACAACGAAAAGGTAATCGCCCCCATAATCCCGTACATAAACTGCTTCACTCCGCCCGTCATGGCTTCGAAGCTCATCGCAAACTCGCGTTCACTCTCGGTCTTGGTCGGCGCATCCGTGTTAAGAAAAATAGAATCTATGG
>JBGTLM010000343.1:0-14743 GCA_041744135.1 Pyrinomonadaceae bacterium
CTGCCGGCGAAAGAGCGGGGCCTTCGTAATCGCGCTGGGGGATAACATCCGCACCATCGATCCCATCGGCTCGCCCTCGGTTGACGCGGCCAGCGAGCGGGTGCGCACTCTGATGTTCAATTCCCTGGTGAAGAAGAATGAAAAATTTGATTATGTTGGCGAACTGGCTTCTAAAATCCAACGTTCCGATGACGGACTGACTTATACCTTCACACTTCAGGAGGGCGTTAAGTTTCATGATGGACGGCCGTTATCTTCGGTTGATGCGAAATACACACTCGACTTAGTTTTTTCCAGCAACTTTGCCAAGTCCGCCAGTTTTTATGAAGGCTCGGGAGCTAATAAGAAAAGCTACATCTCACGTGTGGAGGCGCCCGACGCAAGAACCGTCGCGGTTACGTTGACGAAGCCGTGGGTTGGATTGCTTACCAATCTCGTTCCGGTGGCAATTATCCCGAAAGACAGTTATGCCGGTCAGAAAGATCGCCCGCTCGGCTCGGGTCCATTCAAGTTTGTGAGTTACGACAATTCGCAGCAGGTGGTCGACCTTGAGGCTTTCCCGGAGTACTGGCAAGGACCGGCAAAGCTTCCGACTCTTAGGGTGCGCGTGATTGCCGACACCAATGCGCTCCAGGCAGAACTGCAATCTGGCCGGGTTGATATTTCTCCTCTACCTACAAACCTCTCACCTGACGCGGTCAAGTCACTGGCAAATGATTCAAACCTACAGGTACTTCAGTTCACCGGTTCAAATGTAAACCTGCTCACACTCAATACTGCGGAGGCCCCCCTTACCGAAGTTCGGGTCAGGCAGGCGATAGCCTATGCGATCGATCGAGAGAGCATGATCCGAGACTTGCTTCTTGGGCAAGCTAAGATTGCCCACTCGATATTGCCCGAGGATTCCTGGGCCTACACTCCCGGAACCATCTACCCCTTCGATCCCGCGATGGCGAAGAAATTGCTGGATGAGGCTGGGTTCAAAGACACGGATGGTGATGGACCACAGATGCGTTTTCCAAAACCGGTAATCTTCAAGATCTCTGGAAGCAGCGTGGCGGCCAGGAATTACGCGGGAGTGATTTACGACTATCTCAAGTCGGTAGGCATTCCGGTAACCATCGAGACGGCGGAGCTCAACACGCTGTTTGACGAACTGCGCCGGGGAAACTTCCAGATCTCTTACGGCCAGTGGGTGGGTGGCAATCAAGACCCGATCTTTTATAAGGACCTCTTCGCCACCTCCGAGATACCCACCGAGACCCGAGCGTCCAGAAACCGCAGTCGCTACAGCCACAAAGAACTCGATGCCTTGCTCGAGGAGGCTGCCAACACCTGGGACCGCGACAAGGCTAAGCTGCTGTATGGAAAGATTCAGGAGATCGTGGGACGCGAGGTGCCCGTCTACCCGCTGTGGTACCAGGCGAACATGGTTATCGCCAAGAAGAATGTAAAGAACATTAAGGTCGACGCGAGCGGCGACTGGGGCTTTGTCCGGAATCTTACGGTTGAGTAGGACCAGGGCAAGTTGGATGAAGGATTCATTTGACACTTCTCATCGGTCATTCGTCTGATTCTCATTTAGTGTGCTTCGTGGATCATTTGCTTGGCCGAAGATCAGACGATCCACGAAATCACACGAACGAGAAGTCAATGCAAATGAAAAGAGCCAAATGAGAAATGGAACATAGAGCTTGCCCTCTAGGGTAGGATCATCCCTAATTCCCTGAGAGTCTCATGGAGCCCTTTCCGCGAAATCGCACCCTCGCGAATCAATCGTGGCTCTGGCCCACTCAGATCCAGTACAGTCGAAGGCTGCAGCACCGTCACTTCCCCGTCGTCGATAATCAAATCAATTCCACTCGGGAAGTAAGCCTTCACATCTGTAGCGGTTCGTGCCGGTAAGTCGCCAGAGAGGTTAGCGCTGGTTGCGGTTAGCGCCCCGCCACAGGCGCGCACGAGAGAGCGCACATCGTCATCGTCTGGTAGCCGCAAACCGATAGTTCCGGTTCCCGCGGTTAACTCTTCGGGTAATTCTGGCCGCGCGTTGCTGACTAGGGTGAGCGGGCCAGGCCAATAACGACTTGCTATCGATAGGAAGAGCTCGGAGGGTTTCTTTATGAAATGCGCGACCTTATCGTAATCCGAAACCAGCAGCATAATCGGCTTGGTTTCTTCCCTGCACTTCAGTTGTCTGATTCTGCGGATGGCTAGTCGACTCAGAGGATCGGCGCCGAGGCCATAGAACGTGTCGGTGCGAAAAGCAACGAGGCCTCCATTTGAGATTGTCCTGGCAGCATATTCCAACGCTTGTGCGCTCTGAGACAGGATCATGGGTCGTCAAGATATCAAGATTTAGTCTCGACCACTACTACCATCGAAGCGCAGACCCAATCCAATAGAGATGACTCAAGCCCGGTAGATTAGCAGGTCAGGAACGCACCCTGTCCCCGCTTTTACGAGGAAGAAAAGAATCGCTAGATAACAGCTCAATTCATTTTCACTCCAAAGGAGCTTCGTCAAATTGCTCGCGTGGCGAACTTCAATCCCCATGACCGCTGGCGGCTAGAAGATTCCTGGAGGCGGTCCAAGGCGCTGAAAGAGAGGTTGGTACAGCTTTGAAATGAGGAGATGAGGATATGGAGTTTGCTGAGTGGCTTTCAAGCTTAGGCGGGGACAGGGTCCACCTTCCCGACCTGCAAATTACCGTAAGCGCTTTTTTGAGTTCCAAACAGCCTCTACCCCTCACCGGTTCTGAAGTCGTTGTGGGTCACCAGCTAAGTTTCCCTCGATCTTTTATTCGTCGGAATTGTCCTGCACATCAGCGTCAACCGCCACATAGCGCCGGCCCAGTCCCAGCTGCCTAAGTTTGTGCTGGAGAGATTGACGATGCATGCCCAGAATCTCCGCGGCCTTAGTCACGTTGCCCTGGGTGTGTTCCAGGCAGCGACTTATGTATCGGCGTTCAAACTCGCGCCGATCCTCACGAAAATCCGCGGTGAAGGGGACCTTCAAGCCTCCCTCGTCGGCGTCCGAAGTATCGGTGGCGATCTGCCGGGAGCCGGCGGCCATTTCACCAGGAAGATCGCGTGGGCTTAATTCATCGCCCTCTGCCATGATTACTGCACGGTCCATTGTATTCTTCAATTCCCGCACGTTGCCCGGCCAGTTGTACTCAACCAGGCGGCGCAATGTGCCCTGGCCAATCGATCGCGCGGGCAGCTCAAAGTGCTCCGCGGCGGCATGGGCAAATGTTTCAGCCAGCAAGGGAATGTCTTCGCGCCGTTCTCTGAGCGGGGGAATCTCTATGGTCACTACCTGCAGACGATAGAAGAGGTCTGCGCGAAAATTACCCGCCGCGATCTCCTGCTCTAAAGGACGATGCGTGGCACTGACAATTCGGACATCGACGGGAATGGATTCATTGCCTCCCAGCCGTTCGATACGTCGTTCTTCCAGGGCGCGCAGCAGCTTCGCCTGAACATTCGCGCTCATGTCGCCAATCTCGTCGAGAAAAAGCGTGCCGCCGTTGGCCTGCTCAAATTTGCCCTGTCGCCGCGTTGCCGCTCCCGTAAATGCTCCCTTTTCGTGACCGAAGAGCTCCGACTCAATCAGCTCCGATGGCAGGGCCGCACAGTTAACCGCTACGAAGGCTTCAGTGGAGCGCGCGCTATTTCGCTCATGAATCTCTCGGGCCACGAGTTCTTTGCCCGTACCTGATTCACCTCGAACGAGGACAGTCGCATCGGTCTCGGCGACCTTCTCAATCATCGACCGCACCCGTTGCATTCCTTCAGAGTTTCCGATCAGGGCGCCGCGCTGTGATCGTTCGATCTCGATTCGTCTGCGAAGTGAAAGATTCTCTCGTCTGAGTTGAAGGGTCTCAGCGGCGTTCTTTATCACCAACCGCAAATCATCAACTTCAAACGGCTTTGATAAATAGTCGTATGCGCCCGATCTAACTGCCTCCACCGCCATTCGCTCCGAACCATGGGCGGTAACAATGATTACGAGCAGGCCGTTCCCGTTTGAGCTTTTTAGCTCACGCAGAAAATCCAACCCGCTCATGCCCGGAAGATTCACGTCCAGAAGCATCAGGTCCGGCTCCTGCTGCTTAACCAGCGCCCTGGCCGCCTCAGCCGAATTCGCCTCGGAAACGTTATAACCAAACGTGCTGAGCGCCCTTCGCATTCCGTAGCGCGAGGCCTCTTCATCATCGACAATCAGTAATCGCAACGCGTCTTTTTTCACCTTCCAGTTAGTTTAGAGCCCTTCAGGCGAAATTTCCTAGCGCGTTGCGTGCCAGAGTAAAACGCCGTCAACCGTCGTACCCAAAGAATCAAAGCCGCAAAGCGAAACACCAAAGGTCGGCGAATCTCTGCGGCTTTATCTAACGGCTGCTACTTTTGAGTGCGGCGCCTTGTCGCCGCTTTGGTACGACGTTGAGTACTACAACTACGCGGTTTTCGCCTAGCAGATTGGAAAGCGGCGACAAGGCGCCGCACTCCGAAATCGGCCGGCGTACACTCTGGGATCCTAAGGCTTGGAGCTGCGCCGGGCCGACATCACCAGGATGATTGCATCGCCCGAGGGACCAAGATTTAAGGTTCCTACCACCACCGGCTCGCCCTCGCGCATACTGATGTCGGTGTTGAGTCCGGTGTTCTCGTAGTGGATGATGGGCGCGGCAGGCCCGTTTGAAGCGACTGCGGTTCCCGTCTGAATGGGAATTCTGGCTCCAAAACGGAAGCCCTCCATACGGACGACATCCCGGCCACTTGCATCGGCTGCCAGCCTCACGGTGTTGACCTTGAACTCGTTGAAGCTGGGGGTATTTGCGCTTGCCGCTGCGGAAGGCAGAAGGGGCCCACCTACCCACTGGAGCGACAGCCGGCCGTCGTTTTTTACTCGATTGATGAGCGTGGCTGCCAGGCGATAATTCTTGAACGGAAGCGAGGTCCGCAATTGGACTACAACTGGCGCAAGGGAAGAAGGTAGTTTTGCATCGTCGACGTCCTGGTTGGTCGCGATTAGCAGGTACAGTTGCGTGTCAAGATTGGTTTCGTCGTCCCTGGTCTCCTTCTGAGAGGATGGACCAGACGTTTGAGCCAGCACCGGCTGGGCTCTCGTGGCAAAAATTGCGACCAGACTGGCAAACAGAATTGTGCTGACGATTCTACCCAGAGTCATAACGTTCTCCTTATCGTAAACTTTACTTAGTCATTTCTTTCGCAGTCTGAGGAGCGCTGTATGCGGCCGTGCTCATAGTGCGACTTCCAGGATGGTGGCTCCAGATCTGGAGCTAACACGCACTACACGATGAAAAGTTCCGGGTTAATAGAAGCAGTAAGAGTGATCCACGAACTCACACGAAATAATTCGAGAGTCGGATTGAGCCGCGGATCTACGCGGCTGAACGCGGATCAGAAAAATGTCTGACGCGAACCGCTTGCTTGTTGCTGTTTATATCCGCGTTCTTCCGCGTGTATCCCGTGGCAAATATTTTTATTTCCTAACCTCACCGCGTTTGCAGCGGCACCCGCAATTCGAAACGCGCGCCACCACCATTAAGTGCTGCAGCCAAGCGAGCGGACCCTCCAGCTTCCTCAATGCGCTTGCGAACGATCGCCAGACCCAGGCCTGTCCCTCTCTGCTTGGTAGTGAAAAACGGTTCCCAGATGCGTTGCCGGAGTTCCGTTGGTATGCCCGCACCCGAGTCTTCAACCGTGATACAAAGATTGGTTCCATCTCTCATGGCTGTGACGATTATTTCTCCGCCCGGCGGTGTAGCGTGTAAGGCGTTCAGAACGAGATTCGAGAGGGCATCGCGCACGGCGGCTACGGCCGTTCCGCCCAGCTCATCATTAGCTTCGATCCTGATATTAAGATTAACCCGTCGTTCAGCGGCACTTGCCTTAAAGAGGCCCACGGACGCACGGATCAATTCACCTAACCTGAGCGGCACTTCCTGGGCGACTTCTTTCCGCGCGAAACTGAGCAACTGGGTAACACTCTGACTCAGGCGATCGGTTTCTCCCACAATCAAGCTCAGGTCCCGTGCATACTCAACTCCTAGTCTCTGGTCTTCTCGCATCACCTGAGCAATGGACTTGATTGCTGACAGCGGATTCTTGACTTCGTGAGCGACTGTGGCTGCCATCTGTCCCAGCACCGCGAGACGTTCGCCTTCGGCAACCCGGCGCTCCAGGCGCACGTTTTCTTCTACCAACCGGCAATCCTCGATGGCAATCGCGACCTGCCCGGCCAGCACTCCCAACACTGCCTGAGCATCGGAAGTGAGGCTGCCTGGTGATCCTTCGATCAAGAGCACTCCGGCGATGCGGTCCTCGCGACGCAGTGGGTATGCTATCTGGAACCCCTGCGCAACCAGCAATGGCTCATCCTCAACTGGCGACCACCCGTTCTGTTCCGAAATCGTCAATACCTCGTCCACCCATGGCTCGATTACGCCTTTCTCATGGGCCAGGTGCGAATACCGTTCGCTTTCATCAACAGTCGTCTGTCGGTTTAAGATAATTCGTACGCGCCGCAATCCCAGCGCCTCTGTAGTACGTTCTTCAACAAAGTGGAGCAAGTCCGGTAACTGCTTGTACTGCCCGGCATGAGAACTAATTCGCGCGACGACTTCCCGGTATAGCGCTGCTTCCCGCTCAAACAACCGGTGGAAGCGACGCTCCAACCCGCGTCGCATCGGGGCGGCCACCAGGGTTAGTCCGAGAATAAGCAGAGCCTCCACTACACCCTGTCTCACGTCGTAACGAGACGTCATCCAATCACCGATTGTTCGAATGCCATAGATATAGATCGTGAGGACGACTGCCGCGAAAGTGGCAACAATCAGACTCTCCTCGATAATGAGCTCGAGATATCGGTAGCGGTAGATGTAGTAAGCCAGCAATACAGACGGAAGCAGCGAACCCAGATTGGCGACAGTCTTAAGATAGAGGCCCACTGGAGTCCCCTCACCCAAGCCCAGCGCTAGCGCGGCTAGAATCACCACGCCGATAGCCACAAATGACGCGGCCAGCGTGCGCATGATCCGTTGCTCGCTGCGATTCGAGCTACCGCGGGCAATCAGTAATTCAGTAACAGCGATCAATCCGAGGACATAAGCGATCCAGAAGGCGAACGGAAAGACGAAAAACTTCAGCTTGGCGAGCATCGGTGCGTAGTCGCCGGTCCAGATCTGCCAAAGGGCAACTACCAGGAAGATGGTCGGAAAGTAGGAGAGATATACGCGGATCTTTTCGTTGCGGGTTAGCGGCCGTCCTCGGGAGTCGGCCCAAAGATGCAGATGAACGTGGAGCAGGAAAGAATAGGCAAAGGTGATACTGACGACCGCGATTGAATCCGCAAGCCGCAGGAAGGTGTTCCAGGTATCAATACCAAGACCAAAGAGTCCGTGCAGCGTTATAAAAAGATTACTCGTGTGCCATCCGCCCATGGTCAGCGCCAGGGCAAAGAGAACGCGCTCCAGATCCGTTAACTTGTGACGGCGAGAGATCAGCTGAGCGCCCATCCAGAGAGGCAGGACGGCGCCAATGCTATAGCCGACTAGTTGTAGGAGTCCGAGTGGGGACATTGCCGAAGGCCAGTTGTCAGTGGTCAGTTGGCAGTGGTTACTTTGTGCTTGTGCTTTGAACTTTGTAGCGCCGCTGGAATGCGAGAACAAAATACAAAGTACTAAGTACAAAGCACAAAGTTCACAGCTCTCAACATTGGACTCGAGTCACTACTGACAATGGACTACTGACAACTGACAACGGACCACTGACCAAATTACTGACTACTCGCAGTGCTGCGCGCAGGAACAGGGGTCAGAGTTATCTCCGTTCTGCGATTACGTGATCGGCCCGCGACGGTGGTGTTCTTTGTCAGGGGATTTGACGCGCCCATGCCATTGGCCTGAATCCGAGAGGGATCTACTCCGGCGGACTGTAGCCGTTCTGACAGAACTCGCGCGCGGTCCTGCGTAAGCTGTTGAAGGGAGACCTCATCGCCCTTGTTATCGGTATAGACTTCGATCAAAATCTGATAGTCAGGATTGCTCGCCAGCAAGGCGGCTAGCGGCTCGAGTTTGGCTGCCGCGGTGGCCACCAGCTCTGAACTGCGCGCGCTAGTCCAGATCGACTCGGGCAACCCAAGTTGCAGGCCACTCGGCGTTTCTTTCAGCGTTCCAAACTTCGCTAGCGTTTGCTTCAATGTTGCCTGGGCGGTAATTCTCTGTTGCTCGCGCTGGGCCGCTTCCCTGCGGGCGTCCTCGGCCTGCTTCTCGCCCTCGAAACGCGCAGCCTTAATCTTCGCCGCCTCCCCCTCTGTCCTGACGGTTTGCAGTTCATCGCGGAGACGGGCGATCTCAATTCGCTGTTCGCGAGTTTGCTCGTTTGCGGTGGCCGCATCTCTTTCAGACAGCTCGCGGGCCCGCTGTTCCCGATCCAGAGCGGCGCGTAGCTGATCGATCTCGCTCTGTGCGCTTTCCACGGTTTTCTCAGCAGTCCGCAATGCCTCGTCTCTTCGTTGAATATCTTCGCGTCTCAAACGCGCGGCGCGTCTGGCCAGAGCCATCTCTTCGGCTCGGGCCCCTGATGAGGTCGCCTTGCGCGCCAGCACATCAACCTCCGCTGATGACTGGTTGAATCTCCACGCCTTTTCCGCCGCCTGCAAATCCTCGTCTGCCTGTTGCGATTCCGCGGGCGCATCCTGATTGGCACCGGCAAACTTTGCGAGATTCAGCGCCTGACGCGCACCCAGAAGGGATACCGGGGTGTCGTGGTAATCGCGATCGGCAATTTCCGGCACCCGATTGTCTCGAAAGTAGTCACTCGAATTTCCGATGTATTGCACGTTAATAGTGGCTATCTGACTGCCGCCTGTTCTTTGAGGGGGTAGGTTTTCCATAACTACCATGCGGCTGGGAATTTTCATAAGAAAGTGAGGCTCGGCGGTCACGATCAATGCGAAGGTCTGGAGCGGAGTAGTAACGTCAAGCTTTGAATTAATAAACCCACTTCCGCTTCTCTTGATCTCGCCCAGGTTATCGACGCGCCCGTCCGGCGATATAGCCCACAGCAGATATGTGGTGTAAATGCCACCCAGCTCTGAGGCACGCGTCAGGTCGTCCAGGCTGAGTTCGACTCGCGTGCCGCGCCGTCCGGCGCGCCGGACCTTTGCCTCGCCCTTCAGCCTGGGCAAGAGCGTCGTGCCGCGAAACTTCACACTAATGGTTTCATCGAGCGGGTATGTTATGGCCACGGTTTGCCGCGGCACATCGCTTTGGCTAAGGACTGGGGCACCGAGGCCCAGGACGCAACTTAAACAAACCACAAGGGCAAGGCGTCTCAGAGAAAGATGGCTGATAGTCATGGTAAAGCTCCTAATTTCCGATGCAATTCGAGGTTGCCCAAGGGGACTGGGACCCGGGGACGTTAAACTGCCTCTTATCTTGATGCAGAGCAGCGAATCATTGTTGCCGAGGGTCATGAGAGGGTCAAGCTAACGTCGAGACGAGGTTTTTTGATAATTCGCCCTTCGGTGGGCCGCAAATTGAACGATAAGCAGGGAGATCCCCGTTAGGAGCAGGATATGTGAGAAGCCGCCCCTGTTAAGGATAAACTTTAGAACAAACCAGAAGACAATGAGCGTCACGCCAAGTATCCACAACATTCCAATGACTCTCCTAACAGGCGCATAAAACGTGTGGGGCCATCATAGGGAGAATAAGACGATCCACGAAATGACACGCAAAGGGCTTTCTTCGTGTCCGGCTCGTGTGATTTCGCGGGTCGTTTCTAGCTTTCAGCTGCGATTCGGAAAGCATGGGGTAAACAAACAAGCGCATACTCACGGCGCTTCGTTGAGCTTGTATCCGACGCCACGGACCGTCAGCACATATCGAGGGTTCTTTGGATCGGTCTCCAGTTTCTTTCGCAAACGATTGATGTGCGGATCGATGTTGCGCTGATAACCTTCGTAGTCGGTGCTCCAAACGTGATCCAATAGCGCATTCCTGGACCAGGCGCGTCCGGGTTCAGAGGCCAGCAATTCGAGAATCTGGAACTCCAACGGCGTTAGATCAATACGCTCACCCTGTCTGCTGACCTCATGGCGACGCTTGTCGATTATCAAGTCTCCAACTTCTATGCGCTCACCGTCCTTAGTTTCCGAAACCGAACCCGAGCGCCTGAGCAGTGCATCTACGCGATACTCCAGTTCGCGCGGGCTGAAGGGCTTTGCGAGATAGTCGTCAGCGCCAGCCTCGAAACCGGCGACCTTGTAATCGAGTGCATCGTGAGCGGTTAGAAACAGAGCAGGAGTATGCACGCCGCGGCCTCTAACTCGCTTCAGGAGTTCAAATCCGGACATTCCCGGCATGGAGACATCCAGGATAAAGCAATCAAAGAGCCCGGTTACAGCCGGCTCCAGAGCCGAGGCACCACTTTCCCTCTCTTCAACCTGAAATCCCAGGCGGCGAAAATACTCTGCCAGCAGAAGCCGCATGTCCGCGTCGTCGTCAACAATAAGAAGACGCTTCCCAGCGTGTTTGATAGCTGTTTGCTTTTGTTCCAAAACTGGTGACCTGTAGGAGGTATGACTTGATTTTACGAAAATCGCATCGAATTATAACTCAGTTAGCGGTTAGCAATCGAAAAAGGTTGCGATTCGACCGCGACGAGGAGGTCCGCAACGGGGAGTTTCGGTCTCTCAACAGAAGAAGGCGTGACTCAATAGCGTGAACCGAAGAGCGTTAGCGACCGGGTCTGGTGGAATGGCTAACTAGGGCTTGGATGGAAGCCCGCTGAAATCGGGAGCGTAAAAAGCGAGTTCTACGGTTGCCCACCCTAGTGAAATCTCGACGAGACCCGGTCGCTGCCGATCCTCGATTCCGTAATTGAGTCGCTCCATCAACGGCTTAGCCTTTCAAGTTCCAACTAAGACAGCACCCAAAAATTAGGTAGTGGGTCAGTTTGGTTGAAGGGTGTCCTATGAACTTTATTTTGTCGCGGCGCCACGACAAGCTGAAGCTTATCGGACATCAAACTGACCCCACCAAAAATAACCCAGCCTTGACGCAGTTAAGCAAGGGTAAGTATAGTTGCTCCTTTAGTTTCGCAGCCGTATTCGACCTTCCTTTTACCTACGGATCAGAGACTTTCGCAACCGGCAATGCACGATCTGAGACGACTGCTTAAATACCTGCGACCTCACTGGGGAACTTTCACTCTTGCGACTTTTGCGATGCTGATTGTGGGGGTGCTGGAAAGCGCGATCGGCGCGCTAATCGTTCCCATCTTTGACCAGGCCTTCGCACAAAGCGGCGGCGAGCGCACTCCGACTCTCTTCGGCCTGCAACACATAATTCCGCCATCGGGTCTGGAAGCCTGGAAGATTATTTCCATTTTGCTGTTGGCCTTTACCTTTACCAAAGGAATCGCCGAGTACTTTTCAACCTATCTAATGGCGCGTATCGGGCAGTCTGCGGTTCTGAAACTCCGCCAGGATCTCTACAGTCATCTACTCTCCCAGTCGGCCAGTTTCTTCGAGCGTCACCGCACCAACTATCTCGTCTCGCGTCTGATTTCCAGCGCAGCGGCGATAGAGACGGCAGTTACCGGCACGATTCGCGATATGCTCCGCGAGAGTTTCACTTTGATAGCGTTTCTCTCCGCGTCCTTTTATTACAGCTGGCGACTGACGTTGGGTTCGCTGATGATTGCACCGATCATTGCCGTGCTTACGGCAAGATTCGGCACCAAGCTACGCAATCTCGCCCGCGAAAGCTTTGAAGGAAACAAAGAACTCACCGATACAGCGCAAGAAGCACTTTCCAATCAAAATATCGTTAAGGCGTATCGCGCTGAAGCCCGGGAGTCTGCTCGTTTCACCACCGTGGCCAGGAGAATTGTCCGAGCGAATTTGCGCACTGCCAGCATTTCCGGATTTGCCCCCCCCACGATCGAAATGCTGGGAGTCGTCTTTGTCGTTTTTCTCCTCTTCTTTGGTCAGCGTGAGATCATGTCCGGACGCATGAATGCGGCTCAGTTTTTGACGTTCCTGTTCTTTCTCTTTCGCAGCTACGATCCCATGCGCAAGCTTTCGCGACTGCAAAACAGCATGGAGCAGGCTTTGGCCGCCGCGCATCACGTTTGGGAAGTGCTTGACGAGCATGCGGAAATTCCCGAGAAAGAGAACGCGACCGAGCTCCCGCCGCTCAAGCGCTCTATCGAACTGCAAAACGTCTCTTTCGACTACGCCAACGAGGCGCGCCCGGTGTTGCGCAACATAGAACTGAAGATTCCCGCTGGCGCAATGGTCGCACTGGTGGGTGAATCTGGAGGCGGCAAATCGACGCTTACCAAGCTCTTTCCGCGCTTTCATGATCCGGTTTCCGGCACCGTGCTCTGGGACGGGATCGATCTACGTGATGTGAAGCTCTCAAGCTTGAGACGTCAAATTGCATTGGTCACTCAAGAAACCGTGCTATTCAACGACACCGTCCTTCACAACATCGCGTACGGCAGACCCGAGGCGGGGCAAGCTGAAATCGAGGAAGCTGCTCGCATTGCTTTCGCACACGACTTCATCATGGAACTGCCGCGCGGCTACGAAACGATTGTCGGCGAACGGGGAGTTTTTCTCTCTGGGGGGCAGCGTCAGCGCCTGGCCATTGCACGCTCGCTCCTCGTTGATGCGCCGCTACTGATTCTGGACGAGGCTACCTCGGCTTTGGACGCAGAATCCGAACGCTATGTGCAACGCGCAATAGCTAATCTAGTTCGCAACCGCACGACCATTGTGATTGCTCACCGCCTCTCTACCATTCGTCGCGCAGACACCATTGTGGTGATGGAGGGAGGTCGGATTATCGAAATGGGAACCCACACCACATTGTTGGCTCGGGGCGGGCAGTACAAGAAGCTCTATGAGCTTCAGTTTGCAGATGAAGAAGAAGAGCTGTCTGTCAGTTAGTCAGTGATCAGGTGCCCGTTGTTCAGTGGTCAGTTGTCAGTGGAGAGTGAACCGATCCAATGTCGTGAGCTCTGAACTTTGTGCTTAGTACTTTGTATTTTGTATTTCTTCTCGCATCCCGAGACCTTCAAAGCACAAAGTACGAAGCACAAGGCAAGCACAATGCACGATTCTAAAAGGAACCACTGACAACAACTGACTACTGACTACTGACTACTGACTAATAACAAATCTATGAAATCAATGACGGGATATGGGCGTGGCTCTGCAACTGGAGATGATTTCTCCGTCTCCGTCGATTTGAAAACGGTTAACAACAGGTTTCTCGATGTGCATCTACGCCTCGGTGGAGAACTCTCGCCGCTGGAAGGAGAGATCAAACGTCGCATCAGTTCTCGGCTCTCGCGGGGTCGGGTTGACGTAGCCGTCACGTTTGAACGCACGTCCGACGTTGCCTATGAATTGAATCGCCCCCTGATTAGCGGCTATATGAACGCCCTGAAAGAAATGCAACAGGAGTTTGGGATCGGGGGCGACCTGGACATAAATGTGCTGGCTCGGCTTCCGGGAGCTCTGCAAACCGCACGCGACGGCCTCAATGAAGGCATGACTATTGGGATTGAGCGGGCGCTGGATGAAGCACTTGCGGAGCTCGAACGAATGCGAGCACAGGAAGGCGAGACGCTGCGCAAAGAGATGCGCGAACGGATCGACAATATAGAAGTCCTGGTTCCGGTGATCGAAGCGGCAGCTAGTGGCTTGGTCGAGATCTATCGCGCGCGCCTGCAAAAGCGAATTGGGGAACTGTTCAATCGAGAAAACCAGCTCGTCGAGCTGGATCCTTCGCGAATGGCTCAGGAAGTCGCGTACCTGGCTGATAGGAGTGATGTCAGTGAGGAGATGGTTCGACTTCGTAGTCATCTGGCCCAATTTCGCGAAGCGCTGGATTCCACAGGGGAAACCGGGAAGATGCTCGACTTTCTGCTGCAGGAATTGAATCGGGAGGCAAATACGACTCTGTCGAAGTCAACAGACCTTTCAATGAAAGAGGCCGCGCTCAGCATCAAGGCTGAGGTGGAGAAACTGCGCGAGCAGGTCCAAAATGTCGAGTGAACAGAAAGAGTTTGAACGACCAGACACCCTCGCTCCGGAGGAACCGACGCGTGGCATTCTCTTCGTTGTGAGTTCTCCCTCGGGCGGCGGCAAAGGCACGCTCATTCAACGGGTGTTAAAGCAGGTGCTCTACCTTAGTTACTCGGTTTCTTACACCACTCGTGCGCCGCGTAACGGAGAAGTTGAAGGACGCGAATACTTCTTCGTCACGCCGGACAAATTTAAGGCGATGGTCGCCGCCGGTGAATTTCTGGAATGGGCTCCTGTGCATGGCAAACTCTACGGAACCGGCCGCCATCAGGTTGCTCTCGAAGTATTTGCAGGACGAGACATCATTCTCGAAGTGGACGTGCAAGGGGCTGCCAGCGTGCGTGAGTTAGTCACGGATTCGGTCAGCATTTTCATCCTGCCGCCAGCGGTTGAGACATTGCGGCAGCGGTTAATAGCCCGAGGGACCGATTCAGCGGAGGAACTGGAGCTGCGATTGAAACACGCGCCCGCTGAATTGAAACACTACAAAGCGTTTGACTACGTGATCATCAACGATAAGGTGGAAAGGGCGGCCGGACAGATTAGCAGTATAATCGAGGCCGAGAGAGCGCGCCGAGCCCGCCAGGAGCCGAAGATTAAGCGAGTAGTCGAG
>JBGTLM010000344.1:0-50060 GCA_041744135.1 Pyrinomonadaceae bacterium
AGAACCGATGCCTATAAACATTTTGTCCCTACGGGATAAGCGACCAAACGAGCGACGGCGACACACATGGCTTCTTGTAGTACTTAGAAACGGAGATTGCACTAATAAGAGCCGAGCACTCTAATTACATGCTAACCAAAAACTCAATTCCCCTACTGCTTGTCGTTATTTTTTTGTTGCTTATCGCACTGATCGCCTTGTCAGGCTGCCGGCGTGATACGTCAAACGCCAGGCGCTATGAACTGAAGGGCAAAGTCTTGACAGTCGAGAAAGACAAGCACCGGGTGACGGTGTCGCATGAAGAGATCAAGGACTTCATGGACGCTATGACCATGCCCTTCACGGTGCGTGACGATTGGGTCTTCGATCAGGCGGACCCGGGCGATCAAATTACGGCCACGCTGGTGGTGGATGAGACCGAATCCTGGCTGGAGAACGTAGTTATTATCAAATCGAACGCAGAGCCTGGCGTCCAAGGTTCTCCAGGCGGGGTGGGAGCAAACCCGGGTGATGACGTCCCAGACTTCGCCCTCGTCAATCAGAACGATCAGCCGATTCGAACGGGACAGTACAAAGGCAAGACGCTCCTCCTGACATTTATCTACACGCGCTGTCCTATCCCCGACTATTGCACGCTGATGAGCAATAACTTTTCTTCTGTAGATCGTGAGCTGCAAAAACAGCCTCAGCTATACGAAAAGACACGACTCTTGAGTATTAGCATCGATCCTGATTACGACACCCCTGCGGTCCTGCGGAGCTACGGCGCCTCTCATACGGGCCGTTTCGGAGATGAAACTTTTTTCCACTGGGCGTTTGCCACCGGCACGAAGGAACAAGTAAAGGAAGTGGCCCAGTTCTTTGGACTGCAGTACTACCCAGACAAAGATCAGATCCTTCACGGCTTAAGAACCGCAATCATCGCTCCTGACGGCAAAGTATATAAAGTTTATCGCGGAAATGAATGGAGACCCGAGGAGGTTTTGAAGGATATCGAGAAGGTTTCTCGCTAGTAGAACAGATGGGCCGAGACTTCACTTTCATGCAAGGCGATCCGCGAAACCACACCAAATGCACGACCATTTCGTATTCGTTCGTGTAATTTCGTGGACCGTTTTTAGCGTCGACTTTTCAAACAATGACACTTCCGATTTTACGTGTCAGGCTCATTTTCGGTTGCCTTACTTAGGAATTCCAGCAGCCTTTTTAGAGCTGAGACTGAAACTGAACGTCTCTAGGGCATGAGAAAGCAACTTTGACATCATCGTTGTGGTCCGCGCAGACGAAATGCCCACCCCTAAACAATTGATAGGTAATGGATAGCTCAGCTCAGACCCTTAATCTTCTTGATTTCTTCGGTTAAGACAGGAACAGCTTCGAAGAGGTCGCCAACGATGCCGTAATCTGCAATGTCGAAGATAGGAGCTTCGGGATCTTTGTTAATAGCTACAATCGTGCCGGCATTTTTCATTCCCACCAGGTGCTGAATCGCGCCCGAGATTCCCAACGCAATGTAAAGCTTGGGAGCTACAGTCTGCCCCGACGATCCAATCTGACGATCGATAGGCAACCACTCAGCGTCACAAATAGGACGCGACGCGGCGATATCACCGCCGAGTACTTCAGCGAGTTTTTCGGCGAGAGCGATATTCTCCTTGCTCTTAATCCCGCGGCCGATGGCTACGATGATCTCGGCTTTGGATAGATCAACCGCCTGCTTTACTTCCTGGAACGGAGCCTCCGGACTCATGCGGATCTCGCCAACTTCAACTTCCTGTTTCTCTAACGGCGCTCCACTTCCCTTCGCCGCCTGATCCGGGCGATATGCCCCTGATTGGAAGGTAGCAAACACCGGTGCCGCTCCATCTGAAACTACATCCGCGTCCAGCTTTCCCAGAAAGATTCGACGAGTGAATGTGATGGAGCCGTCCGCAACTTGTGCGCGGATGCAATCGCTAATGAGCGACTTGCCAAAACGCGTGGCTAGCTTGGGTCCGAAATCGCGCACCAGATAGGTGTGCGACATAATCACCAGCTGTGGATCCAGATGCCGCACCACTTTCTCCACGGCGTCGGTGTAGCCATCCGGGGTGTAGCTCGCAAGTTTAGCGTTGCTGGCCGAAACCACCTTCGCCAGATCGTACGCCGCGATCTCCTGAGCCATGGCATGTGGATCAGCTCCCAAAATAACTGCGCTCGCTTGCTGGTGCAGCTGCGACCCAAGGCTTTGTGCCGCGGCAATTGCTTCCAGCGACGTCTTACTGACCACACCGTTGCGATGTTCAATGAATACCAGGATTCCGTTGCTCATTTAGATTATCCGCGCCTCGACGTGAAGTTTCTCGGCGAGCGCAACAGCTCCGGCCTTGGCGTCACCATTACCCAGCAATTGAGTTTGTTTGGTCTTTTGCGGTAAATAGACTCTCTTCAGATGTTGATGCGAGGGGCGACTCACTATTTCCGCCGCTGGAGTCACTTCTTTAATCTCTTTCTTCTTTGCCGCCATGATCCCCTTGAGCGTGGCGTAACGAATCTGACTAATGCCTGATTGAATCGTCAGCAACGCAGGAGTGGACATGGAATACCACTGATACCAGCCGCTCTCGAGTTCTCTCTTGACGCGCAGCTTGTCGCCAGAGGCCTCGACTTCAATCACAATCGTCGCGTGCGGCATCCTCAGCAGTTCAGCCATGATCACGCCGGTTTGGGCATAACCGTAGTCATCGGATTGCAAACCGGTCATGATCAGGTTCGGCTGCTCATCACGAATTGCATCCACCAGAGCGCTCGCCGCGGCGTAGGGCGAAAGATGCGTGAGATTGTCGCCTACGACATGAATTGCCCGATCGGCCCCGCGTGCCAGAGCGTCCTTAATCACACTCTTGGTACGCTGTGGTCCCATCGAACAGACAACCACTTCTCCGCCCAGTTTCTCTCTGACACGCAAAGCTTCTTCGAGGGCGTATCCGTCTGACTCGTTAACCTCGAAGGACAGATCGCCCTCCTCAATCCATGTTCCATCTTTGTTGATTCGCAAGATTGCGTCTTTGCCGGCGACTTGCTTCATTAATACGATAATTTTCATTGTTCTGTATTGTCGGTGGTCAGTTGTGAGTAGTCAGTTGTCACTTTCTTTTTCGTGTTGTTCGTGTCATTTCGTGGATCGTCCTTTGTTCGCCATCCAGCCGAACCGATCCACGAAGTCACACGAAATAACACTAATGACTAGCAAATCCAACGCGAATAATTAACTACTGCCCACTGACAACTGACAACGGACTACTGACCATCCTCATACCTCTTGAACAGCAAGGCAGCGTTCGTGCCACCAAACCCAAAACTGTTGGACAGGGCGTAGTGGACCACCGTCTCGCGAGGCTCGTTAGGAACGTAATCCAGATCGCAATCCGGATCGGGGTTGTTGTAGTTGATTGTGGGCGGCAGGATATTGCGGTGCAGTGATAACACCGAGAAAACCCCTTCGATTCCCCCCGCGGCGCCCAGCAGGTGTCCGGTCATCGACTTAGTCGAACTAACGGCAAGTTTGTAAGCGTGCCCGCCAAATGTTTTTCTTATGGCCAGCGTCTCAAATTTATCGTTGTAAGGTGTCGAGGTTCCATGCGCGTTGATATATCCGACTTCTTCCGGTTGAATGCCGGCGTCCTGAATGGTCTTCTGCATAACGCGAATGGCGCCAGAGCCAGTATCATCCGGCATGGTTATGTGAAAAGCATCGGCGGTCATTCCATACCCGACAATTTCGGCGTAGATCCGCGCTCCGCGGCGTCGAGCAAAGTCCAGTTCCTCCAGAATCATGATGCCGGCGCCCTCGCCTATCACAAACCCGTCGCGATCCCGTTCAAAAGGCCGCGACGCCGTGAGCGGATCATCATTTCGGGTGGAAAGGGCCCGCATGGCAGCAAAGCCCGCAACGCTCATCGGCGTGATTGCCGATTCCGCACCACCGCAAATCATTACATCCGCGGCTGCTCGCTGAATGATCTTAAAGCTATCGCCGATTGCGTGAGCCCCGGCGGCGCAAGCCGTTGCCGTGGCGGAATTTGGTCCCTTAGCGTTGTGGCGTATTGAAACTTGACCGGCGGCGAGATTCACTATTGCTGAAGGGATGAAGAAAGGAGAAATGCGGTTCGGGCCATCATTGAGGAGCTTTGAATGTTCGCGTTCGATCGCCCAGAAGTCGCCGATACCGCTGCTGATATAGGTGCCGACCTCCTCTGCGATATCGTCACTAACCTCGAGACTGCTATCGGCCATGGCTTCCTGGGCCGCGGCAATCGCGTAATGAATAAAGGCGCCCATCTTGCGCGCCTCTTTCTTCTCGATGTAATTCAGCGGATCGAAATCCTTAATCTCGCAGGCAAACTTAACCGGGAATTTGTCGACGTCAAATCTCTTAATGCGATCCGCACCGCTCTGACCTCTCATCAGCGCAGTCCACGTCGCCTCGACTGAGTTGCCAATTGGCGTTACCAGGCCGAGACCTGTGACCACAACCCTACGTGTCAAATCAAAGCTCCTTGAAAGCGGTAATAGGTGGAAGGTTTAGATGACAGGATCAACGCAGCCGGAACTGCTCTCACGTATCACAATCACCCATCCCTATAACTACTTTTTGTGCTGATCGATGTAATTGTATGCGTCGCGCACACTCTGAATCTTCTCCGCGTCCTCGTCAGGGATTTCGATGCCAAACTCTTCTTCAAAACGCATGACAAGTTCGACCGTGTCCAAAGAATCGGCACCTAAGTCATCGATGAAGCGAGCATTTGGGGTGACTTCATTTTCGTCTACACCAAGTTCGTCAACTATGATCTGCTTTACTTTATTCTCGATCTCTTGATCGGGCATCTCGTTTTGCTCCTCTGTTGATTTTATGAAAACTCTTTTTTAGCTCTGAGAAACTCCCAGATTGGGGCCAGTCGATTTCAGACTCGCGGTATCTTCCACGTTGAGACTCTTCACCTCGCGACTGATCTGGCGCATTAGTCCGCTCAAGACCTTTCCCGGCCCCACTTCGACGAAGGTATCAATACCTTCGCGAATCAACAACTGGACCGATTCCAGCCAGCGCACTGGCGATGAAACCTGCCGGACAAGGGAGTCTCTCGCGTCTACCGCTCTTCTTACTTCCTCTGCGTCAACGTTACTTACCAGCGGAATGAGCAGATCGTCAAGAGTCAAAGCTTCCAGATCAGCGGCCAATCTCTCTTGCGCGGGCAACATTAGCGCGCAATGAAACGGAGCGCTCACATTCAGCTTCATCACGCGCTTCGTGCCCTTTTCCCGGGCATTCTTAAGCAGCTCGATTGCACGATCAACGGCTTCCGTGTTGCCGGCAATTACCACCTGGTTTGAAGAATTGATGTTCGCTGGCGCACAAACCTGACCCTGGCTCGCCTCCCTACAAACATTCTCAATTTCAGCCAGTTCCAAGCCTTTCACTGCCGCCATGGCGCCCCTACCGGAAGGCACGGCTTCCTGCATGTAGGTTCCACGCGCCCTGACTGTCCTGGCCGCATCGGCCAGGCTCAGGGCGCCGGCGGCGACGAGTGCTGAATACTCCCCCAGACTGTGTCCAGCAACGTAGTCTGGTTGGGGAAACCCCTCGGCCTCCATCGCCCGAAGCACGGCGATGGAAACGCTCAGAATTGCCGGCTGCGTGTTCTCCGTCAGCTGCAGAGCTTCCGGCGGTCCCTCAAAGCACAAACGAGATACACGGAAACTCAGCGCTTCATCTACTTCTTCAAAGACCTTTCGGGCCGCGGGAAAGTTATCCGCCAGGTCCTTTCCCATACCAGGATGCTGCGATCCCTGCCCGGGAAAGATATAGGCGATTGCCGATTTTCGATTGCCAATTGCCAATTGTTCTTCTTTAGACCGTTCGATTACTTACTTCGGCGTAATGCAAATAAGCGCAAAGGAAACACAAATCGGCAATTGGCAATCAAAAATGTCTCCTACCAGCGCATCAGCACTCCGCCCCAGGTTACGCCCCCGCCAAACGACGCTAACAGAATCAAGTCATCCCTCTTGATTCGCCCAGCTTCGACACACTCATCGAGGGCGATGGGGATCGAAGCCGAAGACGTGTTCCCGTGCATCGCAATGTTTGAGTAAACGCGCGCGTCGTCGACGTTTAATTTGTTTGCCACGGCGTCCGTAATTCGTTGATTCGCCTGGTGTGGAATAAACAGAACCACATCTTCAGCTGTTAGACCTGCTTCCGCCAGTACCTCGCGCGAGATGTCAGCCATTGACCGCACAGCCACCTTGAAGAGCTCGTTCCCCTTCATCTTGAAAAAATGGTCGCCGGCAGCCAGCGTCTCGGCGCTCGGCGGACGACGCGTGCCCCCACCGGGCGAATAGAGCTGCTCCTCATATCTGCCGTCCGACTTGATCCGAGTCGCCAGGATTCCACGCTCACCCTCGACGGGTCCCAAAACCGCCGCGCCAGCTCCGTCGCCGAAAAGAACGCACGTTTGGCGGTCAGAATAATCGACGTACTGCGTCAGGATCTCGGCACCGATGACCAGCGCGTTACGCGATTGGCCAGTCTGGACCATCGTGTTCGCCAGGGTGAGACCATACAAGAAGCCAGAGCAGGCCGCAACGACATCCATAGCCGCCGCCTTATGGGCGCCAAGCTCTGCCTGAATCAGGCAGCCAGTCGAAGGAAGAATCTGATCGGGCGTTACAGTAGCGCAGAGAATCAAGTCGATATCCGAAGCGTCTAACCCGGCCCGTTCGATAGCCTGCCGCGCGGCACGAACTGCAAACTGAGAAGTGTATTCGCCAGGGGCGGCTTTCCGTCTCTGTTTGATACCGGTGCGCGAAGTTATCCACTCATCTGAAGTCTCTACGGTTTTCTCTAGATCGGCATTAGTCAGAATGCCTTCTGGATATGAATGGCCGGTGCCCAGAATCCCGGCGCGAACGTTTGCCATCTACTGTCCTCAGTTGCCAACGGGAAGCTAATACTAACCACTAAAAAACCAAAAGCCAACTCAATGAAAGATACCGATTACACCACCACCCAGGCCGGCCTGCCCCCGCTTGGGAACTTCCGTTTTTGACTCAAGAATTCAGAGTTCAACCCTAAGGTTGCGGCATGGCGGTGTTGGAAAGCTAAAGCTTCAACGCTAACCGGAACCAGGACTCAATCGAACTAGTGTACACGGATAGTCTGGATGGACTCCGGTGAGCCGGCCGGGCCAAGGAGCGAGTTGGTTTCAGCTATGCCGCGCTCAATTCGCTCACTCGCGCGATTCTCGGAGAACTCCTTTACGTTGCGAATCGCATTGCGAATAGCGCGAGCGTTGGACCTGCCGTGTCCGATCACTACGATCTGACGCACCCCGAGCAGTGGTGCGCCACCATATTCTGAATAATCCAGACGTTTCTTGATATTGCGGAAAGCCGGCTTGGCCAGCATAGCTCCCGCCTTTGTGACCGCGGAGACCGTTAGCTCACGCTTGATCATCGACAGCATCGCTTCGGTCAATCCTTCGGAGAGCTTCAACATGACGTTACCGGTGAAACCATCAGTCACGATTATATCTACCAGGCCGGAAAAGACGTCACGGCCCTCCACGTTTCCTACAAAATTCAAGCTGCTCATCTCGCGCAGAAGCGGAAAGGCTTCCTTGGTCAGGTCATTGCCCTTTGCTTCCTCTTCGCCAATACTCATCAAACCAATCGCCGGCCTAGTGGTGCCCAAGACGGCGCGCGAGTAAGCCTCGCCCATAATGGCAAACTGCACCAGGTGATGCGCCTTGCACTCGGAATTTGCCCCCACGTCGAGAAGCAAAGTGGGCTTGTCTGATTTGGTGGGAATGAGCGCTGCAAGGGCTGGCCGATCTACGCCCGGTAACATGCCGATGACCATCTTTGCAGTGGCCATGGCGGCGCCAGTATTTCCCGCGGAAACAAAACCATCCGCACGACCTTCGGTAACCAGTTTCGTTCCAATCCTCAAAGAACTCTTCTTCTTGCGCCGGACTGAGGTTGCGACGGGATCGTCCATGCCGATCACCTCGGAGGCTTCCACCAGTTCAATCCCTCGATCTCCGTCTCCGCGCCAGCCACACCGACGAAGTTCAGGTTGAATCTTTTCCGGCTGGCCGACCAGTATTACTACCACACCCAGATCACGTGCTGCAGCGAGCGCCCCATCAATCTCAGCGTGAGGAGCGTTGTCACTGCCCATCGCGTCGAGAACGACTTTTCCCGTCAGACGGGTCTCATTCTTCGACTGATTTCGCAAGGGAATACTGTTAGCGGCTACGTTTGCTCTACCTGCACCACTTCGCGGTTCTTGTAGTACCCACACTTCGGACAGACGCGATGTTGCAGGCGAGGTTCCTGACAATTGGAACAGAGAGTAGTCTGCGGCACCCGCAGGGCATCGTGTGCCCTGCGTTTCCCGCGGCGAGATTTTGAATGTCGACCTTTTGGATTTGGCATGTTCACTCCAATTTAAAACGTTTTCAAAGTTGTGATTGTAAACTTTTGATTTGGGTTGCTATTGATGAACCGCTATCCGCGGCCGGTGTCTGCTGGTTACGCCAAAAAGGCATCAAAAATCTAAAAGCGCAAATCTCTTAGACCCGTCCACCGCGGATCAATTTCCGACGCTTTACAATTACAATCTGTTGCATTTCTGTCCCTGCCGCAAACCGGACAAAATCCTTTACAATTGTCCTGGCAAATCGCATGCGTTGGAATAGCAAGCAGGAACTGCTCACGTACGATCTCGTCTACGTCAATAGACTCACCGTCAAAGATCGAAAGAGCCATGTCTTCTTGCTCAAGCTCAACGGTCGCAAGCGACTTGTAAGTTTCCGCGGTTATGAATTCCACTCGGAAGACACCGCCGATCGGCAACTCAACGGGTTGCAGGCAACGGTCGCATTCTAGCTCGGTGCCGGCGGCAAACTCACCCTCCACAACTACTTTGTGTTCGATGAGACTAAAGCGCCCTGAAACTCTAGGAGCTCCCGCCAATCTTACCCTGTCATCATCAAGAACAAATTCTCCGGCTGCGTACTCATGGGCAAAGTTGCCTCCGTTATTATTCAGCCTTGCAAGCTCAACCCGCATACAACCACCTCTTACAAACATCGCTTTCAGGCACCTAATGCACAAAAGATTTTATTATAACCAGCCAACTTACCGTGTCAAATCAGCCGTCTCGAACCTATCTGGATTTCAGGAACTCGGCGGCTGAACGCCTGTCTTCGCCTGACAATCGATTACAAAGGTCGCTCCAAGTCTTTCCCAGGTGGTTCGCCGCCTGTGTTATGTGCTGCGGGGCTCGCACGTGTTTCTTTGCCGAGGCTAAAAGGCATCTTGTACGTTTCGTTCCGCGCCCCTGCTTCGTCGGCGTTCGCAATATAGAAAAGCTGGGAGCGTGGGCCTCCAGGCTGTTCAGAGAGGGATAAAGCAGGAGGCGTGCGGAGGGTCAGTTGGTCTCAGCAGCCAAACTAAACACCCGCGAGCCTGTTTGCTCGCGGGTGTTTATATATGTTGAGACCGAGTTGATGCGCTACACTTTAACGACCTGCCGAGTTTTTAGATCTCTTACGCGCCGCAGCGCTGACTGCCAAGGCTGTGCCGAGCAGCAATATGGTAGTTGGTTCAGGGACAGGTTCTGTAGAACGTATGCCTTCGCGGAACCAAAGGTCCCTGCCTGGAAAAGGATTCCCAAAAGCGATACTCCTGCCGCGAGAGTATGTGTCAGTGTCGCTAAAAACAGGGAGAAAGTTCCCCGAAACAAGGAAGAGCTCTATCACGTAGATGTTCTCCGGTACCAGGGAGACCAGGGACGAAAAGTCGAAGCGCAATACCGCCGGACCGGGTGGGAGAGTGGCATCGACAGTCGCTAAGCTCGTCCCGATGATGGCTCCGCTGATTGAGCCGATGCGGATGTTTACCCCGCCCACGGAGTTAACCGACCTAGGGCCTATGAGTATTTCCACTACATTAAGTCCGCTAAAAGTTGGAGTGAACTCTTGCCCGAGCGGAGAAGCTCCAAAGCCAAACCCACCTTGGGCTGTGAAGCCATCATTTCTCTGATCAATGATAAATGCATCTGCCAACACACTCGTGGTAGACAGGCATAGGAATAAAGTGATGAAGGAGACGGCCCTTAGCCACTTCATTAGATTTGACGACGGTTCTTTCATCGCTATACCTCCATTTTGGGATAGTCTGCAGGCAAAGGAGATGAGGGACGTTCATTAGAACAGACTTTGGGGAGACGCGTAAACGCCACCGTGAAAGCTGTGTTGAAGCAAGACCATATCCCAACTTTGGTAACCCGTCAATATGACTCTGAACCCGACTTCATTCGCCGGCTCAAGACCGTCTCGGGCGCGTTAAGATGCTTCTTCGGGAACTAATTTAACTCCTGGTCTTGGTTGACGTGGACGCTAAGAGCATCCTGGCGTAGGGCGTTGGCCAGTCGCTCGTTGCCCCCGGTGACCAGCCCGCCGGCATCCCGTTCGACCCCTTGGAACAATTGAAAAACACCGGGCTTTCGTCCACCCGCGCGTTTTCTACCAGCTCGTTTCGGGCGGCGCGCAAGATCTACAGTCTCAGCCTTTTCAAAGGACTCGAGGGCTAACTTCTCGTGTCCCGTCCGTCGGTAAATTAATCCGAGGACATAGAAGGCTTCAGCATAACCGGCATCAAGCTCCGTCGCTTTTCGCATGTGATGCGCTGCGAGCGAATCGCGGGTTAACTGGTAATAAAGACAGCCGAGTGCGTAATGTGCCTCAGGAGAAGGCTTGCTCGCCAAGGCGCGTTTGAATTCGCGGAGCGCCTTGCGCCAGTTTGCTTCTGCGATGAAGAGGCGACCGAGTCCGTAGTGGGCTGCGAAGGATGAGGCTCCCAGTTGCGCTGCCTTGTTAAGCAGCTCCTTCGCGCGTTCGACGTCGCCCTCATCAGCGCAGGTCAAGCCCAGCAACAAGGAAACGCGCATGTCCCCTGGTGCAAACTCGTATGCTCGCGCCAGATAGCTTTGAGCGAGCCGCGTTTTGCCAGTGCGGAAAAAATGCTCCCCCACAAAGGAAAGCAAAGGAGCATTGCCGCCAGCCAGCCCCACCGCACGTTGCAGCGATCTAATACCGCGACCTACTTGCTGATCCTCGATCAGGAGGAAACCTTCATTAACAAACTGTTCGAAGTTGCCTCGTTCGGAACCTTTATAAAAGGCAAGGATCTTTACCCGCAGCTCTTCGCGACGAGTGCTCTCTTCCTGTTCTGCGGCCTCCTTCTGACAGCGCGCGTTCCAGAGCTTCTCCAGCCTCGAGCCCTCGACAATTCCGTCATCCGTCAGGAGGCCAATCAACGCTTTCACCAAAGCACGATCGAAATAGGAGTTTTGTGCCTGCCGCAGAAGCAAATCCAAGCCTCGCTCCAGTCGCTCCGTCAATCGGCCCAGTCTGTTCTCCAGTGCTGAGATGCGCTCCAGCAAGTGCTCCTCACTGGTAGCGTTTGATTCAGCAGACTCGTAACGAGATGCGGTAGGCTCGGTGACAATCATGAGCCGAGTTCCGCAACGCGCACAAAAATCCTGACCCAATGGATTCGCCGCCAGACATTTCTGGCAATAATGAGCTACTTGCGACATCTGAAATGGCTTTTGTAGGGGCGCCCCTACAACGATTCCAACTTAGTATTCGTAAAACCCGCGTCCGGTCTTTCTCCCCAGCCAGCCCGCGTCGACATAACGTCTTAGCAAAGGACACGGGCGGTATTTTGGATCACCAAACCCATCATGCATTACATTCAAGATAGCCAGGCAAACATCCAGGCCAATGAAATCCGCCAGCGTCAACGGCCCCATAGGATGGTTCATGCCCAGCTTCATAATACCGTCAATACTCTCGCGCGTCGCCACCCCCTCGTAAAGAGTAAAGATGGCCTCGTTAATCATGGGCATCAGAACGCGGTTGGAAACGAACCCCGGAGAGTCCTGGCAGTCCAGAGCGGTCTTGCCGAGCTTCTCGGTTAGCGTGCGCACCTTCTCATAGGTCTCGTCGGACGTTGCTATGCCGCGGATAACCTCCACCAGCTTCATCACAGGCACAGGATTCATAAAGTGGGTGCCAATGACTTTGTCAGCTCGACTCGTTGCGGCGCCCAACTTGGTTATCGAGATCGACGAAGTGTTCGACGCCAGAATAGTTTCGCGAGGTGTGATCTGGTCGAGCGTTCTGAAAATCTGGGTTTTGACTTCCAGGTTTTCCGTGACCGCTTCGATCACAATCGACGCCTCTGCCAGTACCTCGAGGGAGGTTGTCGCTTGAATGCGGCCACAGATGACGTCTTTTTCATCAGCTGCTAAACGCTCCTTCTCAACATCGCGCTGCAAGCTCTTTTCGATTGCCGCCAGGCCGCGCTCAAGGAATTCGTCCTGCACATCACGCATGACTACGCGATAACCGGCGCGCGCGACAACCTGGGCGATACCGTTGCCCATTGTTCCGGCGCCAACTACCCCAATGACTTCACTCACTCGCTTACACTCCGGATTGACCAACTATCGCCAGTCTGGCGGCGCTGATGGCGGGACATACTCGCGCTCTCGTTCGCGGCTGACGGCCCTGGTCCACGATGTACCCGCTGGAGGAAGCGCGTAAGCCGCTTTGTGATAGAGAAACCTTCCACTTTCTCCAAACAAGAACCACAGGGTGTAAACACAGAGGGCCGTGCCCAGAGGAAAACTTAAGCCGGCCACCATCGCCGCGATGATTCCCATTGTTTTAGCCCAAGGCTTGCGTTTCAGGAATGCGTAACCTGCAAGGAATGACGGCGTGATTAGTAATAGACTAAGAGCAACCACGAAAATCATCAGCGCGAGAATACCAATTGGATTGGTTTTCCCACTGTTACTGTTAATCGCAATCACACCTATCATCAAGACGGACGCGCCGATCATCAGCAGCGCTGAAAGCCCACCATACGCCAGATGCAGGATGCCCAGAATTTTATTGTGACTTGTTGCTTTCATGATTGTTTGTAGTTCTCATATACTATCGCTCGACCGCCAGGGCTACGGCATTACCTCCCCCAAGGCAAAGCGCAACCACTCCACGATGCACATCGCGACGCTTCATCTCGTAAAGCATGGTCGAAAGCAATCGCGATCCGGATTGTCCGATCGCGTGCCCCAGCGCTACGGCTCCGCCATTGACATTAACACGCTCCGGGTCGAGGTCCAGTTCTTTAATGATCGCCACTGCCTGCACCGCGAAGGCTTCGTTTAGCTCGATCAGATCAACGTCAGCGAACGTCCATCCGGCTTTCTTGAGAACTCGTCTCATAGCCTCGACGGGGGCCATCATTACCAGTTCGGGCTCAGTCCCGGATGTTGCCTGGGCGACGATCCGGGCCATGGGTTCGATGCCTAAACTGCGGGCGCGCTCAAGCGAAGTAACCACAATGGCGGATGCCCCATCATTAACACCGGGGGCGTTGCCAGCGGTAACTGTGCCACCTTCCTTGAAAGCAGGCTTGAGCTTTCCCAGCGCGTCGAGCGTGCTATCCGCCCGCACGGTTTCGTCCGTGTCGAAGATTGTTGCCGGCCCTTTCTTTTGCGGAATCTCCACCGGAATGATTTCGTCCTTGAATTTTCCCGCCTTGATTGCCTCAGCCGCTTTTCGGTGCGAGTTCAAAGCGTACGCATCCTGTTCAGCTCGGGTAACGCTGAACCGATCGGCCACCACTTCGCCGGTGCATCCCATATGCTGATTATCAAACGAGCACCACAATCCGTCGTTGATCATTGCGTCCACCAGATCGCCATTTCCAAGCCGGTATCCTTCCCGGGCCTTTGGCAGCAGATAAGGCGCATTGCTCATCGACTCCATGCCCCCGGCCACAACCAGATCGGTGTCACCCAACTGTATTCCCTGGGCAGCCATCATCACAGACTTGAGCCCAGACCCGCAGACTTTGTTAATAGTGACTGCAGAAACCGCGGGCAGCAGACCTCCGCCTAAGGCCGCCTGACGGGCGGGGTTCTGGCCCAGACCAGCCTGGATTACACATCCCATGATCACTTCATCGACTGCTGCTGGTTCAAGTCCCGCGCGCTTGACACTCTCACGCACGACTATCGCCCCGAGATCAGTCGCTTTGAAGCCTTTTAATGATCCTTGAAATTTGCCGACCGGTGTTCGTACTGCGGCAATTATTACTGCTTCTCTAATTCCGGACATTGTGACTCCAATAAAAAAGGTAACTGATGAAAGGCAAATAGTAAGCCCCTAAAATCCAGAGCGCGCTGGTAGTTTACCCAGAGGCTGGCAAACAACCTAATCTCCACGGCCAGTGTAGTTTGGCTCACGTCGACGATGTCACTTCATCACGGAACCGCGAGCGGTAGCGACCGGGACTTACACACAACTCTGCTCTTGTTCTTAGGATGCCATCCGATCGAACATGCAGGTTGAATCCAGCATCCGGTCGCTACGCTCGGGGTTCCGCAAGGACGCGATCCACGAAATTGCACGAAACGACACCAACAAAATTTTCGTGCTCCTTCGCGTTGTTTCGTGGATCGTTTTATGTCGATTCAAAACTTCTTACCCGTCACCCACACCAGGAGTGGCACCAACGGTCCAGCTATCGCACCACTACCCCGAAGGCGGTCGATTGCTCGGTCGTACAATGGGATGCTAGACTCTCATCCGCTATTCTAACCTCTATCAGCAATCCGGTAATTCAAACATGCAAGCTCTAATTCTGGCTGGCGGTAAAGGCACACGCCTGCGCCCGCTGACCGTCTACACTCCCAAACCAATTGTGCCGATATGCAACCGCCCCTTTTTGCTTTATCAGATCGACACTCTGCGCCGCGCCCGCATAACGGATATAACGCTTTCGTTATCTTACCAACCTAACAAGATTGAGCGCTTGCTTGGCGATGGCTCAGACCATGGTGTGAAGCTTAAGTATACGGTCGAGCCGCAACCGATGGGCACAGCAGGCGCTTACAAGTTTGCCGAAGATCTCATTCGCGAGCCCACCGTAGTCTTCAACGGCGATATCCTGACAGACCTGGATCTGAAAGCTGTAATTCGCGAGCACAACGGAAGAAAAGCCGCCGCGACCATTGTATTGCAGCCCGTCGAAAACCCACGAGCCTATGGGCTGGTTGAAACAGAGACCGATGGACGCATTCATCGCTTTCTCGAAAAGCCCAAGGAGGATGAGATTACCTGCAACACCATCAATGCAGGCACATATATTCTCGAACCCCGAGTACTCGATTTCATTCCTGCGGGCGAAAATTATTCATTCGAATACGGTCTATTCCCGGATCTGCTAAAACGGGAAGAAACTTTTTATGCGCACGTCCCGCCGCGTACTTACTGGATAGATATCGGCACTCCAGAACGTTATCTTCAGGCCCATCATGACCTGCTGGCCAATCGCGTCGGCCGGATTCATATCAAGGAACGCCGCGGATCGTTTGATTCAGCGACTGTTGCTAAGATTGATGAGCTCTCGATCATTGGTGACGACTGCCAGATCAAGCCAGGTGCCCGGATAATAAACTCGGTTCTCGGGCAGGGTTGTTTCGTTGAGGAGCGCGCTCACGTTGAGAACTCAGTTATCTGGCCTCATACGCGCATCGGCACCGCGGCAGAAGTGTCGAATGCTATTGTGGGGCGCGGTTGTCACGTCGGGCGTTCGGCCGTAATTGGACGGGGATCGGTTTTAGGAGATAAGACGTCAGTGACTGACTACACCATCACGGGAGGCGCGCAACCGTGAGCGACCCGCTTGCGCCAATCAAGTTCGGCACTGACGGTTGGCGAGCAATCATAGCCCGCGAATTCACCTTTGCAAACCTCGAACGAGTGGCGCAGGCGTATGCTGACTATCTGACGAAGACAGAAGAGGAAGCGCGGCTCAATCAACTCGTCGCCGTGGGCCAGATCAGGCGTGACGAGGCTGAAAGCTCGATGTTCAGAGGTGTTATCGGCAAAGCAACCAGTGGAGCACCCGCGCTAGTGGTTGTAGGCTACGACCGGCGTTTCCTGTCCGAGCACTTCGCGCGACGGGCCGCCGAGGTGATGCTAGGAAATGGATTTCCAATTGCCCTTTTTCAAGAAGCGGCTCCAACGCCACTAGTCTCCTGGGCGGTCAAAGAACTAAGGGCCGGCGGTGGCATCGTGATCACGGCGTCGCACAACCCTCCCGATTTCAATGGCTTCAAGATCAAGGCCCCCTGGGGCGGAAGCGCCGCTCCAGAGACGACAGCGGCCGTGGAGGCCCTGGTTGATGATAACCCCGCAAAACGCCGCGCTTTTTCTTCTGATGGTCGCGAACTACTTGAGCCAGCGATAAAGAGTTACCGCGAACAGATAGCTTCCTATATAGACCTCGATCGCCTGCGGAGCTCAGAGCAAACCGTCGTTGTAGATCCCATGCATGGCTCGGGCGGTCGGTGGCTTGAGAGTTTGCTGGCCGGGGGAGCATTGAAGGTCGATACGATTCGCGGCGATCGTGATCCAATGTTTGGAGGAGTCAATCCCGAACCGATAGACAGCAACCTCGGTCCGCTGAAAAAGCGGGTGGTCGAGACGAAGGCTCTTGTGGGGGTAGCCACCGACGGTGACGCCGATCGCGTGGGAGCGGTTAACGAGATGGGCGAGACGATGACCATGCACGACGTCGTGCCGCTTGTTCTGCTCCACCTGGCGCGCAATCGAAAGATGACTGGCGCTATTGTCAGAACCTTCTCTCAGTCAGTACTGATGAGAAGAATTGCAACAGCGCTCAATCTCAAGATTTACGAAACGGCAATCGGTTTTAAGTACATTGCCGACTTGATGCTGAAAGAGGACATTTTGCTGGGGGCCGAGGAATCCGGAGGCATCGGAGTCAAAGGGCATATTCCCGAACGTGACGGATTACTAAATTCCCTACTCTTTCTGGAAGCCATTATTGTTGCCGGCAAGCCACCTTCCGAGATGCTGCGCGGGCTGCACCGGGAGTTCGGCGAGTTTTACTTTGGGCGCCATGATCTGCACATCGAGGTAGAGGAAGGGCTGGAACTGGTTAATAGCCTGGCTTCCCGTCCGCCCTCGGAGTTTGCCGGACGCAAAGTGAAGGACGTTCAGACGATCGACGGTGTAAAGCTTATCTTCGACGACGAATCATGGTTGCTGTTTCGACAGTCGGGCACTGAACCCGTGCTGCGTATCTACGCCGAAGCTACTTCAATCAATCAGATGAAACTACTCCTCGATGAAGGGCAAAAGGTTGCACCTGCGGCCCACTAACGACTGGACGTTTGTAGGGGTGTCACTCTGGGGGCACCCCGGTTTTGATTCACCTAACTTTCGAAAACGCGTCGCCCAGCGATCTGGGCGCGTACTGAGTTTCTTGGGAGAGACGCCCTACAATCATGCTTAAGAACCGCCTCTGAACGAGACGAAAGCGAATGCCGGAACTGCCGGAAGTCGAACACGTCGTTCGCGCCTTGCGTCGCGCTGTGCTTGGGCGGCAAATAGTCGCCACCGAGATACGTCTGCCCAAACTAATCTCCCCCACCTCTCCTTCTGTCTTTAATAACAAGTTGAAAGGGTCGCGCATCTCGGGCATTGGCCGGCGCGGAAAATTCATTCTCATTGACCTTGATTCCGGCAAGGTGCTGGTCGTCCATCTGCGGATGACCGGCAAGTTTTTGGTGCTGACGCCAGACGACCCGCTTCCGCCTCACGCTCACGCAGTTTTCTATCTTGATGATGAGCGCCGGCTGGTATTCCGGGATCAGCGTCAGTTTGGAGTGATGAAGCTGGTGGCCAACTCACGTCTACTCAATACTAAGGGGATCACTGAACTTGCTCCGGAACCTTTCTCAGACGAGTTCAGTGTAGGTTACCTGAGGGAGACGCTGGCTAGATCACGCCGCACGTTGAAGACACTACTGCTGGATCAAACTAGAGTAGTGGGCTTGGGAAACATCTATGCGGCGGAGGCGCTCTTCCGCGCGGGGATCAATCCCTTCAAAACCGCGTCCGGTCTTTCAGCGCGACGGGTTGAGCGTTTGCATCAGGCGATTCGCGACGTTCTGCGAGCCGCGGTATCAGGCAGCTCGGCATCGCGAATAAATCTCGAGAATCCGAATGGGTTTTCCTACGGCGAGGCCTTTGGAAAGGTTTGGCAGGTCTACGAACGAGAAGGCAAGGCTTGCTTCAAGTGCGGCGCTCGCATTCGACGCCTTACGCATGGCGGGCGATCAACCTACTGGTGCCCACGCTGCCAGCGGAGGTGAACCTGCCGAATACGAAGCGAGGATCTCGTGCGAAGAGAGTAGCAGGCAAATTGCAAACAGGTAGGTGACGACGGATGACCGGCCATGGAGCCTGATTCTTCGCCGCCGTAGCGGCGGCATGAATTTAGCCCGGTCTTTCAAGGCCGGGTAGGCAAGTAGTACAATGACGCCGTCGCTTAGCGACGACTGATTCCGCTTGGAGGACCTCACCTCATGGCCAACACCTACACCTCGCTCATCTACCATATAATTTTCTCGACCAAAAATCGTCAGCCCTGGCTAACCCTGGGTATAGAGCAACGTGTCTGGTCGTACATAGGCGGCATCGCACGGAAGCACAGGATCACTGCCTTGCAGGTAGGGCGGCGTTGAAGATCACATCCACAGTCTAATCATGGCGCCACCAACTCTCTCGCCAAGCCAGATTGCTCAGCTTCTAAAAGGGGAGTCTTCGAAGTGGATCCATGAAGAATTTGCTGCGTTGAAGCACTTCGGATGGCAAGACGGATACGCCGCCTTTACAGTAAGTGAATCCAATATTCCCGATGTCATCAGCTACATCAGGAATCAGCGAGAGCATCATCGTAAAAGAAGCTTCCAGGAAGAATACCTGGAGTTCTTAATCAAAAATGGGATTGAGTACGATGAGCGTTACTTGTGGGGATAGTTCAGCCGTAGGTAGGCGACGCAAATTCGGACGCGCAATCTATCCCGGCCTTGAAAGACCGGGCTAAACTCATGCCGCCGCTACGCGTCGAAGAAACAGCCTCAGTTGACCGGAACGCTATTCCCAATGCCCCATAAAGAAAGGAAGTATCCTCGTAAACTCAGCTGTTAATGTTCTGACTCTTCGGAAACACGTAATCTGCGGATGTTGCCTTAAAGGTTCGCGACAATAAAATCCGTCATCAGCGTTCGCATGTGCTTCACTAGCAGCGGATCAGTTACACCGTGCCGCGATTTCGGATAGACCATCAGCTCAAACTGCTTTCCGGCTTTTTGTAGTTCATAGACAAACTGTATGGTGTTCTGCATGTGTACGTTATCATCCATCGCACCGTGAACGAGCAGCAACTTGCCGTGGAGGTCCTTAGCCGCGTTGACGGGTGAACTTTTCTGGTAGCCTTCCGGGTTGTTTTGCGGAGTTCCCATGTAGCGCTCTGTATAGATCGTGTCGTAATTGCGCCAATCAGAAACCGTGCCTCCGGCAATGCCGATCTTGAAACTCTTGCTGTGGGTCAGCGCATAACTGGTCATGAAACCTCCATAGCTCCAACCGGAGATGCCAATCCGCGAACCGTCAACGTAGGGTTGGCTCTTCAGCCAAGTCAATCCATCTTCAATGTCTCGCAACTCGAGTTCCCCGAAATTTCGGTAGACCGGCCAAGTCGATTCTTCACCCTTACCGCTGGCAGTGCGATTATCACAAACCCAGATGATATAGCCTTTCTGGGCCAGCGCCTGGTACCACACGGCGGTGGGGCCACCCCACGCATTCCTGACCTGGGGCGCGTGTGGGCCACCATAGGTGAACGACATTACCGGATACTTCTTCTTGGGATCGAAGTCGGGAGGCTTCAGCATCATCGCTTCCATGACAAAGCCATCTCGCGTCTTCACTTGCAACAATTCAGGCTTCCCAAGTTTGTATTGCTTAAGCGCCTCAACTTTGTTCTCTGCGATAATGCGGACGAGCTTTCCTTCGGTATCGTAGAGCCGCGTCTGCGTCGGTGTGTTCAGATCACTCCAGTAATCTACAAAGTGATTGTTCGCCGGACTAAGAACCATTCGATGAGCACCGTCGGTGGTTGCCAATCGAGTCAAGCCGGTGCCATCGAGTTTTATGCGATACGGCTGCGGGGCAATGTGGCTGTGCTCGGTCGAGGTGACGAAGACAAGCCCCTTCTCTTCATCCACACCTTCCAGCGAGCGCACTTCCCATTTGCCATCGGTCAACTGACGCACAAGCTTCCCATCCGGTGCGTAGTGGTAAAGATGTCGCCAACCATTTCGCTCGCTTTGCCACAGAAAGGAGCCATCTTTTAACCAACGTGGGTTATCGATGACCTCGACCCAGGCTTTCGAGGTCTCGCGGACGACATTGTTCGACTTGCCATCCTTTGCATCCGCGAAATTGAGGTCGAGGTAAGTTTGTTCGCGATTCTGTGCCTGGTAAACCACCTTCTTGCTGTCGGGAGTCCAGGAAACCCTCACGATCAGGAAATCGGCCGGATGGTATTTGTAAGTATCCATCCAACGCGAGGCACCTCCCGCTGCGTTGATCACGCCGAGCTGAACTATGGGATTCGGATCACCGGCTTTGGGATAAGGAGTAACCTCAACGTTCTGTCGGTACGGGATATGGTCGACGACAGTAAACTCGTGCACAGGATTCTCATCCAGCCGGAGATAGGCCAGCATCGTGGAATCGGGACTCCACCAGTAAGCCGCAAAGTTACCTCGGCCATAAAGCTCTTCCTGGTAAACCCAATCAAGCCGGCCATTAAGAATCTTTGGGCTGCCATCAGTTGTAAGCCGGCGCTCTTGCTGGGTTGGAAGATCGAAAACGTACATGTTGTTGTTACGAACAAACCCGATCATCCGATCATTAGGACTGAATGTTTCGCCCACCTCTTCTTCTGCGCTGTTGGTCACGCGTAGGGCTTTGTTGCTGCCCAGTTCGTAATAGAAGAGATCGTTGGCAAAATTAATTAGTACCGCAGTCTCGTTGCGATTGAAGTCATACGAGCCACGATTTGCCAGCTCCTTAGCGTCCTGGGCAGAAAGGCCCCCAAGGGCCGCAAAAGCGGCTTCCATCTTTGCGGAATCGTGGAAAGATGTGGTCGCACCGGTCAGCGCGTTCACCTTTTGCAATCTCGGCACATTTGGGGTTGAAGGATCATTGGCGAGCAGATAATGCTTGCCATCCTTGAGCCAGCGAATGTCAGGTGTAGTGCCGTTGAAGTTAACTTTCTTCGCGGGGTCGAAGATGTCATCGAGGGTCAGGAGCTTGTCCTGAGCGAGTACACCTGAACAGAACGCCAATACGAGAATTACAAAGCCGACTAAGAACTGTCGCTGTTTCACGGGTTGAAGACTCCCAGGGTAAAGTAAATCTAGTGTGCGGACTCCAACGTTCTTGTCACAAGGAAGTTCTCGCTCATAATCCCGTAGGGATCCGGTCTAAACATCCATCCCTACGGGAGTGAGTTGTGTGTTAACAAATTTACTCGCAAAACAATTCCCCAGAGACGCTGGCAACCTCGCGCACGAGATCCATACAACAAGACCGTCTTGAACCCATGAGGAAAACTGAATCGTCAAACGCCGGGCATCGCCTTCTTCAACGGGCGCAGAAGCAAGATCAGGACGAACGCCATGATGAGTGCCATCGTGCCCAGGATGATGAAGAAGCTCGACTGAAGCCAACGCTCCCAGAAGACTCCGATCATCGTTAGCTTATTACCAATAGCTGTAGCGACGAACCAACCACCCATCATCATGCCCCGTACCCGGATAGGCGCGACTTTCGATACCAGTGAGAGGCCCATCGGCGAGAGCATCAACTCTCCCAACGAAATGACCATGTAAGCGATGATGAGCCAAAGAGGAGAGACCTTGAAGATGTAGGCGCGGCGGAGAATAGGTTCGCGGTATTGCGACGCCTGCTGTCCTAATGCCGTGTTAAGCGCCGTCGTGAACTGAGCTTCGCCGGGTCCTTTGTCGTCCTGAGCAAACTTCTTGCTCTTGATGTTCTCATGCTCCAACTTGGCCAACACATCTTCGGGCACGCCATCTGCTCGCAAATTTCCGATCGTGCGGTCAGTAATACGAAAGCTCGCAGTGGGATAATCATTAGTTGACGGCGCATATGCCTCACCCGTCCTAGCGCCGGCAAACAGAATGAAGAAGGAGAGCGCAGTCAAAAACATGCCGATGGCCATCTTGGTTGGCGTCGATGGCTCCTGGCCGCGATCGTCGAGCCACTTCCAGAACCAGACCAGAGGAAAGGTAAGCGAAATGATCCAAAAGGGGTTGATTGCGTTCGAGATTGTGCCCGTGACGTTCCAGTCGGTGTTGTCGTCTGCCCAGTAGGTAAGTGTCGAACCGTTCTGGTGAAAGACCATCCAGAACACGATCACGATCAGGAAGATCACCAGGAGGGCTCCGATGCGCTTCCACTCCGGAACTGCTTCCATCCGGTTCTGCCTGCTTACGCTGCTGGGGGGAGCGTCCACGGCGGTCGCGGCGGCATCTGCTTGCGCTTGCGCAGTTGGCCTCTGTCGATTCGCCTTGCTGCGCGCCTGATCTTCAACCAGGTTCCTAAACCACCAGAGAATGCCCACGGAGAGCAACATGCCGAAGGCCGCTACTGCAAAGGCAGGATGATAGCCAAACTGATTTTTGACGATCTCCATGACGACCGGCGCGAGGAAGGCGCCAACGTTGATGCCCATGTAGAAAATGTTGTACGCACGATCCTTGAGGTGGCTGCCCTCCGGGTAGAGGTTGCCGACCATTGTCGAGACGTTTGGCTTGAACAACCCGTTGCCGATAACGAGACACGTCAACGCGGCATAAACGGCCGTCATGGATCGAAACGAGAGTAGTCCGTGCCCGGCCATAAAGAACAGACCGCCGATCATCACGGCTTTGCGATAGCCCAGTTTCCAATCCGCGAGAAAACCTCCCACGAGCGGGCTGAAGTAGACGAAAAATAGATAGGTCGAATATAGGGTGGTGGCTTCCGCGGCTGTCCATCCGAATCCCTGGTCTGGGTTGCGCAAATAGAGAGTGAACAGCGCCAACATCGAGTAGAAGCTGAATCGCTCCCACATCTCAGTGGCAAAGAGCACATATAGCCCTTTCGGATGGGTCTTAAGGTCATGGATCTCAGTGGCACTGCTCATGGTGTTGGCCGCCATTGCTCAGCTCCTTTTTGCTTTGAAACTGCCGACTACTGAGGGGAAATTTGGGAGTACGGCAGGCATTCAGCCAAAGATTACTGCTCATGTCAAGGGAGTTTAGGACCTCAAACACAGTCCACCAAAACAGACGAAGAGACATTAACTGGATTTCGTGTCGGGTCGTGCAATTCATGGATCGCTTTTGTGGTCGAAATTAGGCTAGCTGCAGGAAATGGGCCTGGTTCGGTAGCTGCGCGGCTATGCCGTCTGATGTGAGGCGGTGGCTATGCCCCGCCGTAAGCTGACTTATGATTTTGGCGGCTATGCCCCAGCCCGGGGGCGGAGCCCAAAGGGCGGGGCCCCTATTACTCTAGAGGGACTTAAACGGAAGGGCATAGCCGCTTCCTCGCATCAGGAGGCGAAGCTGTAACGACGTTACGCCAGATCTTGGGCGGCTTGTCGAAACTGAACCAGTACAAGGACTGATCGCTCCTGGTCCTGCTCCGTACGGAACCGCGAGCGGTAGCGACCGGATCGCAGCACTCAACGCCAGTAGATGCATTTAACAAGAGTTGCCTTTAGGATCCGGTCGCTACCGCTCGCGGTTCTGTATTGAGCGGCGCCTATTGGCTGGCGACGCTCCTTGACAGCCAGATCCTCGACGGCGTATAAGCACAACTGACAAACGTGGTGAGTTAAGGCGACTTGCGGCCACGTAAAACAATCCGCTAAACAGCACGGCGAGTCCCGACGGACGCTCCGGAAAACTTCAGCAATCATGAAGTCCCGCGTTGTTTACCGCGGGGCTTTTTCATTGCCGATTGGCGATTGCCGATTGCCAATTGAGTTCTAAGCCGGTGTTGTCTTTTGAATGGCAATTGGTAATCGGCAATAGCGACGCAAAGATGCAGACCTTCAGAGAACTCCTACAGTCTGATCGTATTCACGTCTTCGATGGCGCGATGGGAACCATGCTCTACGCCAAGGGTGTGTACATCAATCGGTGTTACGACGAACTAAACCTCAGTAATCCTGACCTCGTGCGCGAGATCCACGCGGAATACATCCACGCCGGCTCCGACATTATCGAGACTAACACTTTCGGGGCTACCGCCTACCGGCTTCACCAGTATGGTCTGGAAGGGAACCTCGAGGAGATCAATATTGCTGCGGCTCGCGTAGCTCGTGAAGCCGCTGGGGAAGATGCCCACGTCGCAGGAGCAATCGGTCCGCTGGGATTGCGGATCGAGCCTTATGGGCCCACCTCCTTCGACGAAGCAAAAGACATGTTCAAGGCCCAGGCGTCCGCGTTGCTCGAAGGCGGAGTTCATCTCTTTCTACTCGAGACCTTCTCGGATGTCTCTGAAATACGACAGGCGATCCGAGCCATTCGAGAATTGTGTGATCTGCCGATCATTGCGCAGATGACCATCATGACCGACGGCAACACGACTTTCGGCACTACTCCGGAGGTTTTCACTGCACGCTTGGACGAGTGGGGCGCTGACGTGATTGGTCTCAACTGTGGCGTGGGCCCCGCTATTATCCTGAGCGGTCTCGAGAAGATGCGAACCGTTACGAAGAAGAAACTGGCCGCCCAGCCCAACGCCGGATTGCCTCGTGACGTTCAAGGCCGGCAATTCTATATGTGTTCGCCGGAGTACATGTCGAAATTCGCGAAAAGGTTAATCCAGTCCGGCGCAAAGTTTATCGGAGGTTGCTGCGGCACCACGCCTGCTCACATCAAGCTGATCTCGGATGCGGTCCGGGCCGCTTCGCCGCGCGCTCAGAAGATGGTGATGTCTACCGGTCCCCTGGTGCAAGTTCAAGAGATCATCCCCGCCGACATCAAAGTGGTTCCTGCGGACGAACGGTCCAACTGGTCAAGAAAGATTGTCCGCGGCGAGTTTGTTACCTCGGTGGAGGTTTTGCCGCCGAAGGGTGTCGACGCTGAGAAGACCCTCGATTCGATTAGATTGTTGAAGGACGCGGGCGTAGACGGCGTCAATATTCCCGACGGTGCTCGCGCGCAGTCGCGGATGAGCGCCCTGGCCACGGCAGTCCTCGTCGAACAGCAAATCGGCATTGAGTCAGTGCTGCACTACTGCTGCCGAGATCGCAACCTGCTGGGCATGATGTCCGACCTTTTGGGCGCTTCGGCTTTGGGAATACGAAATCTGCTGCTGATTACTGGCGATCCACCCAAAATGGGGCCATATCCTGATGCAACCGCCGTCTTCGACATCGACGCCATTGGTTTGACGAATATGGTTAATAAGCTGAACCATGGCCTGGACATCGGCAACAATCCCATCGGTCAACCGACCGCCTTCTGCATCGGCGTCGGCGTCAATCCAGGGGCAATTAATCCCGAGGAAGAGATTCGTCGTTTTGAGTATAAGGTGGAGGCAGGCGCGCAGTATGCGATCACTCAGCCGGTGTTTGACACCGACCAACTCCGCGATTTCATTAAGAGTATCGAGCATGTGCGCATTCCCATCATCGCCGGCATTTGGCCTCTGGTCTCTTATCGCAATGCGGAGTTTCTGCACAACGAAGTCCCGGGTGTGCGTGTGACTCACTCGATCATGGAACGTATGCGCGCGGCGTCGGCGATCAGCAAGGAAGCCGGCCGCGATGAAGGTTTGAAGATCGCCCGCGAGTCGTTACTGGACGTGCATGATCTGATTCAGGGGGTGCAGGTCTCTGCGCCGTTCGGAAATGTGAAGTATGCGCTGGAAGTTTTCGGGGCGTTGGAGGGGTTTGGAGGGAGCGAAGGAGCCGTTGTCCGCACCGATGGCTGAGAGCTTTCTCGTTACTCGCCGTTGCGACCCTCTCTACTGAAATAGCGATCAACTACAGCGATTAGTCTTCGGAGACTTTCGTCGGTTCGATTGAGATTCTCGTCGGTTCGATTGAGATGCTCATCCGTCCGAGCCTGGGCTTCAGTTAGCCTGATTTGAGAATCGACAAGCGCCACTATCTTCTCATCTGTGTTTCTGAGATGCTCGCCAATAAAAGTTTGTGAGTCAGTCAGTCTGATCTGGGAATCTACAAGCGCTGCAATCTTTTCATCCGTATCCTCGAGTCTCTTCAGACTTGCGTTGGCAAGACGAGCAACGATGTCTTCGAGTTGGCCAATTTTTGCGGCAGACTGGGCCTGCTGATCCACGATGAATTCCATTTTCTTTTCGAATTCTTCGTTACTCATGCGACTAGTTTAGCCGAACTGGCTGGCTCAGGCCAAGAGCCTCCCGCGATTCAAACCGTGCATACAGGGGAGCCAGAGACTCAAGTTTAGAGTATATGCCTTAGCGCGCCCTCAAGCTGCGGATAATCGAATTGGTACGCAGCGTCTTTCAAAAGGGCGGACTCGACGCGCTGACTCGACAATAAGAGAGCATCGGCCATTTCGCCAAAGACCAGGCGCACGCCGAACGCGGGAATGGGGAAAATGGTTGGTCGCGAAAGCACGTTGCCGAGGGTCTTTGTAAACTCGGCGTTCCTCACCGGGTTAGGAGCCACAACGTTGACGGGGCCCTTCACTGTGTCAGTCGCCAGCACATACTCGATAGCGCCGACCACGTCGTCCAACGCTATCCAACTCATCCACTGTTTGCCACCGCCGATTTCTCCGCCCACCCCCATACGAAAAGGCGTGAGCATCTTCGCCAGGGCACCACCCCCGGAATCGAGAATGATCCCGAAGCGCGCGTTGACGACGCGAATTCCCTTCTCCGCCGCGTGCGCGGTTGCTTTCTCCCACTCGACGCAGACGCCGGCAAGAAAATCATCGCCAGGCGAGCTGGTTTCCGTGAGCATTTCATCACCCCGGTTGCCGTAGTATCCGATTGCTGAAGCGCTAATGAGAGTTTTGGGCGGGCGCGCCAGGTTTGCGAGCGCGTCGCTGAGGAGTTTTGTGCCTTTGACGCGGCTCTCTCGAATCTTGCGCTTCTGCTCGTCGTCCCAACGACCTGAAGCAATGCTCTCGCCGGCGAGGTGAACGACCGCGTCAAAGCCGTCCAGACGCGCGAGCGCGATGCTGTATCGGTCCGGGCTCCATTCAATCTCCGAATCAGAAACGGGAGCATGCCGGACCAGACGGAAGATTTCATGCCCTTTAGCCTTAAGCGACTTGACCAAAGCCTTTCCTACCAGGCCATGCGATCCACTGATGAGTATTTTCATATTTACCTTGTATTCTGAAAGCAAGAGTGTAGAATGCGCGCAGCCAGAAAGCATAATGAGTTGAGGACTTCACCGCCTCTCTTTCTTACTTCAGGGCAGCCTCCTCATTCTTAAACCTGTATGGATAACTCTGGATTGTAAACAATATTTCCCTACGTCGAGCTCTCACCAGTTTGACGGAAACAGGAGCAACCTCTCAAATGCTTCGTGCAAGTCTTCTCACCGGCTTATCTCTCATTCTAGTTACGACTTCGGTAGCCATCTTCGCTCCACATTCGACCGGATCGACTGCGCTGCTCCACAACCACAAGCCGGCTACTAACTTGGCCACATCGGTCCGTCGGGTAACAACCACAGGCGAGGAGGTCATTAACCTCAATCCATCACTTAGTGGTGATGGACGCATCGCCGCGTTTGAAACGACGGGCAATCTGCTTGGGGTGGGCAGTGGTCTTGGGTTTCGCGCGATGCGCGCGGATCTCGCCATGGGCCCACCGGCGTTCGCTCAAATCGGAATCTCGAGAGCAGTCGCTCCGGCGGTCTCACAAGATGGATCGCGAATCGGCTTCGCTTCAACCGAAGATCTCGTTGGGACCAACCCGGATCGAAACTCAGAAATATTCCTCTTTGAAGGAGCGGCAGTCAGACAGATTACCAATACTACTCCAGCAGACATCTCCACCCGGATTGGCGATGGCAACTTTCAACCTTCAATCACCGATGACGGAACCATCATCGCCTTCTCCTCGAATCGTAACCTTACGGGACTAAATGCCGATCACAATTTCGAGGTTCTGACTTTCGACACAACCACCCGGATGACCACCCAGATTACTTCTTCCGACAATATCGTCGGTGTTACTGAAGCAAAGATCAGCGGTGACGGTTCTCACCTGGCCTTTGTTCGCGATAAAAGCGGGGAGCAAAGCAACCCACGCGACTTACTCCTCTACGACCGCGTCAGTGGGAGAACTGTCCCAGTCGCCACCAATCGTGTCGGTTTATCTATGACTTACGGGCGGGCAATCAGCGATGACGGTTCGCGAGTGGTCTATACGGCCGAAACTGCGCCACATCAGAGCCAGGTATTCCTTTATGATGAACACTCCGGCGCCACCACGGAGATTACAGCTCTCGGCGCACGCACAGACGACGTTCCTCTGCATCCAACCATCAGCGGTGATGGCAAACGCATCGCCTTTGCTACTCGACGAAATGTGATCGGAGGGAACAATGATCGCAGCGTCGAGTTGTACGTATACGATATTCCCACCGGTCAAATTACTAAGTTGACTGAGGCCCCTTCGGCGGCGACCGCAGATGTTGTCTCATCGTTAAATGACGATGGCAGCATTGCCGCGTTCAGTTTTCCTCGCGTGCTCTCGGGTTCGGTTTCAGCAAATGATCTCGCCGATAATTCTGAAATCTATGTGACGACAATCGAGCCTCGCCCAGCGTTTGGCACGCTTGTAGTTTTCAATGGAGCTGCTCACGGTAATGAACCCGGACCTGACCAGACCATCGCGCCTGACAGCATAGCGATTGCCAAAGGAACTGCCCTGGCCGGCGAGACACGACAGGCCGAGCGTTCAGTGAATGGCTCATTCCCTTTGTCGCTGGCTGGGACCACAGCGACGGTCAACGGTAGCGCCGCCAGGATTCTCTTTGTCTCTTCCACCCAGGTGACATTTGTGGTCCCACCAGAAACAGAGCTCGGCCCGGCGGAAGTCTTAGTTAAGAATTCTGATGGATTTCAATCCAGAGCTAATGTGATGATCATGTCTTCGGCGCCAGGTCTGTTTTCCGCAAACGGCGATGGTCGAGGGGAGGGCATTATTCTGAATGCCGACACTCTTCAATCCGGGCCTTTCGATCCAACTGAGGGCAACCTTCGCTTGCTGTTATTTGCCACGGGCGCCAGGCAAAGCTCCGAGCTAACGGCGTCAATCGCCGGCCACTCGTTGTCCGTAGAGTCCACTCAAAGGTCTACCGATCTTCCCGGCCTTGATGAACTTCACGTTCTCATTCCTGCAGACTTGCGCGGTGCGGGAACAGTGACGATAAGTATTTCTACCAGCGTGCGCGAGAGTAACGGAGTACATTTGACACTCGCCGGAAGTTTTGTCAGAAACATCCTGATCAATGAACTGCTGGCGGATCCCCCTGATGGCCTTGCCGGTGACGCAAATCACGACGGCGTCCGGAACTCTGCGCACGACGAATTTGTCGAGCTGGTCAATACAACTTCAAGAGATATTGATCTCGGTGGCTATCAATTGCAGACTCGCGGAGCAGGAAGAACGGATATCCTTCGCCACAGATTTGCTGCCGGAACACTCTTGCCGGCGGGCACCGCGATAGTTGTCTTTGGAGGTGGAGCCCCTGATGCAGCTAACGGCGCCTTTGGCGGTGCACCTATCCATAAGGCCTCATCCGGCGGATTGTCGCTGCTAAATTCGGGAGACGCGGTTACCCTCAGAGATTCGTCGAGTACGATAGTGATGACTATGACCTATGGCGGCTCGACGGGCTTGCGCGGGGATGCGAACGAATCTCTCACTCGCTCACCGGATATCACAGGGAATTTTCGTCTGCATCGAACGGCGTCTGAAAGCAGTGGTCGTCTGTTCAGTCCCGGAACGCGGGTGAACGGGTCCGTATTTCACCCACTGCCCGCAGTCTCCAGGATAGTAATCTCTCCCGACTCGTTATCGCTGACAGCGGGTGAGGAGTTCCGGTTCACCGTGAAAGCGTTAGATCAGAATGCTCAGGAAATGAGTGGCGTGATCTTCGGCTGGCAATCAAACGACGGCGCGATAGCGAGAGTTGATGAGATCGGGTTGGTTAAAGCACTTGCGGCGGGTACGACTCAAATAATGGCGTCGGCAAGAGGCGTGCAGTCGAATCCTGCGGTATTGGTGGTCACCACCCCATTACCGACGCCATCTCCCTCACCTGCGCCAACTCCGAACCCTTCGCCGTCTCCCGTACCACGCCCCAGCCCCACGCCATCTCCGTTGCCATCCCCCTCGCCGCCAGTTGTCATCAGCGAGTTTCGCACGCGTGGTCCGGCTGGAGCGAGCGATGAGTTTGTCGAGCTTTACAACAATAGTGACTTGCCGATCGCAATTGCCGGCTGGAAGATTCGCGGGTCGAGCAACTCAGGAGGCACCAGCACGCGGTTAGTAATCGCCACGGGCACAATCCTTCCCAGGCGCGGGCATTTTCTGGCGACCAATTCCGGATATAGCAGTTCAGTCGTTGGAGATCAAACCTACACCAGCGGAATTGCCAACGACGGTGGGATAGCTTTGACCCTACCTGACGACTCCGTCGTGGATCAGCTGGGATTGAGTGCCGGATCGGCTTTCAAAGAGGGGAGACATATTGCGCCTTTGCCAAGCGATGCCGATCAGAGTTATGAAAGAAGCCCCGGGGGCTCTAGCGGCAGCACCCAAGACACAAGTGAGAACTTCGCTGACTTTCTGTTGCTTACACCAAGTGATCCACAGAACCTGAGCGCGAACCCAACTCCCGGGCCTTCGCCCACGCCGGGCCCCACTCCGTCACCTTCCCCCACTCCTTCGCCAAGTCCTTCTCCTTCGCCAACGCCATTGACGAAGTTAGTCATCAGTCAGATCTACGGGGGAGGAGGCAACTCAGGCGCGCCGTTTAGAAACGACTTCATCGAAATATTCAACGGCGGCCGTACAACCGTTAGTCTCGCGGGTTGGTCCGTCCAGTATGCCGGCGCGACCGGCACGTCGTGGTCAGTAACCCTCCTGACTCCGATATCGCTTGCTCCCGGGCAGTACTATTTAATTCAGGAATCATCAGGGGGCAGTAATGGTGCAAATCTGCCCCCAGCCGATGCAACGGGCGTAATCGCAATGGCGGCCGCTGCCGGCAAGGTGGCTCTCGTGAACGTTTCCACGGCGTTAAGTGGTGCGTGCCCGGCTGACGAGACTATTGTGGATCTTGTGGGTTATGGTGGCACTGCGAACTGCTTCCGCGGCGTTGGTCCCACTGACGCACCGAGCAACTCAAGATCGGTCTCGAGGAAGAGCAACGGTTGCACAGATATTCCAGACAACGCAGGGGATTTTGAGGTGGGAGCGCCGACTCCGCGGAACATGACGACTGCAGCTTCTCCCTGCGCCGGTGCTTTGGCTTCGCAGATCGGCTTCCCCAATTCTCGAACATCGTGGCTCGAGCTGTTGGCATGGGTGCTAAGTCCGACCGTCCCCATTCACTGAGATGCGTAAGGCGAACGATACCTGAGGAATAGAATCATCCGACCCCTTTCAGGTCAGGTATTTTCTTTCGCTAATTAGACTCATCCCCTTCGTCACTGGTCCGCACCCTGCGTGCTGGGCTTCGATAAGTTGTCCGCTACGCGGACTGAACTAGGCTAAAATTTCCACCACTTGCCAGCTAAGATCCGAAACCCTTAGACTCTGCTATGCATTCTCTTGCTGACGCCCTCACAGCGCTGCGCGCACATTTTGGATTCGATGCCTTCCGCGAAGGTCAGCGTGAAGTGATCGGGGCGATTCTCGATGGCAAAGACGCCGTGGTGGTAATGCCCACCGGGAGCGGTAAGTCACTCTGCTACCAGCTTCCGGCGATGATCTTGGGTGGCGCCACCGTCGTCGTCTCCCCCCTAATCGCACTCATGAAGGACCAGGTGGATGCGCTCCGATCGCGGCAGCTGCCAGCGACTTTCATCAACAGCTCTATTGCGCCAGCCGAACAACGCGCGCGCATCGATGCGCTACGTCGCGGACAGTTCAAGCTGGTCTATGTCGCTCCGGAACGCTTTCGCAGCAGTAACTTTGTCTCAGCCGTTCAGTCCATTGGTATTTCGCTTTTCGCAGTTGATGAGGCCCACTGCATTTCCACCTGGGGACATGACTTTCGTCCGGATTATTTGCGATTGAGGGGCGTGCTCCAATCCCTGGGAACAGTGCAAACTCTCGCGCTCACGGCGACGGCCACGCCTTATGTGCGGTCGGACATCATTCAACAATTGGGCCTCAGTCATCCGGAAACATTCGTCAGCGGATTTGACCGGCCTAATCTTTCGATCGATGTCGTGCAAACTGAAAGAGAACGCGAAAAGCTTGCCCGAATCAAGCGCCTTGCGAAAACGCACGACGGCTCGGGTATCGTGTACGCTTCCACTCGCAAAGCCGTGGAGCAGGTTGCCAGAGAACTGCGGGAACAGCGGCTACAGGTCGCGTCCTATCACGCCGGGCTGGGCGATTCGGTGCGGGTAAAAGCGCAAGATGATTTCATGGCCGGCCGCACCCAGATGATTGTCGCTACCAACGCTTTCGGCATGGGCATCGACAAGCCGGACATCAGATTCGTCGCTCACTATCAAATGCCCGGATCGATCGAGGCTTACTATCAGGAGATCGGACGCGCCGGACGAGACGGCCTCCCATCTTCTTGTGTCTTGCTATTCAACTACGCGGACAAGAACACGCACGACTTCTTCATCGAGGGCTCTTATCCCAGCTCCCAACTTGTGCAAAGCGTTTACGACGCTCTCTCGTTAACCGGTCTTAAGCGGATAGAACTTTCGGCGGCTGAGATTGGAAAGCGCGCAGGGGCGGCCAATGAGATGGCGGTGCAGTCCTCTCTTTACTTGCTCGAACGCGCCGGTCACATAGAACGTGTGGCGCCGTCAATGGTAAGCGCGCCTGCTGGTGGGATGCCCTCCACTGGGGCCGCAGCACGTCGCGCGCGCCACATCATAATGCTCGACAACGCTCCCTCGCGGCTTCGCGTCAACCCAGCCGATGTAACACGGCGTGCAAACCTCGAACGGCGAAAACTTCGCGAGATGATCGACTTCTGCTACACGGAAGATTGTTACCGCGCTCACATTCTCGACTATTTCGGCGATCGCAATCACGCACGACAATGTGGCACCTGCGGAAACTGTGCACCAAACTCAGGAGCCAGAAGGCCCCTAACCAGCTCAGAGGTACTAAGCGATTCGCCGGCATCCCGCCGTACGGTCAAGCGTCGCACCGAATTGCCTGAATCCCCGCCCCGAGCGCTCAGCCTCGACGAAACCCTCCTCGTTCGGAAAATCCTGGCGGGAGCCAAACGCATGAAGGGTCGGTTTGGAAAGAAGGTGCTGGCTGCAACTCTGCGCGGTTCGGCAGCAAAGAACGTAATGCAGTCACATCTTAACGAGTTATCGACCTACGGCCTGTTGAAAGATATGCGTCAAGACGACATCCTGATTTACATAGATGCGCTGATCCGAGCGCGTTGCCTCAGAGCCAGTCCGGGTGAGTATTCGACAGTTTCAACAACTGAACTTGGCGACCACGTGATGCGCGAGCAAGAGCGAATCGAATTAGCGCTGCCCCAACTCATTGACGATCCATCACACATCACCGCACCAATTCCCGAAGGAAACTGCCCGACTAAGACAATGATGGAAACTTACGCGTTCTATCAGCAAGGACTCTCGATCGAAGAAATCGCGCGCCGTCGCAACTGCATAATCGGCACGGTCGAGGGCCACTTAATCGACTGCGTTCGCGCAGGCTACGCTATTGACACTGCGCAATTCGTCTCCGAGACCAATCGCTCCCTGATTGAGGCAGCTATCGCGGAGCACGGCACCGCGAAACTTAAACCGCTACATGATTCTCTACCGGAAACCATCAGCTACAACATGATTCGCTTTATCGTTGCGGAGCATCTCCGATCGCAGAATAGTCACTGATCGATCTAATCCGTTTCCCTAAACCCACAGACCTAATATGGCCCCCCCCACCAGTTTTTCCATCCGTTAAAGACTAAACATGAGTTACTCACCGCTCCAGATTAAAAAATAGGCCAGGTTCAGACTAAGCTAGGGTTTGAGGGCTAAGAAAGTCATTGTATGACACCCGTAAAAGGACTCGACGCGCTAGCGTATAGTCGCTTCGACATTCGACCCGCCAGGTAGGCCAACCTTCCAGCCTCGATTGCCAGCTTCATGGCCTGGGCCATCTTCGCCGGATCTTGCGCTTCGGCGATTGCGGTATTCATCAAGACCGCGTCCGCTCCTAGTTCCATCGCAATGGCCGCATCGCTGGCCGTACCCACTCCGGCATCAACAATGATCGTGGCTTCAGGAAGTTGCTCGCGCATGATTCTGAGATTGGCGGGATTTTGAACCCCCAGGCCCGACCCGATGGGGGCGGCGAGGGGCATCACGGCTGGGCAGCCGGCATCAAGCAGCTTTTTCGCCATGATCAAGTCGTCAGTAAAGTATGGCAGTACGGTAAAGCCTTCTTTGGTCAGTACGGCAGCTGCCTCGAGCGTCTGTTCGTTGTCCGGAAAGAGAGTGGTTTGGTCTCCGATTACCTCAAGCTTGATCAAATCAGTCTGCAAAGCTTCGCGGGCTAGCCGCGCAGTGCGAATGGCTTCTGCGGCGGTGTAGCAGCCCGCGGTGTTCGGCAATAGCTGCATCTGAGGGTCCAGATGATCAAGAAAGGATTCGGTCCCGCGATCCAGCGGAACGCGACGGACCGCCACAGTAACCAACTCCGCGCCTGAGGCGCGATGCGCCTCTTTCATTTCATCGTAAGAGCGGTATTTGCCCGTGCCAATGATCAGGCGAGACGCAAATGTTCGCTCACCGATTGTCAGATGATCCGTTTTGGCTGATACCGCTGTTGACATAATTAAGACTCACTAGTGTAGTGCGTCGAAAATAACATCACATGGAGAGAACGCATTAATCTACGAAAATGGCCCAAGCAGCTCGATTCATAAGTTGCGATCCGTTAGACGCACTACACTAGCTCGTCGCTCATGAGAGGACTCTACACCGTTACGTGAGCAAACTGAAGCCTGCGGGGAATTGAACAGTGTTCGCGTTGCGCTCGAGTCGCGCAACTTAAGGGATGAACTCTTTACTGAAGTGTTACTGCCGACCCAGTACGGACTGCCACCGCCAAATTCTATTGCCTCCCGCCTCCCTGCCTCTAGATCTTTCCTCCGCCCACAAAGTGCACTATTTCTACCTGATCATTTTCCTTCAGCGCAGTCGAGGGCCACTCAGCCCTACGCACTACGTTCTGATTCAGTTCGATTGCTATTCGCTCGGGTGTGAGGTCAAGTTGTGTGACTAGTTCTTTAAGCGAGAGATTATCGACGACTTCACGGTCCTCGCCATTTATTCGCAGGTTCAAGAGACTCGCTCGACTCGCTCAGGCAGTATGAATAATGCGGCGCAGTTCGGTCTCACTTCCCCCGGCCAGGGCCCGTATCAGAATAGCGGCGCGGCCAGAAGTGAATTTAGGTATCTGAGCAGAAACGGTGGCCACTCCATCACCTTGCGTCTTCATGGAGTAGATCAGGGGCCTGAATCCCGTTCCCAGGACTTTGACGGAAACGACGGCGCCGTTCACAGGTTTTTCAGTATTACCCGACCGTTGGCTAACCATAATTCGCAGGGTCAACGCCTCGCCCGAGCGAAACTCCTGCTCGTCGAGCAGACTCACTCGTAAGCCCTCTGCCTCCCTTGCCGGCTCGCCCATCGGCGACTGGCGTCGCGAATCGTGAAGTGTGTACGCATCTGCCGGGCTTACGGCCTCTGTCGCAAGGGTCGTTTCTCCCGCGTCAGGATGAGCAGCGGCCTCTTGTGGCTCCGCCTTCGCTTCTCTCTGGGCCGGGGCCGCCGGCCGTCCCTCGACAGTCGTCACGACGGCGGCCATCTCGGGCTCCGCACCAGCCATGCGCTTGAGGTCCACAACACGTCCAGCATGGATTGCCGCACAGATCAGCAGGTGTTGGCGCTTCAGCCGTTCGCTCAGCGCCTCGTCGCTAAATCCCGAGGCAATCAGATCTTCGTAGCGGGAACGCTTACTGGCTAGAATCGCTCCGCCCGAATAAACGAGCGAGAGAATCAAAGGCGTGTCCAGTCCTTTATCTTCCGTCTGCACATGATAGACGACGCCATCATGTTCCACGTCGGTGTTGTAGCCGGTGATCACTTTATCTGAATCGAAATCAAATCATCCTACGCAGGTCTCGACTAGATCGCCTCTCGAAAGGCTTCCCTGCAAGTTAACACGAGATTTTTTGCAGGGTCAATTGTCATTTTCTTCGTGCTTTTTTGCTGGATAAGGTCGCTTGACACCCTTGATCACTTCGACTACGATTCGGCTTGTACAATGATTCTCAAGCTAGAGCACGCGTGTCAGTCGCCAATGTTGCTGGCTACAGACGCGCATTTGATCTGGTTTGCGACAGATCACGGTTAGGATCTTCAGGATGCCATTTCGTCTTAGCGACTACTTACCCGTTCTCTTGATGTTCGTCGTAGCTGGGGGTTTCGCTGCGGTGAACATTTTTATTTCGCAGTTTATCGGACAGCGAAAGAGGACCCGAACGAAGCTGATGCCTTACGAATGTGGCATGGATCCGGTCGGTACCGCACGTGAGCGCTTTTCAGTGAAGTTCTACCTGATCGCGATGATCTTTATCTTGTTTGATATTGAAGTCATCTTTCTGGTTCCCTGGGCGGTCGTTTTCAGAACCCTTGCTAGTCCAGCCTACGGTCTTAAAAATCTGGTCTACTTCGAAATGATAGTATTCATTGTATTGCTGTTAGCCGGTTACGTCTACGTTATTAAGAAGGGGGCTTTCGACTGGAACGATCGAGCGCGACGCGACGCCTTAGCCGAAGGCCGGTTGCTGGCCGACACGGAAAGGCGACAGCTCGGACACCCGCTCGGCTAGGTCTTAGTAAGGAGTTCATGGGACTCGAAAACGTCATTGCCGCGGCCTTGCCGGAAGTGTTGACCACGCGTCTGGATTCCCTGATCAATTGGGCGCGCAAATCATCTCTGTGGCCCGCGACGTTTGGGCTGGCCTGTTGCGCCATTGAAATGATGAATGCCACCGCTTCGCGCAACGACCTGGCCCGTTTTGGTTCTGAAGTCTTTCGCGCGAGTCCCCGCCAGGCCGATGTGATGATTGTCTCCGGTCGAGTTTCGAGAAAGATGGCCCCGGTGCTGCGACGTATCTACGATCAGATGCCGGAACCGAAGTGGGTGATTTCCATGGGCGCATGTGCAACCTCCGGGGGCGTCTTCGATAATTACGCGATCGTTCAGGGTGTGGACAAGATTGTCCCGGTGGACGTTTATATTCCAGGATGTCCGCCGCGTCCCGAGATGCTCATTCATGCAGTAATGATGTTGCAAGACAAGGTGATGAAAGAATCCTCGCGGAACCGCAAAGATATTCCGGAAGAGGAAGCCCGCGAGGCCGTAGTGCCCGGAACGTTACCCGTGACTGATGGGTCAACCGTCAGCGATAACCTGCTGCCGGAATCGCGGCCTTATACAATCGCTTCAAAACACGAACGCCGCCGCTCCTCGTAACTGGGCGATTCAAAGAATGACAAACGGGGCAGACAACGACCGCGCCTTGCCGAGGCAGACCTCCACAACTTCAACACCGAGTTCAACGCCGTCCCCTTTGGTGACGGCGTTACAGCGTGCGCACCCGGATTGGATAGCTGAAGTTCGCGAGGCGTATAGCGAGATAACGGTGATAGTGCCTCGCGAACATATTCAAGTGGTGTGCTCCCAACTAAAGAATTCGCCCGAGGCCCGTTTTGATTTTCTCGCCGACCTTTGCGGCGTTGATCGCGGGCCGGAGGAAGAGCCGCGGTTTGAAGTTAACTACCATCTGTTTTCTACAACTATCCATCATCGAGTAAGACTAAAGGTTTTATTGAGCGAAGACGATCTGCATGTGCCCACAGTTACCAATGTCTGGCGAACGGCAAACTGGCACGAACGGGAAACATTTGATCTCTTCGGCATCATTTTCGATGGGCATCCGGATTTGAGAAGGATTCTCTTGCCCGACGACTGGCAAGGGCATGCACTCAGAAAAGACTTTCCGTTGCGTGGCTACGAGCCATATAGCCTCAAGTGATTGCCAATTGCCAATTACCGATTTGGTATTAGGGGCGACCGGCTTTCGGAAATCGCCAATCGGCAATTGGCAATCGGAAATGGGAAATCGAAGGATACGCTAAGGATACTCACGGTGAGCACCTCTACTGTAAACGTTCCACCGCAATTCGAGATTGTCGATCGTCCGCTCGACACCCAGATGACTATCTCGATGGGGCCGCAGCACCCTTCTACTCATGGCGTATTGCGACTCGAGCTCGTGCTGGATGGTGAAATGGTAGTGAAGGCAACGCCTGACATTGGCTTTCTCCACACAGGCATGGAGAAGCTCTTTGAGTACAAGAAGTATCAGCAAGGGATTGTCATCACGGATCGAATGGACTACCTGAATCCACTCGGGAACAACTTGGCTTATGTGATGGCTGTAGAGAAACTTCTGGCTCTGGAGATCCCCGAACGAGCGCAAACAATTCGCGTCTTAACCTGCGAACTTCAGCGCATTGCGTCGCACCTGGTTTGGTTAGGTACTCATGCGCTGGATATCGGCGCGATGACCGTTTTCTTCTACTGTTTTCGCGAACGTGAAAAAATCCTTAACTTAATCGAAGCCGCTTCGGGTGGCCGCTTGACTCCGTCCTACTTCCGTATCGGTGGTTTGATGATGGATTTGCCTGCGGGGTTCGAGCGTCGGGTAAAGCAATTTCTTGATGGTTTTCTCAAGTCGGTTGACGAATTCCACACCTTACTTACTGGAAACCGAATCTTTCAGAAACGAACTCAGGGCGTCGGTGTCATCTCGGCGGAAGATGCTATTGATTGGGGCCTCTCGGGTCCGTGTCTGCGCGGCAGCGGAGTCGATCTCGACATTCGCCGCGCGAGTCCTTACACCGGCTACGAGAAGTATGACTTTGAGATTCCCACTGAGTCCGATGGTGACGTGTGGGCCCGTTACATTGTACGTATGCGCGAGATGAATGAATCGCACAAGATTGTCACCCAGGCGTTGTCACGATTGAAGCCTGGTCCAGTCAAAGCCGATGCTCCAAAGGTGGTTCTTCCCGATCGCGAAGCAATGAAGCAACACATGGACGCTCTGATTCATCATTTCCTAATCGTCGCGGAAGGATTCGATGTGCCGGCCGGTGAGGTCTACATGCCAATTGAAGCGTCGAAGGGGGAACTGGGCGTTTACGTCAAATCGGACGGTGGCCCTAAACCTTCACGGGTGCATTTTCGCGGACCAAGTTTCGTAAACCTCTCTGCTCTGCCCCAGATGGCAGAAGGCGCGATGATCGCCGACATTGTGGCGATTATAGGATCGCTCGATATTGTTCTCGGAGAGATTGATAGATAGTGCTTCGTTTTTAGTACTTTGTTCTTTGTCCTTTGTGCTTGGCAGTTGAGCCTTACGATGTGGCTAGCACCTTGGGCTACTGAAACAAGGATCAAAGAACAAAGTACAAAGCTCACGCTTTGAATCATGAGTCAGCAACTGTTACAAATCCAACCGCTTTCGCAGCCCGTCGATATTGGTCACGAGATCGCGTCGTTCTCCCCTGAGATTGAAGCTGAGATTGATAAGCATCTATCCAAATATCCGGTGATGCGGTCGGCAATTCTGCCTTTGATGTTCATTGTGCAACGAGAACGCGGCTATCTGGATCCTCCCGGTGTGACTTATCTCGCGAAACGACTGGGGCTTCGTATCACGGACATCTGGGAAGTGGCCACCTTCTACTCGATGATCCATACAGAACCGATAGGTCGCTATCACATCCAGATTTGCAAGACGTTGTCCTGCAAGATAATGGGCGAGCCTCGAATTACTGAACATGTGTGCGACAAGCTGGGAATCAAGCCCGGACAAACAACTGCGGACGGGCAATTTACAGTTTCGCTGGTCGAGTGCCTGGGCTCGTGCGGCACGGCCCCGATGCTTCAAGTGGGCTTTGACTATTACGAAAATCTGACTCCAGAGAGGGTGGATCAAATTCTCTCTGCATTGCCTAAAAACGTAAATGGAAAGCATCTCTAATGTTGTGCAGTCGACTCTACAGGCTTTCTTTCGGGTGGATTCGTGTGATTTCGTGGATCGATTCTTTGCTAACGGGAAGACGATCCACGAAACTAAACGAAGAGCCACGAAAACAAAACATAAAGGCAATGAGAGACACTACTCTGCAGTAGATAGATTCGAATCCTTACTACTTACGATTCACGATTAACGATTTACCATTCACGAACCTTATGTTCATCGGAGCGATAGGATGTGAACCACTGCAGCTCGCGAGAGTTCATCTTGATAACTCGCGCTCGCTCGAGGTGTATCGCCGGCACGGCGGCTATGAGGCACTCAGTAAAGTGTTGACCTCGATGTCGCCGGACGATGTCATCAGCGAGGTCAAGAAGTCCGCCTTGCGCGGTCGCGGTGGCGCGGGTTTTCCTACGGGAATGAAGTGGAGCTTTGTCCCCAAGGATTCGCCGAAGCCGAAGTACGTAGTCTGCAACGCTGATGAATCCGAGCCCGGGACTTTTAAAGATCGCTACCTGATGGAACGCGATCCTCACATGCTCATCGAGGGCATGCTGATCGCCGCTTACGCGCTGGGTGCGAAGATTAATTACATCTACACGCGAGGCGAGTACAAATACCTGATCGACATCATGGATCGCGCGCTGGAAGAAGCCCGCGCGGCGGGCTTGTTAGGTCAGAACATTCTCGACTCAAACCTCTCCAGTGAGATCTACACCCATACGGGCGCCGGTGCTTACATTTGCGGCGAGGAGACAGCGCTGCTTAGCTCGCTCGAAGGAATGCGCGGCCATCCCCGTATGAAGCCTCCATTCCCGGCCGTGTCCGGTCTCTACGCCTGCCCGACCGTCGTTAATAATGTCGAAACGCTCACCGCTGTTCCCGACATTATCAAAATGGGTGGCGAGGCTTATCAGAAACTGGGCACCGAAAAGAGTGGCGGAACCAAACTCTGGTCGGTCTCCGGTCATGTCAATCGCCCCGGAGTGTACGAGTTGCCCATGGGTTACGACGACATGGAGAAGTTCATCATGGAAGACTGCGGGGGAATACCTGACGGGAGAAAACTAAAGGCAGTCATTCCCGGAGGCTCATCCGTTTACATCATGCGTGCGGAAGACATCATTGGTCGTGATGTGCGCATGGACTACGAAGGACTGGTGGCTGGCGGTTCAATGGTCGGTTCAGGCGGCTTCATTGTAATGGACGAGATGGTAGACATTTTCGAATCAACCAAGAACTTGACGGAATTCTACAAACACGAATCCTGTGGCTGGTGCACACCCTGCCGCGAAGGCACCGACTGGTTGGTAAAGATTTTCAAGCGCATCGAAAAGGGTGAGGGCCGACCGGAAGACGCTCAATTGATGCTGGATCTTTGCGACAACATCGAAGGCAAATCGTTCTGCCCCCTCGGAGATGCTGCGGCGTGGCCGATTCAGTCAGCGATTAAGAGGTTTCCGGAGGATTTCACGAAACATCTGGCGTCAACGTCGAAGACTAATCACACTACTTGAGGACAAGGGCCATGACAAATGAAGAATACCTGAGGATGAAGAACCTTCTAAATACGGTTATCGAACAACAGGTCGTTTTAGCGGACAACCAGACGAAGGCGGATGCTCGCCTGGGACGACACGAAGAAGCGATTGCATCGCTTTTGACGATAGCCCAAATTCACGAGCAAGAGATCACCAGGGCAAACGAGCAGATGAATGGGAGATTCGAGCAGATTGCGGCTCAATTTAGCCAGATTACTGAGAAATCTGCGGAGACTGACGAGCGCATCAATGCTCTCGTTAACATAATTGAACGATACATAAGCAAGAACTAGCGAGGCGATATTGGTGGCTCAATCTTTCACCGATAGAGAAATCTCCGGAGAATTTTGGAAATACTCTACAGGCAACGAATATCGTAGAAGAGAGAGAACGGAAAATGTTGGAAGAAGAGAGGATGTGCGAAGCGGCGGTACACGCTCTCAGTCAACTAGCAATCAAAGATATGGCCCTCTCCAACGAATCTTTCATGGCTCGTGAAGTAGGCGACCATGCACGAGCGGAAGCCGCTGACACCGCCCGAACCGCGCTAGTGCCGAGTTTCCTCAAAGCAGAAGAGGACGTTTTGCGTGCAAAGATTGCCGGCGGAGAGCGGCCAAGGAAAACATTGCACAGCTAATTCGAAGGGATGCTGGCAAGGTCTCGACGCTGAAGATAGAAGAAATAGTCGATATGTTTACACTGACTTTTGACGACGACGTTTCGCAGGCTGAGCAACAACTTGCCAACAATCTGGAAGAACAAGCTCGAATCGAGAGTGGCAGCTAGGTTCTTGTTTCCAAACAGAACGGTAAAAGATGCTTGATTACGAAAGAGTGTTCGGGCGGTTCCTCATGGTGTTCCTCTGCTGGCTCGTGGTGTGGGGAGTATATAAGATCTTTTACTTAGAGATTTTCCAAACCAAAAGAACCAAGCCTCTTGGTGGCGATACTGACACCTTTGATTTTTGCTTTGTTCTTCGCTGTACCTGCGTGGGTGTTCCACGGCACTTACCATGAAAGGTACGGTGATGAAGTGATAGAAGTCGTGGAATTTGAACCTACAGACAAGCAAAGAAATACGATTGGAGTTGAGATTTTTCTGCTTTTCTTCATTCCGTCCTAAATAGGGGCGCTGAGGGGCCATTTTCTAACGTTAAGAGAACAGCGATGGAGATGAAAACGGAAAGACACCATTTAGGAGTCTCAGGTGGCCACTGACATAGTCAAAGTCACGATCAACACCAAAGACTTTCAGGTGGCGAAGGGGGCGCGGCTCATCGACGTCTGTCGCGAAAAGGGATTCGATATTCCCTCCTTCTGCTATTACGCCGACCTCGCGCTGCAAGCATCATGTCGAACGTGTCTGGTGCGCGTTGAGAAGATGCCGAAGCTGCAAACGTCGTGCACGATCCTCTGCACTGACGGCATCGTGGTCACTACTCAGAGTGAAGAGATTGAAAAAGCCCAGCGGGGGATGATGGAGTTTCTCCTAGCCAACCACCCGCTTGACTGCCCCGTGTGCGATCGCGGCGGCGAGTGCGAGCTACAGGAAATGGCGTTTAGTTGGGGTAATCTGGAAGAGCGATTCACTGAGCAGAAAAATTACTATCCGGAGAAGTATCTCTCGCCGGTAGTGGCTAACGATCCGCAGCGCTGCATCCTTTGTAAGCGTTGCACGCGAGTCTGCGATGAGTGGATGGGCGAAGATGCCATCGAAGCCGGCGGCCGCGGCGCAAATACGGTCATTGGCACTTACGGCGGCTGGCTGGACTGCTCGCAGTGCGGCAACTGCATTGAAGTTTGTCCGACGGGAACGCTGCTGGACGCCACTTACCGGCACCAGGCACGTCCATGGGAACTCACCCAGACGATTTCAACCTGCACATATTGCTCCGACGGTTGCCAGATGTCGCTTGGTTCGCGGGGTGGCGAGCTGATGCGCGTTGTGGCGCGCGATCGTTATGTGAATGGACTTAACGGCGAGTTTCTTTGCATCAAGGGGCGATTCGGTCATCAATTCGTGAACCACGAGCAGCGCATTCGCACACCATTAATCCGCTACCAGAAGGGTGGCAAGCTGATTCCTACCACTTGGGACGAGGCGATTCGCCACGTAGCTCAAAAGCTGGACGCCACTGCCGATGCGCATGGCCCTAACGCGATCGGAGTCGTCGGCAGTCCGCGTATTACCAACGAATCTAATTACGTCCTTTACAAGTTTGCCAAGGAATTAGTGGGTACTGAAAACCACACAGCCACTGAGGCATTCAACCTAAAACCATTTTTCGCCAACCTCGGCGGATCGCTGGCAACGCACAATGACATCCGTCATGCCAGCGCGATCATATTAATTGGTGGGGAGCCGGAGGAACTGCAGCCGCTAACAGCCAAGCAGGTCCGGCAGGCGGTCCGAAACGGCGGTGCGAAGTTGACGGTAATCAATAGCGTTCGTATTCGGCTCACCGAACAAGCCTCGCGGTTCATTCACATCCGTCCCGGAAGCCTTGACGCCGCATTGCTTGCCCTGCAGACGCCATCCCAGGATGCAGTGGCTGCCCGCAAGATGGGCGTCGAACAGGGTGACCTGGCGGCGCTGCGACAGTCGCTCACCGAGTCCCAAGGTGACGTGGTGATCATCTTCAGCGCGGAACTCGGCGCGGAGGCGCAGGCTGTGGTTGCGCAACTCCCCTACGCTCTTGCAGGCGAAGGCCGGCGGGTACTCTTACATCCGCTGCCACTTTTTAACAATAGCGTCGGCGCTCACGATATGCGCATCATGGACGGGGCGTTGAACGCTACTCAAATGCTCGACGCCGCGGGTAAAAACATCCGAGCACTTTACATGGCAGGAAGTTTCCTGAGAGAACAGTTACGCGGCCGCGAAGGTGCATTCGGCAAGCTCGATTTCCTGGTTGTTCAGGAGCTCTTTGAGACCGAAACTACCGCTTTCGCAGACGTCGTCCTTCCCGCCGCATCGTTTGCGGAGGTAGATGGAACTTTTACTAACAACGACGGGTTTGTTCAGCGAGTGCGTCAGTCGATTCCTCCCGTGCATAGTTCAAAGCCCGACTGGATGATCACGGCACAGATCGCGAATGAACTGGGTGTTGATTTTGGATTTCAGATGTCACCCAGTGCTGTGTTTCGCGAGATTACTGAACGTGTCCCGGCTTACTCCGAGCTGCGATATCCATTGCTCAAGGACGAAGCACATCCCGTCCAGGCGAAACACCCAATTGCCGAGCGCCGAGAGCTCTCCGCCACAGTGAGCACTCTGACAGCTTTGGTTGAGGCTTTGCCTGAAACTGCGGAGAAGGATCTGTTAACACCCAAGGTGGGCCACGAACTATTTAAGATTGGAGCACTGACTGGAAAAACTCCCCAGTTTCATCTGCTGGCTGCCGGCAATCCGCGGCCAGAGACTGTAAGTATTTCTCCGCTCTATCAGATTACGATTGACGATAGTTTACGTGCGGACGCTTTTGTAGCTGGAGACTGACGCGAATTGCCGAGTTCCAATTGCCAATTTCTAGTACTGGTGCAGTTTCAGAATCACCCGATGACTCTTTGTAGCGTTACTTTATTACGGAACCGCGAGCGGTAGCGACCGGATGCTGGATTCAACCCGCTTTTGGACTAGATTCGGCATAATCGTACCTGACTACCGTCAATCGGCAATTGGCAATCAGCAATCAAAAATAACTTCATGGAACCTCTTATCCACTCGGTGCTCGTGATCGTGGCGATTACCATCGCCTTTCTCTCGATCATGCTGCTCGTGGCTGCCACAGTGCTTGCCGAGCGGCGCGTACTGGCTTTTATTCAGGGACGCGTAGGTCCAAACCGCGTGGGTTACGGCGGAGTTCTTCAGCCCTTCGCTGACTTCATCAAAACCATGATGAAGGAAGATTTGGTTCCCGACCACTCCACCAAATTTGTTTTCATGCTGGCGCCAATGATCGCTGTAGTCACAGCCATCATGGCTATTGTCGTCTACCCATTCGGTCCCACGATTACGCTTCCGTTCACCAACTGGTCTTTTCCCTTGGTGATTGCGCGCTTTGATGTTGCCCTGCTTTACGTGCTGGGCGTGACCTCAGTGGGAGTCTACGGGATCGCCCTGGCCGGCTGGTCCTCGAACAACAAATACAGCTTGATGGGCGGCCTGCGATCTGCTGCTCAGATGATTTCTTATGAGCTCTCGCTCGGCCTTTCGCTGGTAGGCGTAATCCTTATCTCAGGCACTTTAGACATTTACACCATGGTTGAGCAGCAGTCTGGTTGGTACGGCATGAACTGGAACATCATCTATCAGCCGGTAGGATTCCTCGTGTATCTCATCTCGGCGATCGCGGAAACAAATCGCGTCCCGTTTGATTTGCCGGAAGCAGAGACTGAACTAGTTGCGGGCTTCCATACCGAGTACAGTTCCATAAAGTTTCTGCTCTTCTTCAACGCCGAATACATAAACATGATCACGGTGTCGATGCTGGCGACAACCCTGTTCCTGGGAGGCTGGAACGTCCCTTTTGCCGAGTACCTGTTTGGTCGCGGGAATCTCCTGTTCGGGTTGGTCAGCGTGTTCGGTTTTGCCGCGAAGATAATCTTTTTCCTATTTCTCTACATTTGGATTCGCGGAACGTTGCCGCGTTTTCGCTTCGATCAATTAATGGATTTTGGTTGGAAGGTACTGGTGCCGGTGGCCATTCTAAACATCCTGGTGACGGCTACGTTGATGTTCTTAGGGCAGTAAATAGCAAATGGTAAATGGTAAATAGACAGAAGCAAACGCCTCTTTGAGCCATCTATCGTTGAACATTACCTTCCGACGAGTCTCTCTTGAACCATTTACGATTTACTATTTACCATTCACTTCTTTAGATGATGCTAACTAGTTTCCTCTTCGTACTTTTTGCAGGGCTCGCAATCGGCTGCGCCATTGGCATGGTCGCGCAGCGAAACCCTCTCTATAGCGCGATGTCGCTGATTGGCGTATTGCTCTCTCTTGCCTGTTTGTACGTGATGCTGGCAGCTCCTTTCATCGCCGCTGTACAGGTGATCGTTTACGCAGGCGCGATTATGGTGCTGGTGGTATTTGTAATCATGTTGCTTAACGTGGAGGACGAAGAACCTCGCCGCAAACGCCTGGGTTTCCTGGTGCCGACGGCCATCGTCCTGGCCGCAATTTTGATCGCCGAAACCGCCTTCGTTCTCTATGCGGTTCAGGATTCCCCTTACACGCCCCGCCATGGGGTTTCGAACGTTGGGTTGACTGCTTCGGTCGGCACTGGACTGTTCACGAAATACCTCCTGCCCTTCGAAGTCACATCAGTGTTGCTGTTGATGGCCATTGTGGGTTCAATGTCGTTGGTGCGTCGGCGAATCACAATGTCGCCAACCGCCCGCGTGGTTCCCGGAAGCCAGGTGCTGGCGATGAGTATCGTTAATCCCAGATCACTTGATGATACGACGGCTGTCGAGACGAATTCGACTGCGGAAGCGGCGACACTTATGGGCGTGGAATTACCGTCAGACCGGGAAAGGCGAGACTGAAGCATTTATGGGCCCACAGCTTTCATGGTATCTGGCGCTCTCTGCCATTCTTTTCACGATTGGCGTTGCCGGGGTGATTATTCGGCGAAACGTAATTGCGATGTTCATGTGCATCGAATTAATGCTGAATGCCGTGAACCTCACGTTCGTCGCTTTCTCGAGTTTCTTCCAGGACGTAACCGGACAGCTTTTCGTTTTCATTGTCATGACGGTGGCCGCCGCCGAGGCAGCGGTGGGACTGGGCATAATTATCGCCATCTTCCGCAACCGCGAATCACTGGATGTGGACGATGCGAGTGTTATGAAGCTCTAGTCAGCTGTCAGTAGTCAGTTGTCAGTTTTTAGGCCTTAGCGCGTACCCAAGATTAAGGAAATGTTTCAGGTTGGGGAATCTTTAAGGAAATTCTGGCTGCTGCAGGGAGTCAGTTGAGTCCGGGTGCATCCGAAGAGGACTTTGCCGCCTTTGAGGCCAAGTATTATGTCCGCCTGCCAACGGATTTGCGAGAATATTATGCTGCGGTGAACGGCTTCGACGGCTCAGAATATTGGATGACGGATGACGAAGTGATTACTTTCTTGGAGCTGGATGAGGTGAAACCCCTAAGTGAGTACTGGTCGGGCCGATGTTGAGGATGCCGATTCTCATTTCGTGTTCGCTGACTACAGCATCAAGCTCACGTTTATGCCATTCGTCTGTCCAGTGATTGCGAGCATGGGAATCCCGTGGTGGTCGTGTATAACGGCAAGCCGGTTCAGGTGGCCAACTCTTTCTCCGAATTTGTCATTGCGTATCTTAAAAATGACTACAGGGTGTTATACCCCGACCCGCAGGTCTAACAACTGACTACTAACCACTGACAACGGACAACGGACTACTGACGGGTTCTTGATGGAGAACAACTTTCTAAGTTTGATCATCTTCGCGCCGCTCGCCGGCGCAGTTATCAACTGGTTTATCGGCAGGCGTCTTCGTAGTGAGAAGCTCATCGGCATCATTGCTTGTTCATCCGTTGGCATCTCGACCATCGTCGCTTTCTATCTGGCCTTCAAGTCTAAGGGCGCGCTTCGTTCCACTGATCCTATCTTTGATCACCTCTGGACCTGGATTCAGGTGGGCCGCTTCCGTGCTGACTTCGCCCTGGCTCTGGATCGCCTGAGCGGCATATATGCTCTCTTCGTCACTTTCGTCGGATTCTTAATTCACCTTTTTGCTGTCGGCTACATGCATGGCGATAAGGGCTTCTATCGCTTCTTTGCCTACCTGAACCTTTTCATGTTTGCCATGCTGACGCTGATTCTGGCGGACAATTTCCTGCTCATGTTCGTGGGCTGGGAGGGAGTGGGACTCTGCTCGTATCTGCTGATTGGTTACTACACAGATCGGAAAGAGGCGGGAGACGCAGCTAAGAAAGCTTTTATTACCAACCGAGTGGGCGACTGGGGATTTGTATTGGGTCTGATGCTTGTATTCTTCCTGACAGGTTCGATCAGTTTCTTTACGAAGCCTGAGCACGGAGTCATAGGCGCGCTGCAGGCCTTCGCCGGGATGAGCGTTGACCCATTTACCTGGAAAGCGCTATTTGCCGGCGGCGCTACGTCGGTGGCGATACTTCTTTTCATTGGCGCCGCGGGGAAGAGCGCCCAGATTCCTCTCTACGTTTGGCTGCCTGACGCGATGGCTGGTCCCACTCCGGTATCAGCCCTGATTCACGCGGCCACAATGGTTACCGCCGGCGTCTACATGATTGTCCGGTGTTCGGCGATTTACACACATGCGCCGACGGCGATGTTCATCGTGGCAATTGTAGGCGCTACTACCGCTATTTTTGCCGCTACCATCGGTCTCGCGCAGAACGACATTAAAAAGGTCCTAGCGTATTCGACCGTCTCTCAGCTCGGCTATATGTTTCTTGCCTGTGGAGTGGGCGCCTTCGCCGCCGCTATTTTCCACGTGATTACCCATGCCTTCTTCAAAGCACTTCTCTTCCTCGGTTCGGGTTCAGTGATTCATGGCATGCATCATGAACAGGACATGCGGCGCATGGGCGGGCTCAAAAAATTCATGCCCATCACTTTCGCCACCATGTTGACGGGCTGGTTGGCAATATCTGGGATCCCGATCTTTGCCGGCTTCTTTTCGAAAGACGAGATTCTTTGGAAGACCTGGAGTGCCGGGGAATTTAGTCTGCCCAGTCCCATTTGGAGTAGAGCGCTTTGGTTTGTCGGGGCGATTACCGCCCTGCTAACCGCGGTATACATGACGCGCATGATGGTTATGACGTTCTGGGGATCGGAGCGCTTTCGCGAGAAACGCGTCGATGGCCAGGAAGACGACGCAGCTCACGCCCACCATAGCGTCCATGAGCCGCGCGAATCTCCGTGGGTTATGACCGTCCCGCTCGTGGTTCTCGCCGTGCTTTCCACTGTCGGTGGATTTATCGGCGTGCCTTATGCGCTGGGCTCATTATTCAGCGACCATCCCATCAATTACATCGAGCAAACTCTTGAGCCCGTGGTCAGCCACGTTCCGGCGAGGTTGCCCCGCCGCGAGGGCACTCACGTCGCCGAAGAAATG
>JBGTLM010000345.1:0-28421 GCA_041744135.1 Pyrinomonadaceae bacterium
GGTCGATGAGATCTTTAGTGGGCAGCGGAGCGCTGCCATTAACGTTAGCCCAACGCTCGTGGTCCCAGTCGCCACCGGTGATCCAACGCCCGGATGGAGCTTTCTCCGCAAACCGCCGGATACGGTCGGCAAACTCTTCCGGCGTGTCCGCATCGCGCAGGTCGACATTGGAGAGCTGGAACCCGCCGCTAAGGAAATGCACGTGCGAATCGTTAAAACCAGGTAACACCAGCCGTCCCTGAGCATCGATCACCCGCGTGCCAGAGCCGGCCATTCCCTTGATCTCTTTACTGGACCCCACTGCGACCACACGCTGCCCGTGGATGGCAACAGCTTCTGCGGTGGGCTTGTCCGGATCCATCGTGTGAACCGTGGCGTTGAAGACGATCATAGTTGGTGATAGTGCGCCTTCGTCGGCGCGGGTCGGCAGATTAGAAACCATAAGAGTGATCATTATGAATAGGACTAAATGAAATTTGATCTTCATTTTGCGTTGGGAGAGTTTCTTTGGAGTCCGGTTCAGCTTCGCTATGTTCTTACGTCAAAGTCTTCGTTGAATGTCAGGGACTTTGCCCTGAGGGCATAGCCCCAAAGAAAAAGAGCAGCTAACCACGGGGCATAGCCACCGTCTCACATCAGGAGGCATAGCCACAGCGACAACGCACCCGTGCTTCGCATCTATGACTCTTAAAACTGAGCAATAACGCTTATAGGATATTCTTAGCACATCAAGGCGTAGTGTATCATTGCCTTGTTCGACAAGCGGCAGCGATAAACTTTCGTTTCAAGAAAGGGAAAAGCGGCATTCCAGAAGGTCGCAGATCGGCAACACGAAACCAACCAAACACTTTGGATAACCTAGTCAAAAATCTGCGCGCGATTGTGGGACCTGATGCCGTGCTGTCGGAGCCCAGCGAACTCATTGTTTACGAATGCGACGGGCTGCCTCAACACAAGTATCCCCCTCGCGCGGTGGTGTTTCCTAACTCAACCGAACAGACAGCGGAAGTTATGCGGGTGCTTGCTGCCGTTAAGGTTCCGTTTACACCACGGGGCGCAGGCACCGGTCTGTCGGGCGGAGCGCTCGCACTGGACCGAGGCGTCGTGATCGAACTTGCTCGGATGCGCAAGATTCTCAGCATCGACGAGGGAAATCGTACGGCAGTGGTCCAGACGGGAGTGGTGAACGCCCATGTATCAAAGGCTGTGGCGCATCTGGGGTTGCATTATGTTCCTGACCCATCAAGCCAGGGAACCTGCACCATCGGAGGAAACATCGCCGAGAATGCGGGCGGTATTCACTGCCTGAAATATGGCACAACCACGGATCACGTAATTGGTGCGCGGGTCGTTCTGGTGGGTGGGGAGATCGTCGATCTGGGAAGTGGAGAGCTTGGCCAAACCGGATACGACCTGCTCGGGGTCTTCGTCGGATCCGAAGGCACTTTCGGAATTGCTACTGAGGCCACACTTAGATTAGTCCCGGTTCCCCCCGCAGTGCGCACCCTCTTGGCCGAGTTCCCGGAAGTGAACGACGCCAGCCATGCGGTGTCTGCGATTATCGCTGCCGGCGTGATGCCGGCCGCGTTGGAGATGATGGACGGTGAGATCATTCGCGCCGTTGAAGCGAGTGTTTTCGCCGCCGGACTATCCCTGGACATTGGAGCAGCATTGCTGGTTGAGCTTGATGGAATTGAAGCAGGAATTGATGAAGAGGCAGAGCGGGTCAAGAGCATTTGCCTTGAGTTTCGCGCCCGCAGCTGCCGCCTCGCGCGGGACGAAGCGGAACGCAAGAAACTTTGGGCGGCCCGGAAGGGAGCGTTTGGAGCCGTGGGGCGTATCGCACCAGATTCGATGATCCAGGATGCCGTGGTTCCCCGTTCCCGCCTGCCGGAGGTGCTCGCCACAAGTTATGGCATCGCTTCGAAGTATGAGTTGCGTCTTGCTAATGTCTTTCACGCAGGTGATGGCAACCTTCACCCCTTCATCTGCTTCGACTCGCGGTCGCCAGAGCAGGTCCGGCGTGTGAAAGAAGCAGGACGCGAGCTGATGGAAACCTGCGTCGCCGCTGGCGGCACCATTACAGGTGAACACGGCGTCGGACTCGACAAACGCGATTTCCTGCCGATGATATTTTCTGATGACGACATGGATACGATGCTGAGTGTCCGCTCGGCATTTGATCCGTTGGGACTGTGCAACCCCGGCAAAATCATTCCGATGCTGCGCGGCTGCGGCGAAGCTCGCATCCTGTCAGAACCGCGAGCGGCAGCGACCGGGTCCGTTGGGTTAGATATGAAACAGCGAGGCATAGCCTCGCTGAGTAATCCCAAAACAGCGCCGGAAAGGCAAAGCCATTCCGCAAGGGAAGACGGCATAGCCGCGAGCAGTGGCCGGCAACCTTTCGATCCAGACCATGCCGCCAGGTATTTGTCGGACATCGTCGGTGAAGCAAATGTCTCAGCATCTCCGCGTCTCGGTGACTCCGTGTCTCAGCGTGCCCGTATCTCCGCGTCCCTTTTGGTCGCTCCCGGGTCGACAGCTGAAGCCAGCGAGGTCATGAAACTCGCCTCACGCGAAGGCTGGTCAGTTGTTCCCGCTGGATCCGCTACATGGCTTAACGCTGGAAATCCGCTTGACCGGGTAAACGTGGTTATCAGCACCGTACGCTTGAACCAGGTTCTCGATCACGAGCCCGCGGACCTGGTGGCCAGCGCTCAGGCCGGAGTCACGCTCGAAGATTTTAATGAAACGCTAGCGCGAGGTGGCCAATGGTTGCCGCTCGATCCACCCGACGATGGCCGAGCTACGATTGGTGGCGTTGTAGCCACTGGTATGAGTGGTCCGCAGAGAACTGGTTACCGCGCGCCCCGGAACTTTGTGATTGGGATGAAAGTTGTACTAGCTGATGGGAAATTGGTGAGAGCCGGAGGCAAAGTCGTCAAGAACGTGGCTGGCTACGATCTTTGCAAGCTCTTCACCGGCAGCTATGGCACGTTGGGTCTGATCACTGAGTTGAGTTTTAAACTGCGACCTTTACCGGAAAGGACCTGGACAGTGCTTGTGTGGGGTGAAGCGGAGTCTCTAATGACCGGTGCTTGGAAGCTCATCTCCGCCAACTTGTTTCCGTCCGCGGTCGAGCTACTCTCCCCGGCCTTTGCTGCTGAGGCGGAAATCTCTGAGCGAAACGAGGCGTTGCTGGTGGTAAGATTTGCGGGTTCGCGCGAAGCGGTAGAGATACAGAGCCGTGAGGCTGGACACCTGCTCAAGCCGTATGGTCGGTGGGGTGGGCCTCTGGTAAAGGACGACTTCAAGCTTTGGCGCATGGTGTCCAGCCTGCCGTTGAGGTTTGAGGAGAGGTGCATCTGGTCAGCAACAGTGCCGCCCTCTCGCCTCCCAGGTTTTCTCCGTTCGGTCGAACAGACGGAAGACTCAGCTAGCGCCTCTAGAATGTCGCAGATAAGCGCAGCTGACGGACGAATAAGAGCAATTGAGCAAGCTAATGGCGATTGGGATGAGCTTGCCCGGTTGCTTCAGCGCCTGAGACGGGATGCGGAAGCGCTGGGAGGCTCACTGATTGTTGAGAATGCTCAGCCGGAGATTAAAATGAGAATCGGTTCGTGGGGCTCATTCGGATCACGTGTCGGGATAATGCAGCGGATCAAACAACAACTCGATCCACAAAACCTTCTTTCGCCAGGAAGGTTTCATAGTGTTGAATAGCACTCTCTGGAGATGAAGATGAAATCGTGGACTAATATTCAACGCGCCGCAAAATTCCTGGTAATCGCGTTTACACTCGTAAGCACTTTCTTCGCCCAGCCGAGTGGGACATTCAACGCCTCGACCGCATCTCGGGAGCCCGTTCGAGCCAGGCGTGGCCTCGTTGCGTCAACGAGCGAGATCGCTTCGCAAGTTGGCGTCGATGTGATGAAACGCGGGGGCAACGCCGTGGACGCAGCAATTGCTGTTGCCTTTGCACTGGCCGTCACCTATCCCGCAGCGGGAAACCTCGGCGGCGGCGGCTTCATGATGATTCGATTGCGCGACGGAAAGACTGTCGCCATAGATTACCGGGAGATGGCCCCGGCGGCGGCGCATCGGGATGTCTATCTTGATAAAGATGGCAACCCGCTTAAAGGTGAGGGCTCATCGACGGTGGGTTACCGGGCTTCGGGTGTTCCGGGCACGGTCGCCGGAATGGAACTGGCGCTTAAGCGATATGGGTCAGGGAAGCTCACCTGGTCTCAACTCCTTGAACCCGCGCGACGGTTGGCTGCCCAGGGCTTTCCCATGGGACATATTCTGGCCCGCTCCCTGCACAGCAACGGCTATCTTTCAAAATATCCGGAGACTCGCAGGATTTTCTTACGTGACGGGAACTTCTATCGCGAAGGCGAAGTTTTCCGACAACCCGAACTTGCCGCAACCTTCGCGCGAATACAAAGAACCGGGCCAAAGGAGTTCTACCAGGGACAGACGGCAAGTCTAATCGTGGAGGACATGAAGCGGCACAATGGTTTGATAACGATGGCGGACATGCGTGCTTATGTAGCCAAGGAACGCGACCCGCTCCGTGGTTCGTATCGCGGTTTTGAAATCCTCTCGATGCCTCCCCCTTCGTCCGGGGGCGCGGTGCTCCTGGAGATGCTCAACATTCTCGAGGGATTCGACCTTGCGAAACATGATTGGGCGTCGTCAGACAGACATCATCTGACCGTGGAAGCCATGCGCCGCGCCTTTGCCGACCGGGCGGAGTATATGGGCGATGCGGATTTCGTGAAGGTGCCGGTGGCCGGACTGATCGACAAGGCTTATGCGGACCGCTTGCGCAAAACCATTCGTCCGGACCGCGCGTCCACTAGTGAGGAGGTCAGCGCTGGTCGACCGACCGGTTACGAGTCTGAGGAGACCACCCACTTCACCGTTGTCGATGCTGGGGGTAACGCCGTTGCGAATACCTACACTCTGAACGACGGGTTTGGTTCCGGAGTGGTTGCGAAAGGAACGGGCATCGTCTTGAATAACGAGATGGACGACTTTGCTGCCAAGCCCGGAACCCCGAACCTCTATGGCTTGATTCAAGGTGAGAGAAACGCGGTCGCTCCGCGCAAACGTCCCCTTTCGGCGATGACGCCCACCTTTGTACTGCGCAAAGATGGGAGCCTGTGGTTTACCATTGGTACACCGGGCGGACCAACGATCATCAATACCGTGCTGCAAGTGATCACCAACGTGATTGACTACAACATGGATATTCAGCAGGCGATTGATGCGCCCCGAATACATCACCAATGGCTGCCCGATGAACTGATTTGGGAACCGTATGGGTTGTCGGGAGACACGCAGCGGGCACTGACGAATCGCCGGCATAAGCTGGCCACAAAGCCTCGTTACATGGGCGACGCCCAGGGAATCATGATCGAGGAGAAGACCGGCGTGAGGCTGGGCGCCACCGATCCGCGCCGGAGCGATGGCCAGGCGGTGGGGTATTAAGCCAGTACTTGGTTCGTTCTGAAACGTAAAGCATTAGCCACATATAGGTACCAGACCTCACGAGGTACGCCATGAAATTCAGCGAGTTAGTTCGTCTATTAGAACGCAACGGCTTCAATCTGTATAAAGAGAAGGGCTCAATCCGCTATTATTCAAAGCCGGGCCATGACAAGCTAGTACGAGTTGACTATCATGGTTCGAGGGAAGTTCCAACCGGGACATGCCATGCTATTCTAAAGGCGGCCGGAATAAGGGAAACGAAATGATCGATCTAAAGTATTCGATTGTTATAGAAGCAACAGCGGATCCCAGTTTTTTCGGATTCTATTCACCTGAGCTTGAAGGATTTACCGGGGTTGGACATTCGCTTGAAGATTGCCTGTACAAGGCCAAGTGGGGTATGGAAGAACATCTACAGCTATTGACAGAGCAACAGCTTCCGGTGCCCGAGCCAAACCCAAACCCCACCGTCACGGTCCAGAACGCAGAGCGAGTAGCCCCAGCAGCCTAGTTGGTTCGCTTTGTCATCATCCCAACTCACACCCACATTAGCGGCTGAAGAACATAAGCTCCTTGCCTGTGTGCATTGCGGTCTCTGCCTCGAAGCCTGTCCCACCTATGTCCTCACTGGCGACGAGAACGATAGCCCACGCGGTCGAATCTACCTGATGCGTGCGGTTGCGGAAGACAAACTTGCTGCGGATTCTCCTTCATTCAAACTCCATATTGATCGCTGCCTTGGCTGCCGAGCCTGCGAGCCGGTCTGCCCCGCTGGTGTTCAATACGGACAATTGTTGGAAGCCAGTCGTGCAGAATTATTTGGGGCAGACAAGCAGAGAGGTTTCACCCATCGTTGGTTGCTAATGGTACTGCGACACGTGTGGTTGCACCCGGCGCGGTTGAGGTTTGCTTTTGCGGCCGCACGGATGTTTCGAGACTCCGGCGTCGCAGGATTGTTGGTGAGATCGAGGATCTCCGGATTCTTATCTCGTCGTTTCGAATTCGCGCTCGCTCTACTCGACAGTTCGTCACCTGTCTCGGTCGGCTCGGACACGAAGGTTGACTCGTTAAAACCAAGCTGTTCAGGACCGAAGGTCGATGTAACATCTCGCGGGTTCACCATGCTCTTCGCTGGTTGCGTGGGCGAGGGATTGTTTGCCAGGATCAACAGAGCGACTGAGCGCGTTTTAAACGTTAACGGATTTGGTACTAGCCTACCCAAAGACCAGGTTTGTTGTGGCGCCCTTCACGCACATGCCGGAGATCTCGAAGGCGCTCGCACGCTCGCCCGCCGGAACATTGAAGCATTCGACGACTCCGAGAATCTTCCAATCATCACCCCAATCATCACCAATGCCGGCGGTTGTGGAGCGATGCTAGCGACGTACGGTCATCTGCTCACCGAGGATCCCCTGTTCAGCGAGCGGGCACACAAGTTCAGCTCTCGCGTTCGCGACGTAAGCCAACAGTTGGAAAGCGTGAAGTTGAGAGAGGGATCCGGACGGCGATCGGAGACGGCCACGTATGACGCTTCCTGTCATCTCCTTTACGGACAACACGCCACCGAGGCGCCGCTCGAACTTTTGCGGGCGATTCCTGATTTGAAGCTGGTCCCGCTCGAAGGCGCTGAGAGGTGCTGCGGGGCCGCCGGAATTTACAACTTGCTGGAACCAGACATGTCCCAGGGAGTATTGAAGGAAAAGCTTTCTCAAGTTCGCCAGACTGGAGCGCCTATTCTGGCTACGGGCAACCCGGGTTGCCAAATGCAGATTGGCGCCGGGGCGCGTCTCGAGGGCATCTCACTGCGAGTCTGTCACCCGGTGGAACTTCTGGACGAGTCCTACCGGCGCGCCGGATTCTACGAAGAGGGGTCTTGATTGCCAATTGCCGATTGTAAAACCGCGTTCATTGGCAACATATGACTAATTGACACGAATTCACTCACGCTCCATTTCTTCCAATCGGCAATAGTTATGACTGACTCCCCCATTTGTAAACGCCTCGCAATGGCTGGCGCGGTGCTCTTCTTCGTTGGCATGCTGACCGGTTTATGGGCCGCGGCGACTCTGACTGGGACCGTGGTTGTCGGCATACCGCGCCTGGCGCTGGTCGCGCATCTCAACGCGCTCCTGGGAGGACTCTGGCTGCTGGCAGTGGCCTGGTCCTTCGAGTTCCTTCACTACAGTGACCGCGGCCTGCGCCGACTGGCGATTGGTGTAGGAATTCCCGCGTGGTCAAAACTGGCTCGTAACTCTGTTCACGTCTTTTCTGGGCGCGAACTGCAAGCCCTCGTCGTCGTACCGACGCTGATTGCTTCCGCTTTTTGGGTTTGGGGATTTCGGGCGCGTCGGTAGTTGAGGACCTTACGAAAGCAATGATGTCGTTTTCGCGACTTGTAGCGATTTCTGCTTTCACCGTTCTTGTCTCCGTGGAACTCTGCGCACAGAACACGAGGGTCGATAACCAAAGACTCCAAAAGGTACGCGCACATTACGAAACAGCGCAAAGGTTCGAACATGCGGGTAACTGGGTTGAAGCGGAGAAAGCGTGGCGAGCCGCCCTGGATCTTGCTGCGAACGACGCCCGCGCCTGGACAAATCTGGGAGTTGTTCTAAATCGCCAGAGCAGGAGCATCGAGGCGACCGAAGCCTGGAACAGGGCCATCGCTATTGACCCGAAACTCGCTGGACCGTATCTCAATCTGGGTCTCACCCTCGTAAAGATGGGGAACTACACGGGTGCGATCTCTTCGCTCCGGCGCACGCTCTCGATTGAACCGCGCCACGAGGGAGCCCGTCGTGCGCTAGTGCTGGCCCTTGTGGGCAGCGAGCGATTTAAGGAGGCCACTCGCGAATTGGCTCAGCTGCTGGCCCAGTCACCTCGGGATGCTGGGCTACTGGAGCTGGCCGCTCAGAGCTTGATGCGTCAGAACCGCTATGCTGAGGCTCTATTGGTATTACGCAGGCGTCTGGATCTTGCCGGTGCCACAAGTCACCTGTGGGCTCAGTACGGGGATGCACTGGACGGCGCGGCCCGAACACCAGAAGCTGCTGAGGCTTATCGCAAAGCTGTGGAACTCAACCCGGCCTCAACGCTGGTTCGATACGGCCTCGCTTATCTTTACTGGAAGCTCTATCGTTACGACGAGGCGGAACGTGAACTGACCGAAGTCTTACGACTCGACCCCAGAGACCCGCGCGCGGCATTCACGCTCGGAGATCTGTATTTAACGAAGGGCGAGCCGCAACGCTCCATGCCGCTACTGGAAACAGCCGCCGCTGCGTACCCTAACGAATTTGATACTAGGTTTGCGTTGGGCCGCGCACTCGTGCTCAGCGGTAACACGACGCGGGGGATCGATGAGTTGCGTGCTGCCATCAAGATCAATGAAGCGATCGCGGATGGCCATTTCCAGCTCGGTCGTGCCTTGATGCGAGCGGGTTCAGAAACCGAAGGTAGGCAGGCGTTGAAGAGAGCCGAAGCTCTTAACGAAAAGCGACGAGCGGGCGAAGCGGAGAGGTTTCGGAAAAAACTTCCGTGATTAGATTGTAGGGGGTGTCCCTCAGTGGGCACCCCGAGTTGCGGTGATGATCGGATCTCGATAGAGGTGAGTGGCGCCAAACGCGGGCGGCCACGGAGTGCCGCCCCTACAATATTTTCAACGCGGCACAGTTGTCTTCGTGTCTGTCTACTGGCGGCGGGCTCACGGGAAAACTCGGACGCCACGTTCATGACACCCGTGGCAACTGCTCCCCCCAGTCTGACCCCATCACGCGCGATATGCCACGCGGCCGCCAATGATAGTAAGGCGGACATTTCCAGAATTATCCAAAGCAGTCAGGTCGGCGCGCTTTCCTGAGTCGATCGAACCGCAGTCGCCATCCACAAGTAGCAACCGTGCAGGATTTGTCGCAGTCATACGCGCGAGATCCGTCTCAGACACGCCCAGCGATTTCATTCTTCTCATTGCATCAAGCATCGTGATAACCGACCCAGCAATGCTGCCGTGCTCGTTCCGCGTGCGTCCGTGCTTAACCGCTATGGTTTCGCCCCAAATCCTGTATTCACCATCACCCTGTCCGGCGGCGGCAATCGAATCGCTGATTAACGTCAATCGGTTACTGGTCTTCAATTTGACCAGCAGCTTAAGCATCACAGGATCCAGGTGTACTCCGTCGGCGATCACATCACACGTAACATCGTCTCGGGAAAGACCCCAGCCGACCGGCCCTGGCGAACGATGATGCAGAGGCGCCATAGCATTCATGAAGTGGGTCAGGTGGTGGGCACCCGCCTTAAAGGCACCATCGAGCACCTCGATATTCGCGCGTGTGTGGCCGATGGAGACGACCCAGCCACGATAGTTAAGCTCCTTGACGAGGTTAAGGCCTCCCTCAATCTCCGGCGCCAGAGTCATCATTCGCACTGAGGTTTTGTCATTTGGAACTGCCAATGAGTCAAGGTCGGAGACGGACGAGAATGATTTGAAGTAAGCGGATCGCAGTGCCCCGCATTGCGCAGAATTCACAAACGGGCCCTCATAGTGCACGCCCAATACCCGCGCGCCATGTTGCGGACGCGATTCCGGCGATGGATGTTGTTCCATTCGACCGGGTCCCGTCTGCTCTTCGTTTCCGGCTACGCGTTGCTCCTGCATCAACTGATCAATTGCGCCGACCGCAGTTTGATAATTTTCCAGCGCTGCCGGCACCAAGGTAGGCAACCACGCCGTAACTCCCCGGCTGGCAAGAAACTCGGAGACGCGATTGAGGTCATCCACGGTCGCTTCCATCGTATCGACTCCCACGGCCCCGTGGATATGTACGTCGATGAATCCGGGAAACAACGTCAATCCGCTCAGATCGTGTTCCCTGTCAGCGTGAGGTACATCGCACTCGGGTGTGCGAGTGATACGCGCGATGCGATCATCTTCTATCAGCACGCTTGCTTCAGCCACACCGTTGGGCAGCACGACCCGTGCATTTCGCAAGAGCAGTGCGGAGTTAGTCTTCATCTATCCCACCCGCGGTTTCTCCGCGCATTAAACCACAGCCCCGGCAAACGCGCGCGTGCCCGCGAAGCGATCAGCTTTCGCGGGCACGCCTCAAATGAAAAGCCCAGGGTTAGAACGAGAGCTTCGCGCCGAACTGGAACTCGCGCGGCAGCCGCGCCCCGGTGGGTCTGCCCAAGGTGGCAGGAACCGCCAGGTTGACGTTTACACCCGTGAACTGCGTGTGATTAAAGACGTTGAAAGATTCCGCGCGTAGTTGCAGCCGAACGTTCCTTTCAGCGTCGAAGTAAATGTTCTTGGTAAGCGTCAGGTTCGTCTGGTTGCGTCCGAACAAGCGCGCGAAGGCCCGCGGTAGACTTCCGTAAGTGCCGTTGGCCGGAGCCGTCAAAGCGTTCGGGTCGAAGATGTAGGGTAACCCTGTAGAGTCGATCGTACCAGCGAGTCCGCCGTTCGGATCGGAAATAACATTGGGGTAGAAGCCAGTTAAGAGACCGGCGGCAGGCAGGGCGGCAGCTATGCCGACCCTTGCCACCGGCTGCCCTGAACTGATGTCGGTAATGCCCGCGATCTGCCAGCCACCGAGGACCGCCCGCTTCAGCGAGTTTCCGTCCTTGGTGAAAAACGGGAACTCGTAGACGTAGGACGCGGAAAAGATGTGCGGGCGGGAGGTGCGCGCTTCAGCATACTCAGCACGGTAGTTGAGCGGGTTTTGAGGGAAGTCAACCGCGTCCCGGTCATTCGTCGCGTCTGTCAGCGTCTTGCTGAAGGTGTAGCTGGCCGTCAGGCTGACTCCGCTGCCAAACCGGTAGTTGAAGGACGAGAGCATGCCATGGTACCGCGACTTCGCGCTCGTCTCGCGCCAGGTGATGCGACGATACCCGAGGAAGGGACGCACCGTGTTGATATTTGCCAGCCCCACGCGCAGGACGTCCGCGGGCTGCGCCTGGTTGATGTCCAGGGGACGAATCAATTTGTCGCCTTTGGTGCCGACGTAGGAGAGTTCCAGGATGGCGTTGCGGAAGATTTCACGCTGCACACCCAGAGACCATTGCTGAATCTCGGGCGTCTCGAAGTCTGCGGCGGTGGCGATCAGGTCGCGCACCGGAAGGTTTCCGAGGGCGCCGCCGCTCGGGTTGCTGAACGACACGCCCGAGCCGCTGAATGTGGAGCGGCTGTTGAACGGTGGGTTGACGAAGGAATTCTGCTCGAAGATGCCCACCAGCGGCTGGTCGTAATAGAAACCATACCCAGCGCGAACGATTGTCTTGCCATCCCTGAAAGGATCCCACGCGATGCCCAGGCGAGGGCTGAAGTTATTCTTGTCGGACGGGTAGACAGAACTTCCGAAGCGCGAGTTGCCACCAGCCACAGCGATGCCGTTAAGCTCAACCCCGGTGCCGCGCACCAGCGCCGTGCAGGCGGCGGTGGTGCAAGTCGGCGCGTTGGCGCGGTTGTAAAGTGCCGGGTCGAAGGACGTGAGCACGTTGTTAGCGTCGGTTACGGGCACGAAGAACTGATAACGGACCCCCAAATCGAGTGTGATATTGGGTCGCAGCTTCCAAGTGTCCTGGACGAAGAACTCACGCCGCCCGAAGCGAAGGTTGACCGTCACATCGGTCAGGTCCTCGCTGTAGCTGTCCGCCCGCCCCATAAAGAAGTCGGCTAAGGCAACTCCTGTCTGGGTCAAACTGATGCCGCCCGAGGTGCCGCGCGTCCGAGTGCCAGCGAAAGAGAATTGTCCCTGTGTTTGGTTATTCGCGTTCTCTCCCTTTTTCTCGAACGATAGTTCGCCGCCGAACTTCCAAGTATGGTTGCCTTTGACCCAGGTGACAACATCGCGCACTACCTGGTTCTTATAGAGGATATTGAAACCCTGAAGCGTGTTGATGGGCGAGGTGGCACTCGTGAAAGTGATTTGCGGAATGACGCCGGCGTTATTTTCCGGGAAGACTTCCGGGATCGTGGACAGGCCTGCAAAGTCAGACTTAAAGCTACGGCCTACCACCGCAGAGCCGATGAGGTTTGACGAGAAGTTGTACGTCGCCTCGTTAACTAAAGTCGGCGTAAGCACACTCGTCACCGAAACTACGAACGTCTGGCCGGGAATACGTGTGTCGGTCGTAGTGATGTTGGGGAGAAGGGTGCCGGCGAATAGGCCACCGGGCTCTTGCGTCGTGTTGAGATCGTGCGTGTAGCGACCGAAGAGGCGATGGTTCGAGTTGAAGTTGTGATCGATACGGATCGTTTCTTGCCGAGTCTTCAGACCGGTAATAGGGGAGGCGGTGAATTGGTTCGTCCCGATGTTCGGATTAGGATACGCCGACAGGAGTGTAATAGATCTCGCATCGAAGTCGCTCAACGGCAGTAGGTTTCCTGCGTAAGCGCGTCCATCCGCCGGGCGGAAGATCATGCCAGCGCGAGCTTGCAGGCTGGATCCGTTGGTGTCGGTAACAAAGAGGGGTGTGGTTGTGCACGTCCCTACGCCTGGAGTGATACAGCTCGAAGGAGTTGCAGCGCTGGTGAGAAAGATCGGCAGCCCGAGGGAGCTCGAAAAGTTGCCGTCGCGTTCAGCGAGACTCGGAACGGTAGCCGCCAACGCGGTGGCACCACGCGTGATGCGGCGCTGCTCATGCGAGAAGAAGAAGAACGTCTTGTCGCGCCCGCTCCAGACGGCGTCGCCGCCCTCACCGAATCGTGGAATAAAGACCGGACCGCTTATGGTGCCGCCAAAATTGTGGTAGCGGAGGCGGGGCGTCCTTTGGTTGAGCGTGCCGTCCGCGCGGCGCCCGGCCCGGTTGTTGAAGTACGTATTAGCATTAAAGCGGTCGTTGCGCGCAAAGTCGTAGATCGAGCCGTGAAAGTCGTTGCCGCCGCCCTTCGTCACCAGAGTCACCGTACCACCGCCCGAACGCCCAACCTCCGCTGTGTAGTTCGAGGTAAGCAGCTTGAACTCCTTGATTGAGTCGATGGTCGGAGTTGAGAGCAGCGTGATGTTGGAGCCGACGTCGGTGTTTGACACGCCGTCGACGAAGACGTTGACAGCGTTGCGGCGCAGGCCGTTGATGGAGACGTCAAATCGGGCTGAGATGCCGAATTGAGTTTCGTCGTCGAGGCTGGAGCTGACCCCGGGGGCGAGTTCGAGCAGCTTCGTAAAGTCGCGATTCTGAAGAGGTATTTCAACAACCTGGGTTCCGGAAATGAGCGTCTGCCCGGTCGGACTGTCCTGCACGACGTTCTGCTCGCTCGTTACGGTGACCAGCTCGCTCACGCTACCAGCCTCAAGAGCGATATTGAGCAACCGCCGATCCCTTGCGTTCAGCACGACGCCGGTTTCTACGTGTTTCTTGAAGTTAGTCTGCTCGGCGGTCAGGGTGTAAGTGCCGGGGCTTAACGGCGTGATAACAAATCCACCGTCGTCATTCGTCTGCACGCGCCGCTCCTGCTTGGTCGTCTCGTTGGTGATAACAACAGTTGCCCCTGCGACGATGGCACCGGTCGAGTCGGTGACCTGGCCCGTAATGGTAGCCGCAGTTTCTTCCTGGCCTAAACTAACCGCACTAAGGCCAAGCACCAAAATGAAAACTGCCAGAATAACTGGCAGGTTCGTTCCGGAATAACGTTTCATGGGAATGTCCTTTTCCTATCAGGGATGTGTTACCGGATGTTTACCGAGTACGGGAGAATCCCGGATTATTAATATGATTCAATTATGAAAAACTAAGCGAACGGGCGATAGAAACTAATGAACTTATACACCGGGCCGGTGTCACTTAACAAGACCTAATTGCTGTCTAGCTTGATTTTACAGCGCGTACAAGCATCAGCATTCTCCTAACATTGTTAGAGTTTGCTGATATAGGAGCCGCAGTCCCAGCAATACTGGGTTGAAAACCCGGCGGTCTCGCGCCTCAGCCATCAAGTGATTAGCAGCCATAAGCAATAAAGCGATCTACGCAATCACACGAAGTGACTCGAATTAAGACATCCACATCCGTATTTCATGTTGCTTCGTGGATCGTTTTTTCAGCAGCCTTCAAAGTTGCAAGGCGTCGCTGCTGCCTTGATGATCGCGGAAACTGAGTGCGGTCGCTACCGCTCCCGGTTCTGTAGGCTAGCATCCCAACATTGCTTGTGTCTCTTCAGGGCGCTGCTACCATATCTGACTCAAATGCTGCGCGGCGCACTCGTTCAAGGTAACTGCCGTCGGGATTGAGATCACCGGGTTGGGTGGTGAAATCGTAAGAGAAAAGAATTATGCCATTGGCCCTGAGTCCGCGAGCCACATTAATCTTTTCAACAGCTGACTCCGCCGGAATTCGATATGCTCCGATGCCTGCCCAAACCTGCCGACCTGCCGCATGCGCGCTCGTGGTGGCGATTTCTATCTGCTTCTTGAAGATGGCGGTGTCGGTCGAATAGGCCATGGGACACGCGACATCCAGAATTCCAAGGGAGAGCCAGCGCCGCCAGTCTTGAAATCTTCGGGTGTAGGCGTTTTCATCATTGGCAAAGACCGCCGCAGAAACTGTGGTCTGTGGTTTCCGTCGTTTCACAGCGCGATAGATCCGCTCGACCAGCACTGTGATCTGCTCACGTTGAAAGTCGGCGAACTTGTCCGCATAGGCCTCCGGTGCAGCCAGCGGATTTTGCTGCAACGCCTGCTTCAACTGCCGACGTTCCGCAGCTGAGATCTTTGGCTCCAGCCATTTGCGAAACTTCTCCAAAGAAGTTCGACTGTAATCGAAGTCCGGGCTGGCTAGTCTCACGTAGTCAAAATGCAGCCCGTCGACGTCATAGTTCTTCAGAATATCCATCCAGATGTCGTAGATGTGCTGGCGCACTTTAGGATTCGCAGGACCCGTGTAAATCCCTTCCAGCTCGGCGCGGTTCGCTTTCGACCACTCCACGATGCGCTCCCGATAACGCGGGTCTCGGGGTGACATCTGGTAAAGATCGGTCGCCACCGCGCGAGGAACAGCCAGCCACTCGGGGTGCTGGTGGTAAACGTGGTTTGGATCTGTGGGCAGCGAATCAAGATTTGCCAGCAGGCTGGTATTGACCCACGCGTGAACTTTAAGACCACGCTGCTTGGCTTCCTTAAGAGTCAGGGCCAGGGGATCAAACCCGATCGGTTGGTCCTTCAACTCGATCGCGCGCGGCTCTTTTCGCGAGCGGTAATACGAATCGCCGCGCCCGCGCACCTGGACGATAAGTGTATTGAAGCCGTTGTCCTCAGCCGCTTGAACCATCGTGCGAATCTTTTCAGGGGACGTCAGAGTCGTGCGCACCACCCAAAGCGCGCGCACTTCACCAGGCTTGGCGACGGCCTGGAGAACAGTTGCGGGCGTCTCCTGTGCCCAAACCGGCAGCAGGATGGCCAGGGAGAGGCACACGACTAGAGCAATCGAATACGATCCACGAAAACACACGAAACCGCACGAAACCAATGCCTTTATTTCGTGTGATGTCGTGAATCGTTTGGCTGTTTCCATTGCTCTCCAGTTTTCCCAGCAACCTGCTAGAACGTATAGCGGAGCGCTATCGAAACAACGCGCGGAGTATAGAGTGCGTGCGAGCCTGTAATTGCACCAAAGTTCGTGGCCTGAATGTCAGTTACAGGTAAGCCATACCATGGGTGGTTGAAAGCATTGAAGAGATCCGCGCGAAGCATGAGCCGATGCCCTTCGAAAGGCATCTCGAAGTACTTCGTCAGGCCAATGTCCACAACCTTTTGGCCGTCCCGGAAAAAGGTGTTACGTCCAACGATACCATTCCCAGAGTCGGCAAGAGTGGCCGAGCGAAAGGCAGACCGCGGCAGCGCTTCGCGCGAGTTGGCAGGATGATCCACCCCGCTCCCCAGAATTGACGGGTCAATTAGGACCGGGCGGGTGTCGGTGAGACCGTCGAAGTTAAGATCGCCGCCGGCGCTATTGGTGACTGTGAATGGCGTACCTGCTGCGAAACGCATAACAGCCGCGAATTGCCACCCGCCCAGAGTTTGACCAAGGAAGTCGCGGCGCCGGTTGAAGAAAGGCAGGCTGTAGGAGCCGTAGACAGTAAACCTGTGCGGCGTGTGGAAGAGAGAGAGTCCTCTGGCGTCGCGGGCCGAGTTGCCAGTTTGGTTCGTATCTCCGGCCGCGCCAATATTCGTAGCTTCCGAAGTCGTATCGATAGATTTGCTGAAGGTGTAGGACGTCTGGAAGTTAAGCCCTTTACTGAGCTTCTTGGTCCATTCCGCCTGCAAGCCGTGGTAGTAACTCCAGGACGCATTGCTAACCAGCAGGTTGGTCGAGTAACGCCCGTCGGGCCGGCGTTCATTAGTGCGTGGCACGCGCAGGCTATAATCGAAAGCCCCAATTGGGACCACCACCGGACATCGGGGAGTGAATGGCGCCGCGGTCGTACCGGTTGTCCCTGCACAGTCTGCATCGGCAGCTAATCTAATCACCTGGCCCCGCAGATTTGCCGGATTATTCGGATGATTGGCCACCCGCACGCCATTCACCGGATCGTGAACCGGCAAATTATCCTGAGCCAAGCGCAGCAGACCGATGCCGCGGTTCCCCGTGTAGCTGACACGCAAGGCAGAGCTGAATGGCATTTGGCGTTCGATACTCAAATTCCACTGCTGCGTATAAGGCATTTCCAATCCTGGATCCACGGTTGTTAAAGCGTGACGTGCCAGCTGTGGGCCTGGAACAAATACGAAACCGTTAGTTGGGTCAGCAAAATTGATCGGGTTAAAGGCCGAATTAGCATTAGCCGTAGTGGTAGCTGTATTGCTATAGCCGAGGGCATTCGGCGGGTTAAAGCGCAAGCCTGTGCCGCCCTGCGAGAATACCGACTGAAAAATGCGCCCGTGATAGATCCCATACCCGCCGCGGACAGAAGAGTTGCCGGGGCCGCCGAAAACTTTGGACATAAACCCTTCCCCGAACCCGGGACTCCACGCAAAACCGACACGCGGTTCAATGTTGTCCTTGTCATCGCCATAAATGTAGTCAATCCGATCTTTCGCCTCGGTGGGAACAGATACGTACTCGTATCGAAGACCCAAATTTAGCGTTAAGTTCGGTCGGACATGCCAGTTATCTTCGGCGTAGAAGTTGTACTCGGGAATTCTGTTCTCCAGAAAAAATGGGCCGAAACCTTTCTGGAAATTAGAGACACATCCATTGAGTAAGGCATTGAAGCCACTCCCGTAGTTAATGCCATTGCAGGATGCGGTGGTGAAATTGTAGAACCCACGCGAGAAGCTGTCGGCCAAATCGTCCAGCCGCTGTCTGCGAATGTCCGTGCCGGCTTTGAAGTAATGACTTCCGAAGAGAGTGGTCAGGTTATAGACAAACTGATGGTCTGTCTGGTAACGCTGAATCGGAAAGGTGCCGGCATTCCCGATGATCGATGCTCCGGCAACCACGGTAGGATTGAAGAAGCGAATGACTGGGGTGTCATTTCCAGCAGCAATGTTCACCAGAGTAGTGCGCAATCCGAGACCGTAGCGAAACTCTCCCACTGTCTGGGCTGAGAAAAGATGCGTCCAGGTGAACCCAATGTTTTGTTGTTTGTTGTTCTGGTCGGCGCGTTCGCCGACGATAAGATCGTCGGCTGCCAATACCTGGCGGGTGTACTGCCACCTGCCCGTAAACGTATTTGCCTCCGAAGGATTCCAATCGAATCGTCCCGAGTAATCCTTCAAAGGGAAGTCACGGTTCTGAACTCCCCTGAAGCAGCGCGGACACCGCACGGTATCGTTGGGCAGAATGTTGTTAGCCTTAAAGCGGTTGAGTACCGATTGGATAAATGCTCTGTTAGACGGCGTATCGTTGGCTGCCCTGGTTGCAGCATTATTGAACCAGTTAGCCGGATCATGCTCGCTGGCGAGGAAAACGTCGCGGGCTAAGTTTCCCCCACCTGTGTCCTCCACGTGGTCAAGGCTGACAAACCCAAACAAGCGATTCTTAAAGATCGGGAACCCGCTGGTAAACCCGAACTGGTTGCGCCGGTTTACAGGTTTGATCAAGCCTGGCGCAAATACGTTACTGGTTGCATTCAAACGGCTGTTTTGGTTGAACCAGTAGGCGCTGCCGCGCACCTGATTAGTGCCGGAAAGAGTTTGCACAAGCACTACCGCCCCGTATCCCCTGCCGAACTCCGCCGTAAAGTTATTGGTGATCACCTGAAATTCTTTAATTGTGGCGAGTGACACGCCCTGCCGATTCTGATTCTCTGATGAATCGTCATTGTTAACGCCGTTGATTTGAAAGGTTGCACCCCGAGTGCCGGTTCCGTTGAAATTGATAGACGATCCGGATGAAGCGGTTGGGTTGTTCTGCCCTGAGACAGGGTTTTCCTGGTAACCGGTGAAGGTCTCCGCCAGCGTGAGAAAGTTTCCTTGATTTGCAACCGGTTTATCCAGAATCTCCTGTGAGTTGAGCGATCCTTTTATCTCGGCGTTCGTAGTGTTGATCGGGGCCACGTCAGAGGTAATCAGAACAGCCTCGGAAACTCCAGTCGGGTTTAAGGTAAAGTCAGCCACTCGCGTCTGATTCAATGTGATTTCAATGTTATCTTGAGTCGCGGTAGTGAAACCCGTACCTGAGGCCGCCACCTGGTAGCGCCCCAGGGGCAGAAACGAAGCCGAATACGACCCATAGTCGTTTGTTTTGAGACTGCGCTCTTGTCCGGTCTCCACATTGCGCACGACAACTTCGACGCCAGGGACAACCGAACCCTTTGAGTCGTAAACAGTGCCCTGCAGGGTTCCGGTAACTGTCTGGGCACATGTCTCAGGCCCTGACCAGAAGAGCGAAACTGAAAGGGCGAACGTCAGAAATATCAATCGGCGCTGAAAAGACTTCTGGTGGAACATTGGGGGTCTCCTATTTACGTTAAGTTACCGTTCGACCGCGAGGATTCGCATCTAAAATCAGTTAAGGGCAATGGTGACTATATGTCCGGGCCCACGCAACGACATACCGGTTCGCTCGCCCGTCATCTGGTCGTTGGCCAGCACCAACCCGCCATTCACCAGTACGAAGCTGATTCCGGCGGGATACTGGTGTGGCTTTTCAAAAGTGGCCCGATCGCCGACCATCTTTTCATCGAAGATTACGAGGTCGGCGGCAAAGCCCTCTCGGACCATGCCGCGATCACGAAAGCCGAAGGTCTGCGCCGGGAGGGAAGTCATCTTGCGAATAGCATCTTCCAGCGACAACAAATGCAGCTCACGGACATAGCGTCCCAGCACTCTTGCGTTATTGCCATAGCCCCGCGGATGCGGAACACTCTCATCAATTTCGCGCACACCGCTGTCAGAAGCAATCATCGTAAAAGGTTCGCGCATGATGCGCTGGACGTCGTCTTCGTTCATGCCGTGATAGACCATGCCCGCCCCGCCGGCTTCATACATTGTCAAAATATGTTCGATCTGGTTGGCGACGTCGCTCTTACCCCGGACTTGTTTTGTGATCTCGGCAATCGATTTGCCATTGAAGGAACGATCCGGCTGATAACTCGCCACCTTGGCGTAAGAGTAGTCTTTGAAGCCGCTGCGCTTTAGTCCTTCTTTCATTTCCTTCACTACCCGCTCCCGCGTAGCTTTATCAGCCAGCCGCTTCTTACCTTCCTCGGAGCCTCCGGCCCGCAACCAGCTTGGCATACGCGAATCCAGCGAGGTGGAACTTGCTGTGTACACATACTGGTCTACCGTAATCATCAACCCCCGCGCCCGCGCGTCTCGAACCAGGCCGATAGTCATAGGCGTTTGGCCCCACATCTTCTTGCTGCTGATCTTGAAGTGTGAAATCTCAACCGGCAGTCCAGCTTGTTCGCCGATCTGAATGCTCTCGCGAATGGCGTCGCCTACCTTCTCGCCCTCGTTGCGCATGTGGGTGGCGTAGAGACCACCATACCGCGCAACGATACGTGCGAGATTGGTGATTTCATCCGTCTTCGCGTAGGTGCCGGGAACGTAAATCAGTCCAGTTGAGAGGCCTACCGCACCGTCTTTCATTCCCTCCTCAACGAGCGCCTCCATCTTCCTGGTCTCGTCGGGCGTGGGCGCGCGATCATCCGAACCCATAGCCTCGCGGCGAACAGAACCATGAGCGATCAGGGTGGCCAGATTTACCGCCAGAGGCTTTTCTTTGATCCGTCCGAGGAACTGGCCGACGTCGGTGGTAGAGCTACCGCAGTTTCCGGTGACCAGGGTGGTCACACCCATGCGCACGAAGTTCTCGGCCGCAGGAAGACTGTAGATTGATTCTACATGCGTGTGGACGTCGATGAAGCCCGGGGCCACAATCTGTCCCTTGGCGTCAATAATTTTGCTCGCCTGTGACGGATCTATTCTGCCAATACGCGCGATCTTGCCATCTTTAATACCCACATCCGCTCGAAACCAGGGATTGCCCGAGCCGTCAACGATACGCGCGTTCGTGATGACAAGGTCGTACCGCTGAGATTCAGATTGCTTGGCGAGAGCCAGCTTCGCCAAGCCGGCCGAAGTTAACGCCACGGCCAAAATCAGATAAGGAAGAAGAACGCGAGAACGATTAGTCATTCAGGAAGCACCTGAGTTCGAGTAAGCGAGCTTTTGTTGGTAAGGAAAACCTGAACCACAAAATCACCCGAAGCACACATTAAACCTAACCGCCTTCGCGTAGTTTCGTGATGGTTCGTGTCGTTTCGTGGATAAGTTCTTCTCCTTAGTCTTGTGTCGAATCAGACATAGACTCGCTGATCGAGCTCACCCTCCTAGAAGCTGAACTTCAAGGCCAACTGAACGCGCCGCGCATTGTTGACGACGCTTCCACGGATGCGACCGAAGGTGCTGCTGGTAACGACCGCTGTCGGGAAGTCGAACGCGGGCGTGTTGGTCGCGTTCTGCAACTCCGCACGGAACTCAAGGTTAGTGGTTTCGGTGAAGTAGAGTTTCTTCCCGAGCAGCAGGTCGAGGTTAAAAAACCTTGGGCCGGTGAAGAAGTTTCTGCCTGTGTTGCCTAACTCGCCCGGCGCAGGCGACGAGAACTGCGCGCGCTGCTGTTGGGTAAAGAAGAAGTTCGTGCCCGACTCCTGCTGGACGGAACCAAGGTTGGAGTTGCACCCGTTGCAGTTGGCGGGCGACTGTAGGACGTTGCTCAATGTGTTGGCGCCGGAATAGACGGTAAACGGGCGACCTGACTGCAAGACGAAAGCGCCGGCGAGTTCGAAGCCGCCGATGAGGCGGTCGAGCACAGGGTTCACATTGCTGAGGAAGCGCCGGCTCCGGCCCAGAGGTATGTCGTAAACAAAATAACCTTGAAGCGCGTGCTTACGGTCGAAATCGGAGCGCGCGTAATTTAGACGGCGGTCGGTGATGTTGTAAGGAGTATTCGAGGCCGTCTGCGTGGTGCCACGCCCCGCTGTGGTGAAGGCGGGATCGAACGAGCGTGTATCCATTGATTTCGCCAGCGTGTAGGACACTTGATAGCTGATCCCCCGGTTGAAGCGGCGTTTCAACTGCAACTCAAGCCCGTGGTAAACCGAAAAGTCGTTGGTGTCGAGCACATTCAGCGCCCCGGAGAACTGTGGGAAAGGGCGGAAGAAGAACGGACTGAAGCCCCCGCGCTCGATGGTGGTAATAGTGCTGTCGCCGGTGTTCAAGCGGCGGGCGAGGGTGTCGGCGGCTGTCGCCACTGACCCAAGGCTCAACTCTGACGAGAAGAGCGAGCGGAAAAAGGCCGAACCGCTCTGCGTGCCGCGGCGCGGGTCACCCGCGAGCAGCGCGTCTATCAGCGGGCTGGTCGCTGTCGAGCTGCTGCGCAGCGTGTTGAAGGCTTCGAGGAAGTTCTCGTTGAAACGGGGGTCCCGCGCGAAGATGTTCACCTGATTAACGTCGTAAGCGCCGTACAGGCCGACGCCCTTGCGCCCAATATAATTCACTTCGACGACAGAGCCCCAACCTACGTCACGCTGTAAGCTTACACCCCACTGATAAGTCTTCGGCGAGCGGAGGCTAGGGTCAACAACCGTAATGCTATTGCTGGAGAACCGGGGCGGCTGGCGCAGCGCTTGCGGCGTCGCGGAGGCGGGCGGGGCGAGCACCGGCAGACCAAATCGGATGCGTCCCCGCTCGTTGGCCTGCTGGCCGAAGGTGGTGTTGGTGACGCCGAAGGTCGCCCCCGGCGCGGCGTTATAGATGAAGTTGGAGAGCACAAACGTATTCATGCGGTCATAGGCCAGTCGGAAGTTGCCCCGCACCGAAGTCTTGCCGTCGCTGAACGGATCCCAGGCGAAGCCGATGGTCGGCGCAAAATTGTTCAAGTCGCTGTCGAAAAGCTCGCCTTCGTCGAAGCGCAGGTCGTTCGCCGGAGCTTCGCCGAGACGTATCGGCCTGTTAGGACGCAGGATTGGCAGGTTGCCCGCGGACCTGGGCGAGAGTTTTGCCTCATAGCGAACGCCGAAGTCGAGTGTCAGATTGGAACGAAGCTTCCAGGTGTCCTGCCCATAGAAGTCGTACTCCGGGTAGCGCGCGTCGAAGGGAAACCGCGAGCCCGGCGGGCCGAAGGCGGTGTCGCTGGCGGCGACGAAACCCTGACCGATGTTGCCGACGCGACCGAGCAGCACGTTGTAGAGACTCTCGAGTCGCGGACGGTCGTTCGCTGTATTGATGCCCGCCGGCGAGGTAAGGTTAACGGGTGGTGCATTGGCCGACCGGCTAAAGTCTACGAGCTGGTTGATACCGAGGCCTCCTGCGCCGCCTCGGTTATCGAGATGCTGCTGGTAACGCAGGTTGGTCCCGAACTTGAAGGTGTGCGAGCCGCGCAGCCAGCTCAGGTTATCAACAAACTGGTAGGTGCGGAGGCTGCGCGCGTTGTTGACCGTCGGGCTGTTGTCGATGGGATTGGTGATGTCGAGACAACCGCTACCCGTCACGCAACTGAATACGAAGGGTGGGTTTGAGTTCGCGTTTGGGTCGGCGTTATCAAAGCTGAAGGTGAAGCGATTGAAGCCGACCACGAGCTCGTTCGTGATTGTCGCAGTCGGAGTCCAACGGTAGTTGACGGCGAGGTTCTTCGGGTTGCGGAGCGTGTCGATGTTGCGCGCCGAAGTCGGGAAGGCGAAGGGCCCGCCGGCGTTGAGGGGGATGAGGCCGGTGTTGGTGTTACCGTTACCAGAGTCGCCGATCGTGTTTTGCTCGCCTTGCGCGTAACGCACGTACAACGTGTTGCGCTCGTTAAAGGTATGGTCGATCTTGAAGGCCATGTCGTACTGCTTTTCGGTCTGCGGCGCGAGGAAGTTAAACCCGGCGAAATTCAACCCGTCGCCGCCCGCCGTGAAGCTGTTCGGTAGGGGCGTCAGGCCAATAATTTGCTGGATGGTAGGGTCGAGACCGAATCCCGTCGGGTCGTTAGCCGCGACGCTGTAGTTCGTTAAGCAATTGGTCGTGACGGCGGCAGTGCACGCTGGGAAAAGCGGATTACCGCTTGCGTCCACGGAAGCACCGGTTACGCCCGCCGGGTTGTTCCGCCCGCCCGCCACATAACGGAACATACCTTGACGCGCCTGCTGTGTTAGCACCGTGCGAGTCCGGGCTATGCTCTGGGATGTCCGGAGGAGTTGCAGATTGAAGAAGAAGAAGGTCCTGTTGCGTCCACTGTAGAGTGCCTTGCCGCCTTCGCCGACGCGTGGGAAGTAGACGGGTCCGCCGAGGCTACCGCCGAAAATGTGCTGGACGAACTGCCCTCGCGCAATCCCGTTAATGTTGTTGTTGTAGTCGTTCGCGATGAAGCGCGGCGTCTGGTAAAACTCGAAGAGGTTGCCGTGAAAGTCGTTCGTCCCGGAACGGGTTACGAGTGTTACTTGCGCGCCGCTACTACGCCCCAATTCGGCGGTAAAGTTACCGGTCACGACCTGAAACTCGATCAACGAGTCCGGGTTCGGTCGGAGCGGCGTGAAGTTCCCGCCGCCGGCGCTCGACTCGTTGATGTCTATGCCGTCGAGAGTGAAATTAAAAGCGCGGTCGCGCGAGCCGTGGACGTGAACGCCGCCGCCCGTATTGGCGCCGCTAACCACGCCAGGCTGTAGGTTAATAAGCGCCAGTGGGTTGCGCCCGCGCACGCCGACAATGGGCAAGGATTCCAACGTCCGCTGCTCGACCGTGTTGCCGAAGTTGCCCGAGCTGCTTGTTTGCACAACCTCAGCCGACGCAATGACTTGAACCACCTGCTCAATGGCGCCAACCTCGAGAAGCACATTTACCGTTGTCGGCTGATTGACGCTCGCCTGATTTTCCGTCGACACATATTTCTTAAAACCCTGCTTCTCGACGGTAACGGTATAAGTGCCAACCTGCACCGAGTCGAAGACGTAGCTTCCACTGCTGGTGGTTTCTGTGGTGAGTGAAGTCTGAACCGCTTCATTCCTGAGCGTCACTACGGCGCCCGGTACCGCTGCACCTTTCTCATCTGAGACCGTACCTGTTACACGCGATGCCGTGCCTTGGCCAAGGGACGCCGAACTCGCGCACAGACAAACAAGAATAGAAAACCAGAGAGTAGTGCTGCTACTTTTTCTCATCTTCGAGACTCCTTTAGTTCAACAGGTTGCAATGGGGCTAGCGGATAGGGCTGGAACCCGAACGATCACGCTTTGGTTTCTTCTGATGACAGACCAGTCGTTGGCCGGTCAATTAAAAACAAGCCGACGCTTCATGCATGACGAAGCTTTCTGTCATGCAGGAGCTGTATTCGTTTGTTCAGAAACGGCGGAAAGAACTTCAACGCCCAGATGATTGCCGATGTCAGGCCGCAATTATATGTGCGCTTGTCGGATAATGGTAGCTAAAGATTCTTATCATTTCGATAAATACTGCTGATACTAAACTCGGATTGAACATTCCTCGCACCCAGGAGAAAGATCTATCTGATCAACCTGGTACGGAAGGGGCAGCAAGCTTGAGGAGCCTTCCCTGCCAGTCGGGCCACTGCCACTGCGAGTCGCAGCGCGCCGGGACGGTAGCCCGACTGTTAAGGAGTTTCCGTACTCAGCAAATTTAGCTTCCTACCGAAAAAATGGATCACTCTTGCCAGTTTCGGATGTTTGTCACTGCTCTTAGATTGTTTGAGACTCGGCAGCAACAACGAAACCTTCCTGCTTGCCGTATTTTAGGGGGAAGGGTTTGACCCAAAATTTTCTGGTTATATACTTGCGTTGCTTCAAAGGGCAGTAGCGTCAATCCGAGCGCACGTGACTTAGATTGTGTGGCTGCGTCGATTCTTTGAAGAAGTACCAACCACCGTCTGCCAGCTACCTTTTTAAATTGCCGTAATTACAAGACTATCCATCTGGAAGAGTACGCCTGCGAAAACAGGTTTGACGGTTTCGCCCAACCCACACTAGGAGGACGTCCATGCCGAAATTCAAGCGCTTGATTCCTGCTTTGTTTGTGCTTCTGGCAATTACGGTGGTAGCAGCGACCGCCCAGACCGGAACTTCGCGCATCGGAGGTCGCGTGGTTGATGCAAAACAAGACTCCGTCGCCGGCGCCACCGTCACCGTGACCAATGAAGCTACAGGAGTATCGCACACTCAAACAACGACAGAAGCCGGTGTCTATTCATTCGATTCCTTACCGGTCGGAAACTACACCGTGACTGTCGAGCGGGCTGGTTTTAAGAAGTTCCAGCACACCGGGAATAAGGTCGAGGTTAACACCCCGTTGACGGTGGATGTGGCGGTGGAGATAGGGCAGGTCTCGGAGGTGGTAACTGTTCAAGGTGGAACGGAACAACTCCAAACAGCTAATGCAACCATCGGAAACGTGGTCGACCAGAAGGCTATCGAAGCCCTGCCACTCAACGGTCGCAATCCTCTCACTCTGCTACTTCTGGAGCCTGGCGTGGTGCAGAGATCAGCGGGCGCTGCCGGCTCGGGCGTGCACGTTAATGGCGCGCGTGACCGCGCATATAACGTGACAATCGACGGAATCGAGGCAAACGAGTCGTCGGTGCCCAACCCGGTCAGCAATCTCTATCGCATCAATCCTGATAATGTTCAGGAATTCAAAGTCACTACCAACAACGCTACCGCGGAAGAGGGTCGCAATAGCGGCGCATCTATTTCGATCGCAACTCGGAGCGGAACGAGCGAATATCATGGCACCGGGTTTTTCTTCCTTCGAAATGAGGCCCTTAACTCTAATGAGTTCTTCGCTAATGCGCAAAATACGCCGAAGCCGCTGATCAGGATGGGTCAGTACGGGTTCGAAATGGGAGGGCCGATCAAGAAAAACAAGACCTTCTTTTTTGGCAGCTACCAATTTAGCCGGATCGACTTCACCCAACCGATAGATCAGACTTTTGGAATACCCGTCGTTTACACGCCAAGCGCACGGAACGGGATGTTCCGCTACTTCGTCCCCGATTCCGATAACCCATTGACCATTGCGGGGACCACGATAACGCGGAATTCGCCATTGCTTGTGGACCCTAGTACCGGAGCGCTGATCGCCGGCATAGGTACGTGTGCAACGCCGACCTCGCGTCGCTGTATTCGTACTTATGACATTCGTTCGGCCGCAAACAATCCAAACAACGTTGCCGGGAGAACTCTTGATAGCGCAGTGGCAACGATTCTGACCCCGGTCCCTTCACCAAACAACTTTTCAAGTGGTGATGGTCTGAACACCGCTGCATTTTTGTGGAATCCGCCGACAGCAGTCAGAGGGCCGGCTTACGCGGCGCGCGTGGATCACAATTTCAATGAAAATAACAGTATGTTTGTGCGCTACCTTTTCTCCGACTACAACACCTTAAAAGGCGATCCGTTAAACGGCAGGCCGCAGGTTTATCCCGACGGCCCGCCGCTGGGTGAAGTGTATCGGCGCACATCAAACCTGGCAATCAGTTATCGGAGGGTGATCTCGCCTCGAGTTGTCAACGAGTTTACTGCCGGCTTTGCGCGCTTCGGTTTCCTTTTCACTCAAGGCGAGGCGAATCCCGCTTGGCCGGATGTTCCGCCTTTTGACTTTACCACCATAAGCGAGCCCTACATCAACACGCCGCGAACGGCGCGATGGGTTACGACGCCGCAGCTTCTGGACAACTTGAGTTTCGTCCATGGCGCCCATGTTTTTCGGGTCGGCGCTAACTTGCGCTTCTATCGTCACGTCGATCAACGCGGCCAGCCGGGGGGCATCAACGTAACGCCTTCAGTCACGTTCTCGCAGGCGAATCGCGACCCCTTCACCGCCGCTGGAGGTGGCTTTGCAGCTGCGGGCAACATAAACACATCCGACGATCTGGTCACTTTGGGCAATCTCATCAATACTGTCTATGGACTGCCGGCAAGAATCTCTCAGACCTTCATTTCTAACCTTGGCGACGACGTTTTCCTGCCGTTTAGGACGGCCGACAGCATCACCTTGTATGCTGAAAAGCATAATCTGGATCAATACAACTTTTACTTTCAGGATGAATGGAAAGTCCGGCCAAACCTAACCTTAAACTACGGCGCTCGCTGGGAAATCAATCCGCCCGCCAACACGTCGCCCGAGGGTAGCGTGTTCGTCGCGAGCACACCGATCGCTGGAACACCGTTACCGGCAACTCCCGCCGTCAATCAACCGGGTGCGGTAACGTTCGTCAAAGCCAAACATTGGTACGAGGGTAGCTTCAACGGCGCCATTGGACCGCGCTTCGGCCTAGCCTACAGCCCCGACTTTAAGACGGGTCTTTTGCATACCATCTTCGGTGACAGCAGCAAGAGTGTGATACGCCTTGGCTACGGTATGGCCTTTGACACCATCTCATCATTCCAGGTGACAGCAGCAGCAGGGAGAATTCCCGGCCTGGTCCAAAGCTGCACAAGCACTTTCCCGTTCACTTCGATCACTAGTGGGTGCGTTAATTCGCCGGATGTCAATAAGACG